>CAYHEK010000030.1:0-17938 GCA_964355545.1 uncultured Thermotogae bacterium | reverse complement strand
GTCGCCTGCGCGAGAGGAGTCTGGGCGACGAGGTCGCCGACGATGCACTCCGGACACCGCGAGAGGTGCTTCAAGATCCTTAGCCGCGCCGGGTTCCCGAGCGCGGCGAGCATCCGCACGAGCTTTTTCTCCTCTTCGCTGAGAACTACCAGTTTCATTGTCCCCACCAATCGTAATTTTACGATGGAGGAGGATGCCTGTCAAGGGCGCCGAGAAAAGGAGAAACCCAAAGGGAGGGCGGAAGCTATGGGAAGATCCCCCGCTCCTTATACACTCTCTCCAGGCGCGCGAGCGCGATGATGCAGGCGGCCGTCCGCCAATCCGTTCCGAGGCGACTTGCCGTGTCGCGGACCCGTGCGTAGGCGTCGAGGAGCCTCTTGCGCAGCTTCGTGTCGACCTCCTCGAGGTCCCAGAACTCCCTACGTTTGTTCTGCAGCCACTCGTAGTAACTCACGATCACCCCGCCGGCGTTGCACAGGACGTCGGGGAGCACATCGATCCCCTTCTCCGCGAGGATCAGGTCGCCCTCCGGGTCGGTCGGGCCGTTGGCGCCCTCGGCGACGAGCTTCACGTCCACGAGAGGCGCGGTCTCCGCCGTGATCTGGTTTTCCAGCGCCGCCGGGATGAAGAGGTCGGCCTTCGTGCTCATGAACGCCGCGTGGTCGATGAGGTTCATCTTGGCGTATCCGCGGACTCCACGATGTACCTTGACGTACTCGGCCAGTCGATCCGGGTCGATCCCGTTGGAATTCGCGATCGCGCCGGTCGCATCCTCGACGGCGATGAGCTTCGCGCCGTATGGCTTCAGCAGTCGGGCCACCCACCCCCCAACATTCCCGAAGCCTTGGACCGTGTAGGTCGCCCCGCGCAGGTCGAAGCGCCGCTCCTTCGCCCACTCTTCGATGAGGAAGACGATCCCCTGTCCGCACGCCTTGTCCCTTCCCAGGCTCCCCCCCAACTCAACCGGCTTGCCGGTCACGACGTGCATGGACCGATTCCGTTCCTGGGGCGGCATCGTGGAGATGTAGGTGTCGAGGATCCACGCCATGATCTGGGGATTGGTGTTCACGTCCGGAGCGGTGATGTCGTACTCCGGACCGATGTTGCAGCCCAGAGAGAAGGCGAAGCGGCGCGTGATCCGCTCCAGCTCGCCGGGGGAGTACTCGGTCGGGTCGAACTGAATCCCACCCTTCGCTCCCCCGAAAGGGATGTCGACGAGGGCAGCCTTCCAGGTCATCCAGGTGGCGAGCGCCCGTATCTCATCAAGGTCGACGGAAGGGTGAAAGCGGAGGCCGCCCTTGAACGGGCCGAGCACGCCGTTGTGCTGCACGCGGTAGCCCGTGAACATCTCGAGGCTCCCGTCGTCCATCTTCACTGGAAAGTGGACGACGATCTCATTCATCGTCGTTCCCAGGATCTTGCGGATCTCGGGGTCGAGCCCCATGAGATCGGCCGCCTTGTTGAACTGACGCATTGCATTGTCATAGAGGCTCGGCCTCTTGTCTCCTCCCTGGCCCATGACCTCCTCCTTACTTCCCTCGGTCAACCGCACCGATGATAGCAAAGAGGAGAGGGAGGAGCGAAGGGGCCCATGGATACCCGGCGAGGGAGGGAGGGGAAGCGCTCCTTCTCCCACGCTCCTTGAGTCCGGCGTATGCCATTTGCCATGCGTGCATTGGGCGCTTCGCGAAGCGCGCCGTCCCACTTGACAACGGATGACGGCGGAGTACCCTGAAGGGCGATGATGCAGGCGATTGCTGTAGCCGATCTTCACGGGAACATCCTCCTCTACGAGCTCCTCCTGCGCATTGCCGAGGCGTGGAAACTGACCTCGATCTTCATCGCCGGCGACCTCGCCCCGAGCCCCCGGCAGGGGGCCTCCACGGAGGTCACGGGCGAGGACGCGGGGGTTTCCGTGCAGCGCGCCTTCTTCCAGAAGGAGTTCATCCCCCTGCTCAAGAGCTTCCTCCTCGACCACCGGCACGTGGACGTTTACGCGATCATGGGGAACGACGACCGCCGCGCGAACGAGCCATTGTTGGCCTCCTTCGCCCACGAGACGCCGAACTTCCACCTCGTGAACAACCGGCTCGTCGAGTTCCGGGAGTCGCGACAGCGGCGCGCCTTCTTCCCTGGCGAGGTCCCGCTCCTGTTGGTGGCCGGCTATCCGTACGTCCCGCCGGGTGGAGAGCTCTTGATGGACTGGGTGAAGTACGAGAATCGCGTCGAGCTACGGCCGGAGGAGATGGATCCGTGCGTGGACATCTACGCGCTCGGAGTCACCACGAGCGGAAACGGAAAGAGGTCCACGATCGCCGATGACTTGCGGGACTTGGGAGGCTACCTCGCGCGAGGCGACGAGGAGAAGCGCCCGATCCCCTACGAGCCGGGTCAGACGATTCACCTCTTCCACGCCCCTCCCTACGGGACACCCCTGGACTGGTGCGCCCCGCGCGGCCGCTACGAGTTCCTCAAGCTCTCCGATCACGTGGGAAGCGTCGAGATCCGGCGGTTCATCGCGCGCGTCCAACCCTACTTGGTCCTCTCCGGCCACTGCCACGAATCCCCCGTCATCGGGGGAGACTACAAGGTGGACCTGGGGAGGACGCGCTGTGTCAATCCTGGGAGTCAGACACAGATCGATGTCTTGAGCCTGGTCCAGTTTGACGTGTACGCTCCGCAGGAGATGAAGCAATTCTTCATCCACGCGCGGTGAGGGAAGAAGCGTGGGGGCTCCCGGCCAAGGGAGCCCCCGAGACTCTAGGAGTGTAGCGCCACAGGCATACGGGGCTCGTCCGTGTTGAGCAGACGACCGCTCCGTAGCCGTGGCGTTTCTCTTCCTCCTCGACGTCCACGAGGTGGACGTCGAGGAGGGAGGCCGGGCGACGCTCGCACTCGATGAGCGCCCGGTAGGACGTCACCAGGGCGAGGTCCAGCCGTCGCAGAAGAGCGACGGCCTGATCGAGCTTTCGCTCCACGGTGACGACGAGATCAATATCCGAACAGGCTCCCGCATCGCCGTTCATCGCGCTTCCATACACGTAGACCGCGCGAACCGCGCGGCCGAGCCGGCCGAGGTGCTCGGAGAGTCCCTTGGCGATGGCGTACCGGAGGGTGCTGTGCACCTCGGGATCCTCCTGCGCGAGGCCCAGGCGTACCTCTCGCTCGCTCTTCCCCAGCCGCCTCTTGCAGAACTCGACGGCCTGATCGAGCAAAAGGTCAGCCTCGATCTCCGGTTCGAGGAGGAGGCTCGGAGTGTACGGTCCCACGAGTGCGCCCCTCCTAAGGGAAGATCCCCCGCAGCCGGATCGCGTGGGCGACCCGCTCCACGGCGAGGATGAAGGCGGCGAGTCGTAGAGAGACCTTCCGCTCCTCGGAGAGCCTCCAGACTTCGTCGAGCGACCGTTGCATCACCCGGCCGAGCCGCTGGTTCGTCTCCTCAAGTTCCCATGGGAAGCACTGGACGTTCTGAACCCACTCGAAGTACGAGCAGACGACTCCGCCGGCGTTGGCGAGGATGTCTGGGACGATCACGACACCCTTGTCCGCGAGGATGAGGTCCGCCTCCGGCGTGGTCGGGCCGTTGGCCCCTTCCACGATGACCTTCGCCCGAACCCCGCCCGCGTTCTCCACCACGATCTGCGCCTCCAGGGCTGCCGGGACGAGGACGTCCACATCGAGGGTCAACAGTTCCTCGCTTGAGATCTCCTCCACACCCCGCGCGCTGTATCCAGCAAGGAGGTGTCCCGGAGAGGTCTCTGTATAGCGGAGGACCTCGTCGACGTTGAATCCGGTCGGGCAGTAGTACGCGCCCGACACGTCGCTCAGCCCAACGACCTTCGCCCCCTGCTTCGCGAGGAGCTCCGCGGCGATCGACCCGACGTTCCCAAACCCCTGCACGGCGATCCGTGCCTTCGTGATGTCGATCCCGAGGCGTTGCAGAACACCCAAGGTGATGACCATGACCCCGCGCCCCGTCGCCTCTCGCCTCCCCAGGGCCCCGCCGAGCTCGATCGCCTTGCCGGTGACGATCCCCGGAACCGGCTCACCGGAGAGGAGGCTCGCGGTATCCACGATCCAGTTCATGACCGTAGAATTTGTGTTGACATCCGGGGCGGGGATGTCGCGCATCGTCCCGATGAGCGGGAAGATCATCGCCGTGTAGCGCCGGGTCATCCTCTCGAGCTCCCGCTCGGAGAGACGCGTCGGATCACTGATGATTCCACCCTTCGCACCGCCATAGGGGATGTTCACCACGGCGCACTTCCACGTCATCCAGCCCGCCAAGGCCTTGACCTCATCGAAGGTCACCCCGGGATGGTAGCGGATTCCGCCCTTGCACGGGCCTCGCGCGCTATTGTACTGCACCCGATATCCCGTGAATACCTCCACTGCGCCGTCGTCTCGCGTGATCGGCACGCTCACTTCCAATGCCCGCTCGGGACGCGAGAGAATCTCCCAGATCCCAGCGGGGATGTCCGTCTGCTCGCGCACAAGCTCGAGCTGCTGGAGCATCATCTCAAACGGGTTGATCTTGGTTCGCACGGACCGCTTTGTTCCGGTCCCCAGTTGCTGACTCGCCATGAGGCGTTCACCTCCGGCAAGAAAGGTAGCCGACCGGCCTCTGGAAACGTAGGTTAGACGACGGGATCGCCATTTCCTTTTTGCACCTCTCTACCGCGGCCAAGCAGACTTGCAGCCATGGCATCCTGCGGAGCATGGGCCGGCCTTCGACAATCCAATGTGCGAGTAGTCTCGCGGTTGGTGACTTGCGGATGGCATGTATGTCTATGTCAAATGGCCGCCTGAAAACTCCACGATGAGGGCTCCCTCCCTGCCCGCGGACCTTCCGTACCCCGTCTTCTTACATTGGCGAGGGACAGGGAGTCAGCTACTCTTTTGCAGAAGCCATGGAAAGGACGAAGACAGGAGCGAACGCTCGAGCGGTGGACTGGAGCCGCGTCATCGAGACATACAGACCCCTTCACATTCGCTATCCCCACGGTGAGCTCATCTTCCAGGTGGGGACGTACGCGGCGGGGACGTACCTCATCTCGACCGGCCTTGTGAGTGATCGGTGCGCGGCCCCGACCGGAGGGCATCGGACTCCGCCCATGGAAATCCTTGGACCAGGAGATCTGATCGGATTCGAGATCCTCCTGGAGCAGCACAACGATCTCCACCTCAGCTGCGCCCGCGCCGTGACCGATACGGAACTCTTCTTCTTTGAGCGCGACCTCTTCCTGCGAGTCCTCGAGAAGGAGGAGGAGGTCGAGCGGTACTGCCTCGCCTCACTTGCCCGGCGGTTCTACACCCTCAAGCAGCGGACGGTCTCGCTCTTCACCTCTCCGGTCGAGGAGCGCCTGGGCCGGCTTCTCCTTGACCTCGCCGACCGGTGTGGAGAACCCCGCGAGGGAGAGAACCTCGCCCTCCCGCTGGAGATCACCCTGCCGATCCTCGCCCAGCTCCTCGGCCGGTCGACCGGCCGAGTGAATCGCGCCCTGGGTTCGCTCCCCGGGATCTCGCACGAGGGGGAACGGCTGATCATGTCTTGTGAAGCGCTGCGCACCTGGCTTGCGAGCGCGACGGAGGCCCAAAAGCGCCGCTAGAGGGTCTCCTCGATGATCGAGAGGTAGAACGAGCTCGTGCGAGCCCTCTCCTTGAGACTCTCGAAGTCGACGATCGTAATCTGGCTCTGCGAGGTCGTGATCAGGTCGCGCTCGCGGAAACGCTTGAGCGCCCGCATCAGGGTCTCGATGGAAATCCCGAGCATCTCCGCCATGGTCTGCCGGGAGATCGGGAGATCGAGCACGACCCCCTCCGCTCCCTTCTTGCCGTACTTGTTGGCAAGCGCCATCAGGAGCAGAGCGAGATTTCGGTCCATCGACTCGACCGCCTCACGCGTGAGCTTGAACTCGAGCATGATCACCTCACGCGAGAGCCAGCGGCACAGGTCCGCGAAGAGGTAGGGATGCTTCTTGCTGAACGCGAGGATGTTTGACCTCTCGAAGAAGATGAGGGTCGACTCGACGATCGCCTTCGCGAACTCCGCGTTGATCGGCTCTCGCTCCAGGAAGACCGGCTCCACCCCGAACATCTCCCCGGCGGCGAGGAAGCGCAGGACGCGCTTCTCCCAGCCTTTGCTCGCGTACTTCCCGATGGAGACGAGGCCGGACTGAACCACGTACACTCCCGCCGCGTAGGAGCCTTCCTGGGCGATCAGCTCGTCCTCGTCGTAGTGAACCTTAAGGGAGATTCCCTCAAGCTCCTCGATTTCCGCAGGGCCGAGCGAAGGGAAGACCCTCGCGAGGAACCCTCGCTTCTCCTTTAGATCCGAGACGGCTCCCGCCATACTTCTCATTCTAGACAAGGGACGCCCCCTCGCACAAACCTACCGATGAGAGAGGAAGCGCTGCGAGGGCCTCCTCTCCTTTCCGCACGGCCTTGCAGAGAGACTCGCTCTTAGACCCAACCTCGCAGGCGCATCGCCTCGGCGACCCGCTGTACGGAGACCATGTACGCGGCCGTCCGATTGTCGACCTTGTTCTCCTGCGCCATCTTGTGCACATCGTGGAAGGCCCGCGTCATCTTGTCCTTCAACCGTTCGTGGACCTCCTCAAGATTCCAGTAGTATCCCGTGATGTTCTGCACCCACTCAAAGTAGGAGACGGTCACCCCGCCCGCGTTGCACAGGAAGTCCGGAATGAGGTACTTCCCGCTGCGGTAGAGGATTTCGTCCGCCTCCGGTGTCGTGGGGCCGTTTGCAGCCTCGGCGATGATCTTCGCCTTGATGGAACCCGCGTTCTTCCCGGTGATCACGTTCTCGATCGCCGCCGGGATCAGGACATCCACGTCGAGCTCCAGGATCTCTTGGTTCGTGATCCCTTTGCCGCCCGCGAGCCCAGAGACGGAACCGGTCGTCTCCTTGTGCGCGAGCGCGGCCTCCGGGTCGATCCCCCCCGGCGCGTAGGCGCCGCCCCGGGAGTCCGTGACGGCCACCACCTTGCTCCCCGCGAGCTCGCTCATCAGCTTCGCCGCGAAGTAGCCGGCGTTCCCGTACCCCTGAACCGCGACGGTCGCCCCCTTTAGCTTGAGCCCGAGGATCTTGGCCACCTCGAGGATGACGTACACGGTCCCGCGCGCGGTGGCGTCGCCACGGCCGAGCGACCCCCCCAGCGGAATCGGCTTGCCGGTGATCACGCCCGGCGCGTTGTACCCCACAAGCTTCGAGTACTCATCCATCATCCAGGCCATGATCTGAGGAGTGGTGTACACGTCCGGCGCGGGGATGTCCTTCTCCGGCCCGATGAATCGGCCGATGGCGCGGATGTACCCGCGGGAGATCCGCTCCAATTCGCCTATAGAGAGCTCCTTGGGGTTGCAGATGACTCCGCCCTTCCCGCCGCCGTAGGGAATGTCGACCACGGCGCACTTCCAGGTCATCCAGGCGGCGAGGGCCTTCACCGTGTCCAGCGTCTCGTCGGGATGGAAGCGGATGCCACCCTTCGTGGGGCCGCGGGCGTCGTTGTACTGCACGCGGAAGCCGGTGAACGCCTTCGTCGTCCCGTCGTCCATGCGGACGGGGAAGTGAACCTCGAGGATCCGCATCGGGTCACGCAAGAGCGCGTGGACCTGCGGGTCGAGCTTGAGCTTTTCCGCGGACTTGTCCAGCTGTTGTTGCGAGATCTCAAACGGGTTTAGCGTGGTGGAGCCTTTGGCCATACTGGTACCTCCTAGAGTCTCTTGCAGAATCCGCCGTCTTTCGGTGCAGAGAAGACCTGGTGTCCTCATCTTCCTCGAGACGGCCGCGAGATTATACGGAGGCTCTCGATGGACGCAATGACCGCGCCCCCCCGCTTCTCCTCTCCTAGAGGCGCCGGAGGATCGCGAAGAGGAGACGCCGCATCTCCTCCCCCTTGCGGCGCAGGGTCTCCACAACTTCGTCGTGCGATAGCGTGGCCTCCGGGTCCACGCCGGCGGCGAGGTTTGTGGCACACGAGATCGTGAGGACCTCCATTCCCGCATGCACCGCCGCGATCACCTCCGGCACGGTCGACATGCCGACCAAGTCCGCACCCAGGGCGCGGAAGGCACGGATCTCAGCCGGGGTCTCGTAGGAGGGGCCGAGCGCCGCGACGTAGACCCCCTCGTTAAGTTCGATCCCTTCCGCCGTGGCGGCCTCCTTCGCCAGGTCGCGCAGGCGTGGACTGTACGCTCTTGACATGTCAGGAAAACGCGGTCCGAGTCGCTCCAGGTTCGGCCCGCGAAGCGGGTTTGTCCCGAGCAGGTTGATGTGATCGGTTACCAGGACGAGGTCGCCCGCGGAGAAGTTTGGGTTGATCGCCCCGGAGGCGTTGGTGAGAACGAGGATCTTCGCGCCGAGGAGAGCGAACAGGCGGACGGCGAAGGTGACTTCGTCCAGGGAGTACCCCTCGTAGTAGTGCGTCCGGCCGCGCTGAAGGAAGACCAGTTTCTCCTCGATCTTCCCGACCCACAGCTCACCCATGTGCCCCACGGTCGTCGGCGTGCGAAACCCCGGGATCTCCGCCCACGGGATGCGCATTCCTCCGGCCGGCAAGCCGAACGCGTCGGAAAACCCCGAACCGAGGACGAGCGCCACCTTTGGCCTCTCCGCCACCCGCTTCTCCAGGACCGCCTTCGCCCGTTCGAGCGTCTCCATCCGCGGGTCGGTCATCTTCTCGTCCCTCCTCTAGCGGAGCCGCAAGGCCTCGGCCGCACCCTCAATCGCCTCCACGGGGACGATCTCCATCTTCCCCCGCGAGGGGAGTCCGGGACCCGCGGGGACGATCGCCCGTTCGTACCCGAGCTTCCCCGCTTCCCCGATCCGCTCGCGGAGCTTCTTCACCCCGCGCACCTCTCCTGAGAGCCCGACTTCGCCCACGACGACCGTCCGCTCGGGGAGGGGCCGGTCGCGGAGGCTGGAGACGACCGCCGCGACTACCCCCAGGTCGACCGCCCTCTCGCGCGCCTCCAGGCCGCCAGCAATGGAGAGGTAGACGTCGGATGCGCCCGTGTGGATCCCCAGGCGGCGCTCGATGACGGCAAGGAGGAGAAGGACGCGGTTCACATCGAGCCCCGTAGCGCGGCGCTGGGGGATCCCGTAGCCTCCGGTCGGTGCGACGAGGGCCTGCACCTCAATCAGGATCGGCCGCGTCCCCTCGAGGATGGGAACGACGACCGTGCCGGGACGCGGCTTCTTCTCGATCTCGAGGAAGAAGCGCGACGGGTCGGCAATCTCCTTCAAACCCTGTGGGAGCATCTGGAAGACGGCGACCTCGTTCGTCGACCCGAAGCGGTTCTTCACCGAACGCAGGACCCGCACGTCCTCTCCGCGGCTCCCCTCGAGGTAGATCGCGACGTCGACAAGGTGCTCGACCGTCTTCGGCCCGGCGAAGGCCCCCTCCTTGGTGATGTGCCCGACAAGGAAGGTCACCATCTTCCGCGCCTTCGTGAGCCGGGTGAGTTCAGCGCTCGACTCGCGCAGCTGGCGCAGGCTCCCCGCCTCGCCGGGAATGGCTTGGGAGATCGTTGTCTGAATCGAATCCACGATCAGGACGGAAGGACTCGTCCGCTCGACCGCCTCGACGATCCGCACGAGGGACTGCTCGGGGAGGACGTAGAGGCGATCGCTCGTCACCCCCAGGCGGCTCGCCCGGAGCTTGATCTGCGCTGCCGATTCCTCCCCCGAGACGTAGAGAACGTTCCCGTACCGCTCGGCAAGATTCTGGGCGAGCTCCAAGAGAAGAGTCGACTTCCCGATCCCCGGCTCGCCGCCAAAGAGGATCACCCCGCCGGGGACCAGTCCACCCCCCATGAGCCGGTCGAACTCTGCAATCCCAGACTGAAGGCGCTCGATCTCCCCGAGGTCGATCGCGCTGATCAGCTGGAGGTCCTCCCCAATCCACGAGGAGCTCGCAGCCTCCTTCGCCGCCTCGCCTGCCTCCTCGACGAGGGTATCCCACTCCCCACAACTCGGGCAGCGGCCGAGCCACTTCACCGAGCGATACCCACAGTGTCCGCAGCTAAACGGCACCCTAGCCGCCCTTTGTGAACCGAATCTCCTCCCCGGCCGCCTGGGCGACCACGGAAGATCCGTTGGGAAAGGTCCCCTGAAGGATCAGCTCCGAGATCGGGTTCTCGATCAGCCGCTCGATCGTGCGCCGCAGCGGCCGTGCCCCGTACTTGGGGTCGTAGCCGCGCTCGATCAACACCTCCACCGCAGACTCCTCGAGGGCGAGGGTGATCGCGTGCTCCTCCTTCAGCCGTTCCTTGAGCTCGGAAAGCATCAGGTCCGCGATCTCGCGCACCTGCCCGCGCGAGAGCTGGTGGAAGACGATGGCGTCGTCGAGGCGATTCAGGAACTCCGGCCGGAAGACCTTCCTCACCTCCCCGATCACGCGGTCCTTCATTTCCAGGTAGGGCTCTACCGAGCCCTCTCCCTGATCGCTGAACCCGAGGGTCCCCCGGTCGGTGATCATCTCGCTCCCGACGTTCGCGGTCATGATGAGGACGGTGTTGCGGAAGTCGACCCGTCGGCCCTGGGAGTCGGTGAGGATCCCGTCCTCCATCACCTGAAGGAGGATGTTGAACACGTCGCGGTGCGCCTTCTCGATCTCGTCGAACAGGATCACCGAGTAGGGACGGTGGCGGACCTTCTCCGTCAATTCCCCCGCCTCCTCGTAGCCAACGTAGCCGGGCGGGGCACCGGTCAGGCGAGAGACCGAGAAACGCTCCATGTACTCGGACATGTCCACGCGGATCAGGGCGTCCTCGTCGCCGAAGAGGAACTCAGCGAGGGTCTTCGACAGCTCCGTCTTCCCCACTCCGGTCGGACCGAGGAACATGAAGACGCCGACCGGTCGGCGCGGGTTCTTCACCCCAGCGTAGGCACGGCGGATCGAGCGGGAGACTGCCCGCACCGCCTCGTCCTGGCCGATCAGGCGGTCGTGGATCTTCTCCTCCATGTTCACCAGGCGCGCCGTCTCCTCCTCTTGCACGTGCCCGATGGGGACGCCGGTCCACACGGAGATCATCTGTGCGATCTCCTTGCCGGTGGCAACGAGCCCGCTCATCTGGCCAGCGGGTTCACTCATCTCCTCGACCTTGCGAGTGAGCTCCTTCCTTTGGTCGCGCAGGTGGGCCGCGGTCTCGTAGTCCTGGGCGGCCACGGCCTCGCGCTCCTCCTCGTCGAGGTCGTCTAACTTCGCGACCATCTCCCGCACGTCGTCCGGGAGGCGAGAGCCGTGGAGCTTGATCCGCGCCGCGGTCTCGTCGACGAGATCGATCGCCTTGTCGGGAAGGAACTGGTCCGTGACGTAGCGGTCGGAGAGGCGTGCCGCCTGGTAGAGGGCATCGTCGGTGATCCTCACCCCGTGATGCTTCTCGTAGTGCGGGCGGAGACCCTTCAGGATCTGGACCGTCTCTTCGACCGTCGGCTCCTCGATCAAGATCGTCTTGAAGCGGCGCTTCAAAGCGGGGTCCTTCTCGACAGACTTGCGGTACTCGGCGGGGGTCGCCGTCCCGATGCACTGGATCGCCCCCGACGCCAGGGGAGGCTTGAGGATCGAGGAGGCGTCGATCGCGCCCTCAGCCCCGCCGGCCCCGACCACCGTCTGCAGCTCGTCGATGAACAGGATGACGTTGTCCGACTCCGTCACCTGGTTGATCAGGTTCTTCAGGCGCTGCTCGAATTCCCCGCGGTATTTCGTCCCGGCGACGATCGAGGCCATGTCCAGTTCGATGATCTCCTTGGAGGCCAAGAGCGGTGGGACATCCCCCGCCGCGATCCGCTGGGCGAGCCCTTCCACGATCGCCGTCTTCCCCACGCCGGACTCCCCGATCAGGGCGGGGTTGTTCTTCTTGCGGCGGGTGAGGGTCTGGATGACCCGCTCCATCTCCTCGTCCCGGCCGATCACGGGGTCGAGTCGCCCCCCCTCCGCCTCCTCGACCAGGTTGCGGCCGAACTCGGAGAGGTCCCCCTTCTGCTGCGGCCGGCGAGAGGCGCGGACCGCCATGCCGATCCCGGCTGAGGGAAGGAAGTAGGCGCGGGTCTTGGCGAGGTCGATCCCCAGGTGAAGGAGGATCGCCGCCCCGGTCCCCTCGCCCTCGCGGAGCATCCCCATCAGCAGGTGCTCCGGCCGGATCGTGTTCAGGCCCGCCCGCCGCGCCTCCTCGAAGCTGATCTTCATCACCCGCTTGAGGCGCGGGGTCGGCTCGAGGTCGTCGGCGGAGAGCTTCACCTCGCCCCTCCCCTTCTCCGCTTCCAGGAGGGAGACGACCTTGGCGTAGGTGATCCCTTGGGTGGTGAGGAAGCGATGGACGTCGCTCCCCTTGATCTTCAGGAAGGCGAGGAGGAGGTGTTCGGTCCCCACGTAGCTGTGGCGCCACTCCTCGGCCTCCTCCTGCGAGACCGCGATGATCTCCATGGATTCGCGTGAGAACCGGTCGTACATCTTCACCCCCTCCCAGGGCATCTTCTCACAAGATTATAGAGGCATCCCCTTCCGCCGCAATCGGCGAGCCGCGTCGATTGAACCGATTCATGAGGGTCACGACGTCGCAGGTCGAGAAGGCCTCGATCGCCTCGACCGCCCGCTCGAGAACGGGGAAGAGGGCTTCCCATTCGCGGGGGGTGAACCGTCCGAGGACGTAATCGACGGAATCCTCCGGTCGAGAGTCCGTGCCGATCCCGATCCGCAGCCGAGGGAGCCCCTCGCTCCCAAGAGAGGCAAGGACGGACCGCATCCCGTTGTGGCTCCCCGGTCCGCCGGCGGCGAGGATGCGCATCGCGCCCAAGGGGAAGTCGAGGTCGTCGTACGCGACGAGGGCGTCGCCGAGGGCGACGTTGAACTGCGCAAGGACGGCCTGGACGGCTCGGCCGCTTGAGTTCATGTAAGTGAGCGGCTTAACGAGAAGAAGCTCGTCCGTCCGGTAGACAAGCGAGTGTGCGGTGATCGTCCCCTTTCTCCGAAGGCGATGGACCCTCCGGTAGAGATCGATCACCTGAAAACCGACGTTGTGACGCGAAAGGACGTACCCCAGCCCGGGGTTACCCAGCCCGAAGACCGCCTTCACTCAGTCCCCTTGGGTCGGCTCCTCCCCCGCCCCCTCGGCCGCCCCTTCCTCGGCCGCCTCGGCCTCCTCCGTGGCAGTCGGCTCGGCAACAACGGCCTTCGGCAACACGACCACGGCAAGCACCCGGTACGGCGGAAAGAGGGGCTGGACGTTCCCGAAGCCGACATCGCCCACACGGATCGCCTGTCCAAGTTCAAGGGCACTCACGTCGACGGTGAGGAGCGGAGGCATGTCATTGGGCAGGCCGTGCACGGGTACGGTGCGGGAGAGGACGGCGAGCACCCCCCCGGCCTTCACCCCCGGGGATTGGCCCACGAGCTTGATCGGGACCTCAAGCTTGAGAGGACGATCGGCGGCCGGGTGGTAGAAGTCCACGTGAAGCGGCTCGTCCGTGATCGGGTCGTACTGGATTGCCTTGATGAAGACCGCGAGCTTCTTCGGCTTGCCGTGGTCGCCCACGGCAAGGTCGATGCGGGAGCTGCGCGTGATCTGGGAGAAGACGGCCTGCAGCTCCTTGCGATCCAGGACGATCGCTGTGCTCTCCATCGTCGGACCGTAGACGACGGCCGGGACGCTCCCGCTCCGGCGGAGCGCCCTCGTCTTCCCTCCCGTGCGTACCTTCGCGTGCAAGATGGACATGGTGACTCCTCGATCAGTAATGCGGGAAGAGATGGCTCACAGACTTGTTCTCGAAGATCCGGCGGATGGTCTTCGCCAAGTGCTCTCCCACCGGAATGTAGTCGACGATCGCGCTCTTCTCCGCGGGTTCGTGGCAGATGGTATTGGTCACGACCACCTTTTTCAAGGGGGAGGCCTCCAGGGTCTGGATCGCCTGCCCGGAGAAGACTCCGTGCGTGCAGAGGGCGTGGACCTCGGTCGCGCCGTGCTCGAGGAGTGTTTCGGTCGCCTGCACGAGGGTCACGCCGGAGGAGACGATGTCGTCGACGATGACCACTCGCCTGTTCTTCACCTCGCCGATCACGCGCAGGACCTTGATCTCGGTCCCCTCCGGCGCGCGGCGCTTCTCGAGGACCGCGAGGGGGACGTCGATCTGCTCAGCGAGCATCCGCGCGCGGGCCGTCCCGCCGACGTCCGGAGAGACGACCACCGTGTCCTGAGAACCGGCCATCGCCTTGCGGTAGTACGCAGCGAAGATCGGATCGGAACGGAGGTTGTCGACCGGGATGTTGAAGAAGCCCTGGACCTGGCCGGCGTGGAGATCGACCGTCAGGACGCGATCGGCCCCCGCGGTCTCAATCAGGTTGGCCACGAGGCGAGCGGAGATCGGGACGCGTCCGGTCTCTTTCCGGTCCTGACGGGCGTAGCCGTAGTAGGGGATGACCGCGATCACCGTGCGCGCCGAGGCGCGGCGAAGGGCGTCGATGATGATGAGAAGCTCCATGAGGTGGTCGTTGACCGGAGGACACGTCGGCTGGATCACAAACACGTCTGCACCGCGCACGGTCTCCAGGATCCGCACGCGGATCTCCCCGTCGCTGAACCGGTCGACCACGGTGTCACACAGGTCGATCCCCAGGGCGTCCGCGATCTCGCGCGCGAGCGCCCAGTTGGCGTTCCCCGAGATCAGGGTGAGCTCCCTTCCGATCATTCCTCCTTCCCCTCCTTGATCACTTGCCGAGCGCGGCCGATGGCGAGGGTCCCTGGCGGGACGTCCTCCGTGATCGTCGAGCCGGCACCAACGACGGCGCCCTCGCCGATTGTGACCGGAGCGACGAGAGAGGCGTTGCTCCCGATGAACGCCCGGTCGCCGATCGTCGTCTTGTGTTTCTTCTTTCCGCGATGTCCAAGGTTGCAGGTGATCGTCCCAGCGCCGATGTTCGCCTCCTCCCCCACCTCGGCGTCCCCGAGGTAGGCGAGGTGGCCGGCCTTCGCACCGCGCTTCACCCGCGACTTCTTCACCTCGACGAAGTTCCCGATCCGCACATCCGGCCCGACGTCCGCTCCCGGCCGGAGGTGGGCGTAGGGGCCGATCGTGCATCCGGAGCGGACGCGCGCCGATTCGAGGACCGAGTAGCGGACGAGTGAGCCCTCCTCGATCGTCGAGTCCTCGATCCACGCGTCCGGACCGATCGTGCACCCCTCCCCGATCACGGACTCTCCCACAAGGTGGGTCCCGGGAAGGATCACCGTGTCCGCCGCCACGTTCACTCCTGGCTCGACGTAGGTTCGCTTTGGATCGGCGACCGTCACTCCAAGAGCCATCAACTCCGCAAGCTTCTCCTCGCGCAGGATCCCCTCGGCTAGTGCGAGGTCGGCGCGGGAGTTGATCCCGAGGACCCGCCTTGGATCATCGACCACGACCGCCGCGACCTGTTTCCCGGCCGCGCGGAAGCGCCCGACAAGGTCGGGGAGGTAGTACTCTCGTTGCGCGTTCGCCGTCTCGAGGGAGGAAAGGGCCTTCCAGAGGAAGTCGTCGTTCGTCACACAGTAGATCCCGGTGTTCACCTCGCCGACCGCGAGGTCCGTCTCTTCGGCGTCGCGCGCCTCCACAATCCGCATTGGCTGACCGTGCTCGTCGCGCAGGATGCGGCCGTAGGCCCCCGAGTCGGGAAGGACCATCGAGAGAACAGAGAGGTCGGCCTTCTCCTCGGCGTGGCGCGCAAGGAAGCCCTCGAGGACCGATGCGGAGAGAAGAGGGAGGTCGCCCGGCACGACGAGGAGCGTCCGCTCGCGCGCGACCCCTCGCGTCTCGAGGAGGGCGTGGCCCGTCCCGAGCTGCTCCCTCTGCTCGACGAACCCAACCCCCTCGTCCGTGAACGTCGCGCGCACCTCGTCTGCGTGGTCGCCGATCACGACTAAGATCTCACTTGGGTCCACGCCGCGGACGGCCTCGAGGACGTAGCGGAGGATCGGGCGCCCACCGACCCGATGGAGGACCTTCGCCCGCTTGGACTTCATGCGGGTCCCCTTCCCGGCGGCCAAGATGATCGCGGTGAGTCTGTACCCCATCGAGCACCCGAAAGAATGATACGCCAAAGGCGACGAACCGATCAACCCGACTGCGGTTGCGGCCCAAACTCCGGCACGCGTATACTTCGCGAATAGTCTCAGCAACGAGGAGGTGGGCGATGAGGCGGACGGTCTTCTCCGGCATCCAGCCGACCGGGACGCTCCACATCGGGAACTACTTCGGGGCGATCCGAAACTGGGCCGCCCTGCAAGAGGACCACGACTGCATCTACTGCATCGTGGACTACCACGCGCTCACGATCGAGGTCGACCCAAAGACCCTCTCCCAGGCGAGCCGGGCGATGGCCCTCGACCTCATGGCCTGCGGGATCGATCCCGAGCGCTCGATCCTCTTCCGGCAGTCCTCGGTCCCCGAGCACACAGAACTCGCCTGGATCCTCGACTGCGTCACCGCCTATGGAGACCTTCTGCGCATGACGCAGTTCAAGGAAAAGTCCGCGGGGAGGGACTTCGTCTCCGCCGGCCTCTTCACCTACCCGGTCCTCCAGACCGCGGATATCCTCCTCTACCGCGCGAGCGGGGTCCCGGTGGGAGAGGACCAGGTGCAGCACCTCGAACTGGCGCGACGGATCGCGCGGCGGTTCAACGCCCGCTTCGGCGAGTTCTTCCCCGAGCCCGAGCCGATCGTCGGGAAAGGCGCGCGGCTCATGTCCCTCGCCGACCCCAACCAGAAGATGAGCAAGAGCGCCGGCGAGGCGCACTACGTCGGCGTGATGGAGAAAGAGGCCTCGATTAAGCAGAAGGTCCGCTCCGCTGTCACCGACGCCGGCCTCGTCCCGGGAATGGCGATGTCGCCCGGGGTGGCGAACCTCTTCGAGATCCTCGAGCTCTCCACCGAGGCTCAAGTCGTGGCCGGGCTGCGCGCCGATTTCGAGAGAGGGAAGCTCCTCTACTCACGCCTGAAGGAGACCGCCTTCGAGAGCCTGACGACGACCTTGCGGCCGATCCAAGCCCGCCGCGCCGCGCTCGAAAAAGAAGGAAGGGTCGACGAGATCCTCGTTGAGGGAGCGAAGAAGGCGCGCGCGATCGCCCGCGAGAACATCGCGAAAGTCCGCGAACTCGTCGGCCTTCGCTAACGCACTCCGCCCGCGGAGAAGTTCCCCGCGATCCCTTGCCAGGTCGCGTGGAGTTCGGCCTCGGAGAGGATCGGCTTCTTCTCCCAGGTGGGGTCGACGAGGCTCTTCCCTGCGGGGACGACGAACGGCTGAAGGACGTAGCGCTTAACACCGGCGATCTCTCTTGCGATCGCTTCAATGTCTCCCCGAGTCAGGGTCGGGGCGATGGTCGTGCGGAACTCGTAGTTGGGGGCACGTGCGCGAACGAGCGCGATCGAGCGTGCGATCGCGCCTGGGTCAACCGGGACCCCCGCGAGTTCAGAGTAGCGTGCGCGAGGGGCCTTTACGTCCATCGCCACGTAGTCGAGGAGCCATTCCTCCAGAAGCTCCTCCAGGACCTCCGGCCGGGAGCCGTTCGTGTCGAGCTTCACGAGAAAGCCGAGGCCTTTCACCTCTGTGATGAACTCACGCAGGTCTGGCTGAATCGTCGGCTCGCCGCCGGTGATGACGAGGCCGTCGAGGAACCCCTTCCGCGCGGCGAGCGTCTCCAGAACCTCTTCCAACGAAATGAGCTTGAGCTCTTTGACCCTCTCCGGCAGGACGAGCTCGGCGTTGTGGCAGAATGGACAGCGAAAGTCGCACCCGGCGGTGAAGAGGACCGCCGCCACCCGCCCCGGGTAGTCGATCAGGCTCGTCGGAACGACGTGGGCGATCTCCATGTTTTCCCCCGCAGGGACCTTCGCGCTACGCGTGCGCGACCGGCTCTGGGCTGTAGGCCTTCCGGTCGGCGAACTCGG
>CAYHEK010000029.1:0-17990 GCA_964355545.1 uncultured Thermotogae bacterium | reverse complement strand
CTCTTTTCTTTCATCTTTCCTCCGGGCGAACCTCCGTTCTCTCTTTCTCTCTTCTCGGCGATCGATCGTAGACGGTCTCAAGTTGGGCGACAACTCCACCTTGGCCGGTCATTGCCTTTCCCCGGTGGTCGCCCTACAATGGGGACGGTGAAACCAGGATGAAGAGGGTTCCCGATCTCCTGACCGCCCTGCGGGGAGTGATCGCCGTCGCGATTGCCTCGCTCGGTCTCGTTGGGCGAGGAGCGCTCGAGGCGGTCGTCCTCCTCACCCTCCTTGGGTGGACCTCGGACATCCTCGACGGGCGTCTTGCTCGTCGTTACAAGAAGGAGTCGACCTGGATCGGGGAGAAGGAGTTCGCCTTCGACATGGTGATGGTCTTCGGCGGGCTCTGCTACCTCGTCATGGCGGGGTTCGTACCGTTCACCCCGGCCGCGATCTACGTGGCGATCGCGGCGGTCGTCATCGCCTTCTTCCGCTCGAAGTCCGTCACGATGTCCTTCGCCTTCCCGCTCGTCGCCCTCCCGCTCATCGTCTCCTGGTTCAACGCCCCGCGGGCGGCCCTGTGGTTCGTGGGGTGGATCGCCCTCGCCGTTGTCTTCGACTGGCGGCGGTTCAAGGGGGTCGTCCTCGAGTTCATCGCGAACGCGCGCGCCATTCAGAAACGCTAGAGAAGGCGGGGCTTTCCCTTGCCGAGGTGGGCGCAGGCGCGCTCGGTGGCGACCCGTCCCTGAGGGGTCCGTTGGATGAAGCCCTCTTGCAGGAGGTAGGGCTCGACGACGTCGGCGATCGTGTCCTTCTCCTCCGCGAGAGCGGCGGCGAGGGTCTCGAGGCCGACGGGGCCGCCGCTGAACTTCGTGATGATCGCGTCAAGGACGGCGCGGTCGAGCCGGTCCAGGCCGACCTCGTCGATCTCGAGCATCTCCAAGGATCGTCTTGCCGTCTCCGGATCGATTCTCCCTCGTTTCTTCACCTGCGCGTAGTCGCGCGTGCGGCGCAGGAGCCGGTTGGCGATGCGCGGGGTCCCGCGGGCCCGCTTGGCGAGCTCCTCAGCTCCGTCTTTATCGACCTCGATCCCCAGGATCCGGCCGGCGCGGAGGATGATCGAACAGAGCTCCGCGGGGGTGTAGAAGTCGAGACGGAACGAGACCTCGAACCGATCGCGGAGCGGAGCGGAGATCAGGCCCGCCCGCGTGGTCGCCCCAATGAGGGTGAACGGAGGGAGGTCGATTCGCAGCGACTGGGCGTTCGGTCCCTCGCCGAGGATGACGTCGATCCGGTACTCCTCCATCGCCGGGTAGAGGATCTCCTCGACGTTCGTCCGCAGGCGATGGATCTCGTCGATGAACAGGACGTCGCGCGGTCGCAGGTTCGTGAGGATCGCGGCGAGGTCTCCCGCCTTCTCGATCGCCGGTCCCGAGCTGACGCGGAGGTTCACTCCCATCTCCGCGGCGATGATGTAGGCGAGCGTCGTCTTCCCCAGACCAGGGGGGCTCAAGAGGAGGACGTGGTCGAGCGGCTCGTTGCGGGCCTGGGTCGCCGCGATGTAGATGCGAAGCTTCTCCTTGACCGCCTCCTGCCCCACGAACTCCTCGAGGCGGGTCGGCCGCACGGTGGCGAGGGCGACCTGGTCCTCTAGCGTCAGATCGGCCATCCGTTCAATCCGCATCGCAACGGGATTGTACCGGAGCGCGCGCGGCCTATGCAACCGCGAAACGGCCTCCTTCGTCCCTGTGGGGAGGAGGGGTTTCCTGTACCATCTTCCTCTTTGAATCGCGGGAAGGGAGTGGGCGGGATGAGAGGTGCGGTCGTCACCGTAGGGACGTTCGACGGGGTCCACCGGGGGCACCAGGCGGTGCTCGCGCGGGTGGGCGAGGTCGCGCGGGGCGGCGACCTCGATCGCGTCGCCTACGCGTTCGATCGTCCGCCGCGGCTTCTCTCCGAAGACGGGGCGGATCCGTGCCTCCTCCTCCCACAGGCGGTCAAGATGAGACTCCTTGAGGCCTGGGTCGATCGGGTGGAGAGGGCGGACTTCGAGGGAGTCCGCGACCTCTCCGCGGCCGATTTCATCGAGCGCGTCCTCCTCGAGCGCCTCGCCGCGCGGGCGGTCGTCGTCGGGGAGTCCTTCCGCTTCGGCCGCGGCCGGGAGGGCGACCTTTCCCTCCTGCGTCGGGTGGGAAAGGCACACGGCCTGCGCGTGGTCGCCGTCCCGCCGGTCGTGGTCGGCGGGGAGTCGGCGAGCAGCACGCGGATCCGCGCCCTCCTTGCTTTGGGGAGGGTCGGTGAGGCGAGGGAACTCCTCGGTCGTCCGCCCCTCCTTGTCGGCCTAGTGGTCGCGGGAGACGGCCTCGGCCGCGCGCTCGGCTACCCCACGGCGAACCTCGCCCTCGACCCCTCCGTCCTCCGACCGGGGAGCGGGATCTACCTTGCGTACGCCTTCTGGGCCGGGAAGAAGAGCCCGGGGCTCCTCTACGTAGGCGAACGGCCGACCGTGAAGGGACAGACCCTCCGCGCCGAGGTTCATCTGCTCGATTCCCCGGAAGAGGAGCTCTACGGAAGGACGCTCGAGGTGCAGATCCTCGCCCGGCTGCGGGGCGATCGGGCCTTCCCGTCGCTTGCGGAGCTCCGCCACGAGATGGACCAGGACGCAGAGAGGGCCCGCGCGCTCCTCGCCTCGAGTGGGGAGAACCCGCGTTCCATTCTCACTTGAAAACACATGGAACCTCCCGTACCATTCACGATCGATGATGACGCTTGGGCTGGAGACCTCCGAGGCCTGGGGCGGGGTCGCCCTGTGCCGCGGCGGAGCTTTGCTTGGGGAGGCGATGCTCGAGGGACCACTGCGCCACGCCGAGGGCCTCCTTCCGGCGCTCGAGCGGCTCCTTGCGGAGTGCCGCGTGCGGCGGGACGAGATCGAGCTTGTGAGCGCAAACCGCGGGCCGGGATCGTTCACCGGCCTGCGTATTGGCCTCGCGACCGCGAAGGGGATCGGCCAAGCCTTGGGGATTCCGGTCGTGGGGATCGATGGCACGGCCGTCTACCGCGGCCGCGTGGAGGCCGACCTGCCCGCCTGGGTCGTCATTCCCTGCCGGCTCGACCTTCTCTACGTGCGCGCGTTCGGGAGGAGGAAGCCGACGGGCGAGACAGAGGTGATGAAGACCTCGTCCTTCCTCGAGCGGCTCGCAGGGAACCGCAAGGAGGCCTGGGTGGTGGGAAGCGGTGCAGAGCCCCTGAGAGAGAGGCTCGCGGCGATCCCTTCGCTCAGGGTGGCGCCCGCGGAGGCAAACCGCCCGTCCCCGGCGTGGGTCGCCCGTCTGGGGGAAGAGACCTACACGGGCGATGAGCTGTACGGACTTGAGCCGGCCTACGTGGACGTTGCGATTCGAGAAAAGAGGATCTAGTTCGAGTGAGAGGTGAAGCGCATGGGGAGAGTCTGTGACGTCTGTGGGAAGCGCCCGGCGACGGGGAACACGGTCAGCCACTCGCAGAGGCACACCAAGCGCGTGCGGATTCCGAACATCCAGCGGGTCCACGCCTTCATGGGCGGGAAGGCCGTCTGGATCAACGCCTGTACGCGGTGCATCAAGTCCGGGCGGGTGACGAAGGCCGTCTAGTCGGATCGGAGTGGACGCGGCATGACGCTCGAGGTCGGAAGCACCCTGTCGGGAGAAGTCCTGAGCCTCTCTGCGGAGGGGACGGTCGTCGCCCTCGCCGAGGGTCAGATCGGCGTGGCGGCGTCCTCTCCCGGACGGGAAGGCCCTCCCTTGCGGGTGGGAGAGCGGGTGGCGGTGCGGGTCCTCGCGCTAGGGACGGACGGCCGCTTCGAGGTTGCGCTCCTGCCGCACGAGGAGAGGCCGGCGGACGCCTTCGACCGGGAGTTCCATCGCCTGAAGTACGTCCTGAGGAGCCGCTCCTCGCGGCTCACCGCAGCGCGGGTGGTGCGGGATCGCCTTCCCGAGGAGAAGACCGAGAAGTGGATCGCTCAGGCCGAGGAGGGCCTTGCCCGGCTCCGGCGGCACCACAGCGAGCGGGTCGAGGAGACGTTCTACGACGAGGAGACGGAGGGGCGACAGGATGCCAAGCGGGACAGTTCGCGTCGATGAAGAACGGTGCAAGGGGTGCGGGCTGTGCATCGCGGCCTGCCCCAAGCGTGTCCTTGCCTTCTCCGGAAGGCTGAACAAGAGCGGCTACGACGTTGTCTACATGGAGCATCCAGAAAGCTGCGTCGGATGCGCCTTCTGCGCCCTGACCTGTCCGGACGTGGTGATCGAGGTCTTGAAAGAGAAGGTTCGCACGTAAACCGGGAGAGAAGGAGGGACGATGGGGGAGCGGGTCCTCTTGCGGGGGAACGAGGTGATCGCCGAGGCGGCGATCCGCGCCGGGTGCCAGTGCTACTTCGCCTATCCGATCACCCCGCAGGCGGAGCTTTTGGAGCACATGGCAAAGAACATGCCGCGCCTTCACCGGACGTTCGTCCAGGCGGAGAGCGAGATCGCGGCGATCAGCATGGTCCACGGCGCCGCCGCGGCCGGGGTGCGGACGATGACCTCCTCCTCCTCGCCCGGGATCAGCCTCAAGCAGGAGGGGATCTCCTACCTCGCCGGCTCGAGCCTCCCTGCCGTAATCGTGAACGTCGTCCGTGGCGGGCCGGGGTTGGGGAACATCGCCCCCGCCCAGTGCGACTATTTCCAGGCGACGAAGGGCGGCGGCCACGGGGACTACCACATGATCGTCCTTGCGCCCTCGACCGTCCCCGAGGCCGGGGAGCTGACGATGCTCGCCTTTGAGCTTGCCGACCGCTACCGGACGCCAGTGATGATCCTCGCCGACGGGATGCTCGGCCAGATGATGGAGCCGGTCGAGCTTCCCGAGCCGGTCGCCCCGGAGAGCCTCCCAAAGAAGCCGTGGGCGACGACCGGGGCACACGGCCGCGCCCCCAACATCATCCTCTCCTTCGACCTCGACCCGGAGGGGCTCCGGAAGATGAACCTTGAACTTCAGGAACGCTACCGCACGATCCGCGAGAACGAGGTCCGTTACGAGGAGACGGAGACCGCGGACGCCGAGATCGTCATCGCCGCCTACGGGACCGTCGCCCGGATCGCGAAGAGCGTCGTGCGGATGGCGAGGGAAGCAGGGATTCGTCTTGGCCTCTTCCGGCCGATCACCGTGTGGCCGTTTCCGTACGAGCCGCTCAAGGAGCTTTCCAAGCGCGTGGAGACGGTTCTGACGGTCGAGATGAGCGCGGGCCAGATGTGGGAGGACGTGCGGCTCGCGGTGGCGGAGCGGGCGGCGACTCCGTTCTACGGGGAGCTTGGCGGGATCGTCCCGACGCCGAAGGGGATCCTCTGCGAGGTGAAGCGCTATGTCGGTTAGCGTGGAACGGATGGTGAAGGTCTTCTCGAGGCCGGCCTGCCTCACCGAGGCGCACTCCACCTACTGCCCCGGTTGCCATCATGGGATCCTGACGCGGATCATCGGCCAGACGATCGACGACCTCGCAATCGCGGAGCGGACCGTGGTGATCGCGCCGGTCGGGTGCTCGGTCTTCGCGTATCTGTGGTATCGCTGCGATGCCCTGCAGGTCGCGCACGGCCGCGCGAGCGCTGTCGCGACCGGGCTCAAGCGGGCGCGCCCCGACCTCGTCGTCTTGGCCTACCAGGGGGACGGCGACTTCGCGTCGATCGGGACCGCCGAGTCGATCCACGCCGCGAACCGCGGAGAGAAGATCACCGTCGTCTTCGTGAACAACCAGGTCTACGGGATGACGGGCGGGGAGATGGCGCCGACGACCCTCGTCGGCCAGAAGACGACGACGACCCCCGAGGGCCGCGACCCGGCCCTCTTCGGCTATCCGATCCGCTTTGTGGAGATGATCGCCCAGCTCGAGGCCCCGGTCTACGTGACCCGCCAGGCCCTGTACGACACGAAGCGGATCCTCGCGGCGACCCAGGCGATCAAGAAGGCGTTCCAGAATCAGGTCGAAGGGAAGGGCTACTCCCTCGTCGAGGTCCTCGCGACCTGCCCGACGAACTGGCACATGAAGCCGGTCGAGGCGAACCGGCACGTCGCCGAGGTCGTGACGAAGGTCTTCCCGTTGGGCGACCTCGTGGACAAGGGGTGAGGGATGGAACGCTCGCTCGTCATTGCCGGCTTTGGCGGACAGGGGGTCATCCTCGCGGGGAAGGTCCTCGCTCAGGCAGGGATGGACGAGGGCCTCGAGGTGACCTGGCTCCCGTCCTACGGCCCGGAGATGCGCGGCGGGACGGCGAACTGCACGGTCGTCCTCTCCGAGGAGCCGGTCAGATCGCCGATCGTCGACGAGCCGACGGCGCTCATTGCCTTGAACCTCCCCTCGCTTGATAAGTTCGAGCCGGTCGTCGCCGCGGGAGGGACGATCCTCGTCAATCGCTCCCTCGTCGACCGCGAGACAAAACGCCGCGACGTGCGCGCCTTCTCCGTCCCGATGAACGCGCTCGCCGCCCAGGCGGGGACGAGCCGCGCCCTGAACATGGTCGCCCTCGGCGCTTACCTCAAGACGAACCCCGTGGTCTCCCTCGAGGCGGCGAGGCGCGCGATGACGCACGTCCTCACAAGTGAGGGGAAGGGGAAGTTCGTCGAGCAAAACGAGCGCGCTCTCGAGGAAGGGTACAACGCCATCCCCTGACGAGGCGCTCGTCGAGCGGCGCGAGGTCCATGCCGGCAGGCTTCTGTGCTTCGTGGTCGATCGGGTGAGGCTCCCCGACGGGTCGATCTTGTCGCGCGAGGTCGTCCTCCACTCCGGTGCGGCGGGCGTCCTTCCCCTCCTTCCCGACGGCCGCGTGCTCCTCGTGCGCCAGCACCGCCACGCGGTCGGGAAGTCCCTGTGGGAGATCCCGGCGGGGAAGCTCGAGGCGGGGGAGGAGTCGCTTTCCTGCGCGAAGCGCGAACTCCTCGAGGAGACTGGCTGCGAGGCCGCCTCCTGGGAGAGGATCTCCTCCTTCTACACCTCCCCAGGCTTCACCGACGAGCGGATGACCCTCTTCCTCGCCCGCGACGTCGAATCGATCGCAGACCGCTCCGCGGGAGAGATTTCGACCGTGCAGGCCTTCGAGCGAGAAGAGATCGACCGGCTCATCCGCGAGGGGGCGATCGAGGACGCGAAGACCCTCCTCGCCCTCCTTCACGTCCGGCTACTCGAATAGGTCGACGAGGTAGAGGACGCTCGGGTCGACCGGCCTTGATGTGCGCAGGGCCTCCTCCAGGCTGACCGGCTCGATCTTCGTCCCGTGGAGGGCCGTCATCACGTCGAAGTGCCCCTCCAGGGCGAACTCGATCGCCGCCGCGCCGAAGCGGGTGGCGAGGATCCGATCGAAAGGCGACGGGCTCCCCCCGCGCTGGAGGTAGGCGAGATTCGTGACCCGCACCGGCATCTTCATCCTCTGGGAGAGCTCGTTCGCCAGGTACTGGCCGACCCCGCCGAGGCGCACGTGGCCGAAGGCGTCGACCTCCGCCTCGGCGATCACCTGTCCGCTCAATCCCGCCGGCCGCGCTCCCTCGGCGATGATGACGATGCTGAAGTGCTTCTTCTGGCCCTGGCGGCGGAGGAACTTCCGGTGCACGGCCTCGACGCTGAACTCGATCTCCGGGATGAGGATGACGTCGGCGCCGCCCGCGATCCCACCCATCAGGGAGAGCCATCCCGCGTCGCGGCCCATCACCTCGAGGATGAGGACCCGGTTGTGAGAGAAGGCGGTCGTGTGCAGGCGGTCGAGGGCGTCGGTGATCACCCCGAGGGCGGAGGAGAACCCCAGGGAGTAGTCGGTCATGGCGATGTCGTTGTCGATCGTCTGCGGGATCCCGATCGCCTTCACCCCGTGCGGGGCCAGGCGATGGGCGACGCCCATCGTGTCGTCCCCGCCGATCGCGATCAGGAAATCGATCGCGTTCCGTTCGAGCGTCTCCAGGATCCGCTCCACCGCCCCCTCCATCTTGAACGGGTTCGTGCGCGAGGTACCCAGGATCGTCCCGCCGATGTGGAGGATCCCAGAGACGTCGTCGAGCGCGAGGGCCTGGTGGAGATCCTCGATCGGGCCCTTCCAACCCTCGAGGAACCCGATCGTCTCCACCCCGTGCCGCTCTCCGAAGCGGACGATCGAGCGAATCGCCGCGTTGATCCCGGGCGAGTCCCCGCCTCCGGTCAGGACCCCTGCGCGCTTCATCCCCCGCTCCTCCTCGATCTTTTCGTATCGAGGGTACTTATACCGGCCGCGGATGGACGTTTCAAGGCCGGGTTGCTTGGTCGCGCGGCGCGGGCGTACCATCCCCTCCCCGGTGGAAGGAGGGGGAGTGTCCGATTACCTTGCGCGCGTCCGCACCTTCTCTCGCGACGCGCGCCTGTACCTTGTGAGCACGGTCCTCTCGGGCCTCGGCCTGGGAATCCAGAATCTCCTCTTTAACCTCTTCCTCCTTCGCTTGGGCTACGACCAGGCCTTCGTCGGGGCCGTGGCGAGCGTTTCGGCGTTCGCCGTCGCGGGCACGGCGGTCCCGATCGGCCTTTTCCTCCCGCGAATCGGGTACAAGAGGGGACTCCTTCTCGGGACGGCCCTCCAGGGGCTCGCCTTCGTCGGCCAGGTTGCCTTTCCAGCCCGCGTCCCTCTGCTCCTCTCAAGCGCCCTCTTCGGCCTGGGGTCCTCCCTCCTCTACGTCGCCTCCTCTCCCTTCCTCGCCGCCTCGAGCGGACCGGCGGAGCGGACCCACCTCTTCAGCGTCCAGTTCGCCCTAAGTACTCTGGCGAGCGTCGTCGCGAACCTCGCAGGCGGAGCCCTTCCCCGTCTCCTTGGCCTCTCCCTCTCTGGGAGCGAGGTCTACCGGGCGACCCTCGCCCTCGCGGCGGGGATCGCCCTCCTCGCTCTCCTTCCCATCGCCCTTCTTCGCAACGCTCGCCAAAGCCCCGAGGGCCGCCCCGCCCTGGAAGGGCTTGGCGGATCGCGTCCGACCGTGGCCAAGCTCGTCCTGATCGAGGTGATCGTCGCCTTGGGCGCGGGCCTCCTCATCCCGTTTGTCAACGTCTTCTACAAGGTCCGCTTCGATGTGGCCGACCCTCTGCTTGGCCTTCTCTTCGCCTCTTCCGCCGTTCTCATCGCCCTGGGATCCCTCGCCATCCCCCTCCTCGTGCACCGGCTGGGAAAGGTGAGGACGATCGTCGCTCTGCAGGCCCTGTCGATCCCGTTCCTCTTCCTGATGGGTTTCTCTCCCCTCTTCGCCTTCTCCGCGGTCGGCTACCTGGTGCGGACCGCCCTCATGAACGTGAGCTCTCCCGCGTCGGGGGCCCTGTCCATGGAGCTTGTCTCGGAGAGGCTGCGGCCGGTGACCTCGAGCCTCCTCGTCCTTGCCTGGAACGGGGCGTGGGCGGTGAGCGCCCTATTGAGCGGGAGGCTCCAGATGACGGTCGGGTTCCCGACGATCTTCCTCGTCACGACGTCGCTCTACGCCCTCGTCCCGACCCTGAGGTATGCCTTCTTCCGCCACGTGCGCGAGGCAAGAAGCGGGGAGGAGATAGCGTAGGCGACTTCTCCCCCCAAGGAGGGGGCGCCTCACCGGTCGGAGAGGGTCCGATGGCGGCCGGCCGAGCGGTAGCGGCGGTAGCGGGCCGCGAGGAGCTCGTCGATCGGCAGGGCCGAGAGTTCCCCGAGGTGGCGGAGGAGGCTTTCTTTGAGGAGTACTGCGGTCCTTTGGAAGTCGCGGTGCGCGCCGCCGGCCGGCTCGGGGATGACCTCGTCGATCACGCCCAGTTCGAGGAGGCGCGGGGCGGTGAGGCAAAGGGCGCTCGCCGCCTCCGGCGTCTTCTCCTTCTCCTTCCACAGGATCGCCGCCGCTCCTTCGGGACTGATGACGGAGTAGATCGAGTTCTCGAGCATCACCACCCGATCGGCGACCCCGATCGCGAGGGCTCCGCCCGATCCTCCCTCCCCGATCACCGCTGCCACGATCGGCACGCGGAGCCGCGACATGAGAAGGAGGTTCTCTGCGATCGCCCCCCCGATGTTCCCCGCCTCCGACTCGAGGCCCGGATAGGCGCCCGGCGTGTCGAGGAGGCTCGCGACAGGGAAGGAGAAGCGCTCGGCGAGGGTCATGACGCGTCGCGCCTTGCGGTAGCCCTGAGGGCGGGGCATCCCGAAGTAGCGCTCCTTGTTCTCCTCGGTCGAGCGCCCCTTCTGCTGGGCGAGAAGGGCGACGGGTCGGCCGTCGAGCCGCGCGAGACCCGTAAGGAGGGCGCGGTCGTCCCCCGCGAGCCGGTCCCCGTGGAGCTCGTAGAAGTCGGTGAAGATCGAATGGATGTAGTCGAGAGAGTAGGGACGTTTGGGGTGGCGGGCGGTCTTCACGCGCTCCCAGTCGCTTAAGTTCGCGTACAGCTCCGCCCTCAGGGATTCGAGCTTCTTCTCCAGGCGGACGATCTCGCTCGAGAGGTCGATCCCGTCCTTCTTGTTCAGCTCGTGCAGCTCCTGGATCTTCGCCTCCAGGAGGTCGAGGGTCTTCTCGTCGCTCATCGCGCCTCCACGAAGAAGCAAAGGACCTTCCCGAGCTCCTCGCGCAGGTCCTCCCGATTCACCACGCGGTCGATGAACCCGTGCTGGAAGGCGAACGAGTCGGTCTGGTAGTTCGCCGGAAGCTGTTCGGAGATCGTCATCTGGATCACCCGCGGCCCGGCGAATCCGATCATCGCGCCCTTCTCGGCGATGATCACGTCGCCCAGGCTTGCGATCGAGGCCTGGACGCCGGCGGTCGTGGGGTAGGTCATGATGGAGAGGAAGGGGAGGCGCTCGTCGGCGAGGCGGGCGCGCACCGCGGCCGTCTTCGCCATCTGGAGGAGGGAGAAGATCCCCTCCTGGATCCGCGCCCCGCCGGACGAGGAGACGAGGACGAACGGACGCCGCCTTTTGATCGCCTCCTCCATCGCGTGGCAGATCTGCTCACCCATCACCGACCCCATGCTCCCGCCGATGAAGCGGAAGTCCATCACGGCGATCACGACCGGGATCTTGGCGATCGTCGCGCTTCCGACGAGGATCGCGCTCGCAAGACCCGTCTTCTCCTGCGCCTCCTCAATCCGCGCGAGGTAGGGCTTCGTGTCCTGGAAGCCCAAGGGGTCGGCGTCAACGATCGGCTCGGAGATGTCCTCGAACGTCCCCTCGTCGATCAGCGATTCGATCCGCTCCCGCGCGGTGAGGAAGAAGTACTCCCCGCAGCGGGGGCAGATGTTGTTGTTCTCGCGGACGCGGCGCTTGAAGACAAGCTCCCCGCACGACTTACAGCGCATCCACAGGCTCTCGTCCGCGTCCTTCTCCAGGTTGACGCGCAGGTAGTGCTTGTCCTTGAAGATCGCCATACGTCACCCCTTCGTTGGCCGGATGGGATCGGGCTCGCCCGGGGACTTGGCCTTGTCGTCCCGCCTCAGGCTCGGGGGAAGGACGGATCCGCTCGACAGGAGAAGGGAGAGGGCGTCCTCCACGGGCATGTCGAGGTAGGTGAGCTTCCTCTTCGGAACGATGAGCATCGTTCCCGAGAGGGGGTTGGGGGCCTTGGGAACGTAGACCATCACGCGCTCTTCTCCCGTTTCATCCTGGAGCTTCCCGAGGTCTTCGTTGCTCACGAGCCCGATCACGTTCAGACCCTCCTTCGTGTACTCAAACGTGACCACCTTCTGAAAGGCGGGAGCCTCGCGGTCCATGAGAGCGCTCGCCAGCTGCCTGAGGGTCGAGTACACCTTCCCCACCCCGGGGACGAAGAAGAAGATCCTTTCCACGTAGCGCTGGATGGCCTTCCCTAGGACGTTCCGTGCCACGAGGCCGGCCAAAAGGACGAGGATCACCGTGAGGTAGATCCCGAGGCCAGGGATCCACCGGCCGAGGGCGCGGGTG
Source organism: uncultured Thermotogae bacterium (assembly GCA_964355545.1). Classification (GTDB taxonomy): domain Bacteria; phylum Bipolaricaulota; class Bipolaricaulia; order UBA7950; family UBA9294; genus JAPLGE01. Next base: position 6,093 of record CAYHEK010000029.1, on the reverse strand, counting down.
AGCATCTCGCCGAACGGCGTCGTCCTCCCGACCATCCCGTCGACCAAGCGATAGAGGAACCAAAGGATGTAGAGGGTGGCCCCGACGGGGACGATCACGACGAGCCCGCCGAGGAAGGTCTCCCACAGGCGGCGCAGGGGGCGCCGGAGCGAGAAACTAGCCATCCTCTCCTCGAGAGACGATGTCCATAATTGCGTATTATAGCGGATCACGGCGAGACATACACTCTTCCAAAGGAGGGTCTCGTAGCTCGTCCTTGCGGCTTCCTCCCCCGTGAGGCCCTCTCCCCTCCTCGAGGGGAGAGCGCTCGACCTTCTCGCGCTCTGGCGTTGAAGAGACCCTTCCCTTCGGCTAGTATCAGCGAAACTCTCTCATCCGTTACAGGAGGAAACGCCGTGTCGGAACCGATCAAGTGGGTGAAGAAGGACCCTTCGCGGGAGAACATGTACTGGCCAAGCGACGCGATGAAGAAGCACGCGTGGGTCTCGGACGAGTCGGTCTACGAGAAGGCGAAGGCCGATCCCGAGGGGTTTTGGGCGAAGCACGCCGAGGAGCTCCACTGGTTCAAGCGCTGGACGAAGGCCTACGACTTCCATCCGCACGCCTACAAGTGGTTCGTGGGCGGGAAGACGAACCTCTCTTACAACTCCCTCGACCGCCAGCTCGAGAAGGGGCGAGGGGACCGGGTCGCCCTCATCTGGGAGCCGGAGCCGGTGGAAGAGAAGGCGCAGAAGGTCACGTACAAGGAGCTCCACCGCCAGGTGTGCAAGTTCGCGAATGCTCTTAAGGGCCTCGGGGTGAAGAAGGGTGACCGCGTCGGGATCTACCTCCCCATGATCCCCGAGGCAGTAGTCGCCATGCAGGCCTGCGCCCGGATCGGGGCCCCGCACAGCCTCGTCTTCTCCGCGTTCAGCCCGGACTCCCTGCGCGACCGGATGATCGACGCCGGCGCGAAGGTCCTCATCACGGCGGACGGCTACTGGCGTCGCGGCAAGGCGATCAACCTGAAGGCAAACGCCGACGCGGCCGTACCAGGGACCTCGATCAACAAGGTGGTTGTCGTGAAGCGACTCGACGGCAAGGCGCCGATGACGCCGGGCCGCGACCTCTGGTACCACGACCTCCTGGCGAAGGCGTCCGATGCCTGCCCGGCGGAGGAGCTTGACGCCGAGGACCTCTCCTTCCTCCTCTACACCTCCGGGACGACGGCGAAGCCCAAGGGCGTCATGCACACGACGGGGGGGTACGCCGTCCAGTCCTACATCACGGCGAAGTGGGACTTCGACCTGCACGACGGCGACATCTTCTGGTGCACGGCCGACGTCGGCTGGATCACCGGCCACACCTACATCAACTACGGCCCGCTGATGAACGGGGTCACGAGCGTGATGTACGAGGGCTCCCCGGATGCGCCCGACTACGGTCGCATGTGGGCGATCATCCAGAAGCACAAGATCACTCAACTCTACACGGCGCCGACCGCGATCCGCATGTTCGTCAAGTGGGGCGACGAGTGGCCAAAGAAGTACGACCTCAGCTCGCTCCGGCTCCTCGGGACGGTGGGGGAGCCGATCAACCTCGACGCGTGGCTGTGGTACTTCGAGAAGATCGGCGGCGGCCGCTGTCCGATCATCGACACCTGGTGGCAGACCGAGACCGGGGCGACCATGGTGAACAGCCTCCCCGGAATCGGACCGTTCATCCCCACGGTCGCGGGGAGAGCCTTCCCGGGGATCATCGCCGACGTCCTCGACGCGGGCGGCTCTCCCGTTCCACCCGGTGAAGGCGGCTACCTCTCGATCGCGAGCCCCTTCCCGCCGGCCTTGACGCGCGGGATCTACGGAGACATGGAGCGGTTCAAGACCCAGTACTTCGGGGACTACGGCCCGAAGCGCTACTACACGAGCGACGGCGCCCGCAAGGACGAGATGGGGAACTTCCGCATTACCGGCCGCGTCGACGACGTGATGAACGTCGCCGGGCACCGCCTGGCCACGGCGGAGGTGGAGAGCGCCCTCGCCCAGAACGAGAAGGTGAGCGAGGTCGCGGTCGTCTCCAAGCCGCACGACCTCAAGGGTGAGGTCCCGGTCGCCTTCGTCCTCCTGAAGGCTGGGGTCGATCACTCCGACGAGATCCGCAAGGAACTCATCAAGACGGTCGATAAGATCATCGGCCCCACAGCCCGGCCGGAGGAGATCATCTTCGCGAACGACGTCCCGAAGACCCGCAGCGGCAAGATCATGCGCCGGGTACTCAAGGCGCTCGTGCGCGACGAGCCGGTCGGCGACCTGACCACGCTCCAGAACCCGGAGAGCGTCGATCAGTTAAAGAAGGCGGTCGGCTACAAGGGCTAGGAGCGCCAATCGGTGGGCATGGTACCTGCTCGTGCGTGAGGGGTGAGGAACGGGGCGGCACCTGCCGCCCCGTCTTCTTTCGGGAGGGGAGAAAGTGAACGTGGAAGAGCGCAAAGATGGGTTGGAACGAGAGAGGGTGCGCTGGCTCTTCGTCGGGGTGGGACTTCTCATCAACATCTGCCTTGGAGCGATCTACGCGTTTAGCGTCTTTCGCCCGCCGCTTCAGAAGCTCTGGGGGATCAGCGCAACAGAGGTTGGGCTTCCGTTCATGGTCTTCCTCGCCATGTTCGCGGTGGCCATGGCCCTCGCTGGTCCTCTGATCGAGAAGTGGGGGCCGCGCAAGACGAGCGTCCTTGGAGGGGTCTTGGTCGGCGCGGGCTGGATCCTCTCCGGCTTCTCGCCCAACATCTGGGTCTTGACGTTCCTCTACGGGGTGATCGGCGGGGGCGGCGTTGGGGTCCTGTACGGCTGTCCGATCGCCGTCTCTGGGAAGTGGTTCCCGGATCGCAAGGGGCTCGCCGTCGGCCTGACCGTGATGGGATTCGGGCTTTCCGCCCTCATCATGGCTCCGATCATGGACTCGCTCATCCCCTCCGTGGGTCCGCTTCGCACGTTCACGATCCTCGGAGCGGCGTTCCTCGTCTTCCTCGTCCTCCTCTCCCTTCCGCTTCGCTTCCCGTCTGCGGGGTGGCTTCCTCGCGGGTGTGAGCCGGGAAAGCGGAAGGCCGCGACCTGCGTCGGGGTCGAGCTCGACCGGGGCGAGATGGTGAAGCGGGGTGCCTTCTACGCCCTGTGGAGCTGCTTCACCGTCGGTTGCCTCGCCGGCCTCATGGCGATCGGGATCGCCAAGCCCTGCGGGACCGAGGTGGCGCAGTGCACGAGCGCGCTCGCCACGCTCGCCGTCTCCGTCTTCGCCATCCCGAACGCCTTGGGAAGGCCGCTCTTCGGCTGGCTGACCGACCGGCTGACCCCCCGGTACGCGGCGACCCTCTCCTTCGTCCTCATCCTCGTCGCCGCGGCCCTCGTCTACTTCTTCGGAGAGGGGAGTGTCCCGCTCTACTTCGTCGCCTTCAGCCTCCTTTACCTGAACCTCGGCGGCTGGCTCGCCATCGCCCCGACGGCGACGGCGACCTTCTTTGGGACGAAGCACTACGCGAAGAACTACGGGATCGTGTTCAGCGCGTACGGGATCGGAGCGATCCTGGGGAGCGTCCTCTCGGGCATGATCCGCGACCTGACGGGAAGCTATCTTGCAGTCTTCCTTCCCGTGATGGGCCTCGCCGCGCTCGGGCTGGTCGTGGCCCTCGTCAGCTTGAAGCCGCCGAAGGCGCGGACCGCCTAGAGGTCGTCGGGAGGCGCAGCCAGGAGCAGCCCTGGCGGCTTCCACAGGGGTTGAGATGGACGTTCCTACCCGGAAGGATGTCGCCGCGGCGAGGGCGCGGATCGTGGATCTCGCCCACCGAACACCTGTGATGACGTGCCGTGCGGTCGACCGGGAGTCGGGGGCGGCCGTCCTCTTCAAGTGCGAGAACTTCCAGAGGACGGGGTCTTTCAAGTTCCGCGGGGCGACGAACGCGGTCGCCTCGCTCTCTCTAGAAGAGCGCTCCCGCGGAGTGATCACCCACTCAAGCGGGAACCACGGCCAGGCCCTCGCCCTCGCGGCGAGCCTCCAGGGGGTCCGCGCCACGGTCGTCATGCCTGAGAATGCCGTTCCTGTCAAGCGAAGAGCGACGGAGGGGTACGGGGCGACCGTCGTCCCCTGCCCGCCGACCCTCGCCGGCCGCAAGGAGACGACGGCGCGGCTCATACAGGAGACCGGTGCTGTCTTCATCCATCCGCACGACGATCCCCACGTCATCGCCGGCCAGGGGACCGCGGCCTGGGAGCTCATTGAGGAGGTCGGTCCCCTCGACCTCCTCCTCGCGCCGGTCGGAGGCGGCGGGCTCCTTTCGGGGACGGCGCTCGCCGCGAGGCACCTCCTCCCGAACGCGCGCGTGATCGGATGCGAGCCTGCCGGAGCGGACGACGCCTACCGCTCCTTCGTGACGGGGAAGCGCGTTACCGAGCTCGTCCCGAACACGATCGCCGACGGCCTGCGCACGACCCTCGGCGAGCTCGACTTTGAAGTCATCAAGGCCGAGGTCTCAGACATCGTTTGCGTCTCGGAAGAGGCGATCCTCGAGGCGATGCGCTTTGTCTGGGAGCGGATGAAGATCGTGATCGAGCCCTCGAGCGCCGTCGCCGTGGCCCCCCTCCTCGACCGATCCCTCGACGCAACCGGCCAGCGCGTCGGCGTCATCCTCTCTGGGGGAAACGTCGATCTCGAGCGGTTCTTCACGGAGAGCGCCTCCTGACCAAAAGGTCCACCCTCTCTTTCGGTCGCGTCAAGCAGGGGGGAATTGAGGAAGGGTGGTTTATTCCTCCGGTGCCGGTTGAAGCGCCCTCCCGCTCTCCTATAATGAAGCGTGAGGTGAACTTCGCTTGTCCATCGGCGTCCAAGTCGCGCTCCTTGTCTTCTTCATCGCCTGTTCCGCCTACTCCTCGTGCGCGGAGACCGCGATCACCTCGCTCTCCGCCGAGCGGCTCGTCTACCTGAAGAACGCTCACCACAAGAAGCGGCGCGCGTTTGACCTCTTACTTGCGGAACCGACTCGCCCGATTACGGCTCTCCTTGTCCTTAACAACCTGACCAACGTGGCGGCGAGCTCGGTCATGACGCTCCTCACGGTCGACCTCCTCGGCGGCGGCCTGGAGGAGTACCAGGTAGCCCTGGTGGCGACCGGGGTGATGACCGTCTCCCTCCTCCTCTTCAGCGAGATCACCCCGAAGAGCTTCGCCAAGAACAACGCCGAGCGGGTGGCCCTGGCGACGGTGACCTCGGTCTACCTCCTGACGCGCGCCATCGGCCCGCTCGTCTTCCTCTTCCGGAAGGCCTCGTCCGGGCTCCTGCGGCTCGTGGGGGTGGACCCGTCCAAGCGGGAGCCGGTGAAGGTGAGCGACGAACAGATCGAGACCCTGCTCGACGCGAGCGAAAAGACCGGCCTCCTTCACGAGGAGGACAGCGACATGATCCGTCGCATCCTCGACTTCGATGAGATTACGGCGGAGCAGGTGATGGTCCCCCGGACGACGGTGCGCATGATCGAGGCGCACACTCCGCTCGCCCAGGCGCGGGAGATCGTCGGCCGCGACGGCCACTCGCGCTTCCCGGTCTACGACCGCGTCCAGGACAACGTCGTGGGGACGCTCCACGCGAAGGACCTTCTCGCCTGTCCGGACGACTCGGGGAAGACCCTGCGCTCGCTCCTCCGACCGGTCCACTACACCCCGACGACGAAGCCGATCAACCTCCTTCTCCGCGAATTGCAGCGAGCGCGCGTCCACCTCGCCATCGTGATCGACGAGTTCGGCGGGATGGCGGGGGTCGTCACCCTGGAGGACATCCTCGAGGAGATCGTGGGCGAGATCGAGGACGAGTACGACCGGCCGATGACCTTGATCAAGCGCGTCTCGCCGGACGAGGCGATCGTCGACGGGGACACCCCAATCCACCAACTCTCGCGCGCGATGGCGATCGACCTCCCCGAGGACGAGGGGGTCACCGTGAGCGGGCTCGTCCTCCACCACCTGGAGGCGATGCCGAAGAGCGGCGACACGGTTCAGGTGGGACCGGTCACCCTCCATGTGGAGAAGGCGACCGAGCGCGAGGTGAGCCAGGTCCGCGTCACCGTCGCGCGGC
>CAYHEK010000028.1:0-18179 GCA_964355545.1 uncultured Thermotogae bacterium | reverse complement strand
ACGGGTGGCGATTCCTCTGGGTGACAGACTTTCCCCTGTTCGAGCTTGATGAGGAAGGGAACCTCACGAGCGCGCACCACCCCTTCACCGCGCCGCGGAAGGAGGACCTCGAGCGCCTCGAGGAGGAGCCTCGTACGGTCTTGTCGAACGCCTACGACCTCGTCCTGAATGGAACGGAACTGGGGAGCGGGAGCATCCGTATTCACTCTCGTGCCCTGCAGGAGCGGATCTTCCGTCTCCTCGGGATCTCGGAGGAAGAGGCGCAGCTACGCTTCGGCTTCTTCCTCCGTGCCCTCGAGTACGGCGCTCCCCCGCACGGAGGGTTCGCCCTCGGGCTCGACCGGCTCGTGATGCTCATGGCCGGCGAGGGGTCGCTTCGCGACGTGATCGCGTTCCCGAAGACTGCCACCGGCCTGTGCCCGCTCACGGAGGCGCCCATGCCCGTGGATAGAAGGCAGCTCGACGAGTTGGGGCTTGCGCTGAAAGGAGACGAGTGAGAGAAAGCCACGCAAGACAGGTCATCCTTCTCGCATCCCTCATTGCCCTTGCTGGCATCCTCTTCATCTTGGTCGGTGGACTAGAGGAGGTCGAGCTCCTTCCCGGGAACCCCCTCCCAAACCTCTTCTCCCTGCTGCCCCGTCCCTCCGCGGGCAGCTCAAGCCAGACCGGGGACGAGATTGAGACGGTGGGGCTCATCGCCTCGGCCCTCCTCCTCGCCTGCCTCGTCCTCAGCGTGGTCGGGGTGATCATCTCTCCCCGGTTCCGTCGGCGTCTCGTCAACCTCGCGATCCTAGCTATTGTCCTCTTTCTCGCCCTGTCGGCCTACCAGGCGCGCGAGCGCCAACTCGGAGCTCAATCCCAGGGTCCTGCGGAAGAGGTCGTCGGCGGCCCGTCTCTCCCTGGCGAGAGTCCGCCCGGCCCGGAGGTCCCTCCTGTCAAGGCCTCGACGTGGATGGTGGCCCTGGCGGCGATCGGAGGCGCGGCGGCGGCGGTCGCGGTGGGGATGTTCGTGGCGGTGAAGGTCTATCCCGTCCTCCTCGGGCGGCGAGCGCGGAGGGGGACGCTTGAGGAGCTCGCCGAGCGGGCCGGTGAGGCGGCGGACGCGATCCGCTCCGGGACCGATCCGCGCGACGCCGTCCTGCGCTGCTACAAGGAGATGTGTGCGATCCTCAGCCGGGAAGGGCAGGTGCACAACCTTTCCGCCCTCACCCCGCGCGAGTTCTCCGCCCTCCTGCGGACCCGCGGTATGAGGGACGAACACGTAGACCGGCTCACCGCGATCTTCGAGGAGGTCCGCTACGGCGCACGGGATGGCGTGCCCTTCGCAGGCGAGGCGACCGCGTGCCTGGAGGCGATTCGTTCGGCGTACGCGGCGGTCGGTTCGGCGTGAAGCGCACGCGGGTCGCCCTTCTCATCGCGGGTTCCGTCCTGGCGGCGGTCCTCGCGGTCGTTTTCTTCGTCACCCTGCGCGGTTTCCTGCGGACCGCGCTCCTCGAGCCCCTCCTGCGCGGTTGGTTCGTCGTCCGCTGGTTCTTCCGCCAGATCTCCCAGGCAGCCCTGTGGTACGCCCTCGTCCTCCTGGGAGGCGCCCTCCTCCTGCGGACCTTCCTGCGCACGGCGCCCCGGGCCGTCTTGCCTCCCCCAAGCGACGGCCACGGCGAAGAGCCACGGGGAGAGGTCGACCGGCTCGCCACGATGATCCGCAAGGCGCGGTCCCGCCCCCTGTACCGCGCCATGCTCGCCCACGACCTCGAAGGGATGGCGAGCCGCATCGTGGCGTGCAAGGAGGGGATCTCCATCGACGAGGCGCGCGCCACGCTCTTTGCGGAGGAGGACGATCGGGCTCCTCTCGCGCTGCGCCGGCTCTTCCGCAGCCTGCGGCCGCGCCGCGGCCTCGGCCGCGATGGGCGATTCGAAAGAGACCTCGAGGAGGCCCTCTCCCTCCTTGAGGGGTATCTCAAGGAGGGATAGATGGAGGTAAAAGAGGTCGCATCGCGGAGCCAGGCGATCCTCGACGAGGTCGGCCGGGCGGTCGTGGGCAAGGAGGACGTGCTGCGTCGCGTCCTCGCGGGGATCCTCGCGAGCGGACACATCCTGTTCGAGGACTACCCCGGCCTTGCCAAGACCCTGATCGCGCGCAGCTTCGCGCAGGTCTTGGGAATCTCCTTCCGCCGGATTCAGTTCACGCCGGACATTCTGCCGAGCGACATCACGGGCTCCCACATCTTCGAGCGCGACAAGGGCCGCTTCACCCTGACGCTCGGCCCAATCTTCACTCACATCCTCCTCGCCGATGAGATCAACCGCGCCACCCCCAAGACCCAGTCGGCGCTCCTCGAGGCGATGCAGGAGGCGCAGGTGACGATCGATGGGGAGACCCATCCCCTCCCCCCGCCCTTCATCGTGATCGCCACCCAAAACCCGATCGAGTACGAGGGGACCTTCCCTCTCCCCGAGGCGCAGCTCGATCGGTTCATCATGCGCCTTTCGATCGGGTACCCCGATCCCGCTTCCGAGGTCGAGGTTCTCCGTCGCCGCCGCGCGCGCAAAAAGGACGACATCACGCTCCGGCCCGTCACCTCCGCCGAGGAGCTCCTGGCGATGCGCGCGGCCGTGGAGGAGGTCTTCGTCGATCCCGACCTCGAGAACTACATCGTCAGCCTCACCGCGAAGACTCGGAGCGACCCGAATGTGTACGTCGGGGCAAGCCCGCGCGGCTCGCTTGCCCTGCTCAAGCTCGCCCGCGCGCAAGCGGCCCTCGCCGGCCGCGACTACGTACTCCCCGACGACGTGAAGGCCTTCGCCATCCCTGCCCTTGCCCACCGCCTCATCCTCAGCCCGGAGCTGTGGTCGAAGCGGATCACGCCGAGCCACGTCGTGGAGGGGATCCTCCGCCTCCTTCCGGTGCCCAAGGTCGACTAGGATGTCCGGAGCGTCGCGACTCTCCGTCTCGCTAGTCGTCGCCTGTGGCCTTGTCCTGCTCGGGATCCTCTTCCGCGACGGTCGGGTTGTCGCCCTGGGCATCCCGTTCCTCGTATACGGGGGCGTCCTCTTGGTAGCGGGGCTCCTCGAGCGCCCCCCAGCGCTCAAGGTCGAACGCCGACTCGATGTGGATCGAGTGGAGGAAGGAAGGCCCATCTCGGTCACCTTGACCGTGGAGAACCTCGGCCGCTCGATCCCCCTCCTCGGCGTTCGCGAGGGCCTCCCGGCCGGTGGGACGGTCGTCGAGGGCGAAACGAGCCTCCTCTGCCCCCTGGGGCCGGAGGAGAGGGTCACACTCGCCTACACGCTCCGCGCACCGCGCGGGGAGCACACCTTCTCCGCAGCAGCTCTTCTCGCGTTTGACCGGCTCACGCTCCACCCCACGCCGCTCTCCCTCCCCTGCCCGAGCCGCCTTCTCGTCCTCCCGCACGTCGAGACGCTCGAGGAGATCGAGATCAGTCCTCGCTACACCCGCGCGTACTCCGGGAGCGTCCGGGCGAGGCTCGGGGGGAGCGGGACGGACTTCTTCGGGTGTCGCGACTACGCTCTGGGAGACGACGTCCGCCGCATCAACTGGCGGGCCTACGGCCGACGAGAAGCCCTGGTGGTGAATGAATACGAACAGGAGCGGATTGCCGATGTGGGCGTCATCCTCGACGCCCGCGAGCGGGTGAACGCCCGCGTCGGCAAAGAGGAGACCTTCGCCCACTCCGTGCGCGCCGCAGCGAGTGTAGCCATCCACTTCCTCCTCGCGGGAAACCACGTCGGGCTCCTCATCTACGGAGACCGCCTCGACTGGACCTACCCCGGGTACGGGAGGACCCAGCGCGAGCGAATCCTCGACGCACTGGCGCGGGCGAGGACCGCGGACAAGGTCGTCTTCGAGGACCTGCGCTACATTCCGACGCGCCTCTTCCCGCCCCGCTCCCAACTGGTCGTCGTCAGTCCCCTCGCCGGAGAGGACGACGTCGAGGTTCTGGGGACCCTGCGAGCGCGCGGCTATCCGATCATCCTCATCGCCCCAAACCCGCTCTCCCTCGAACCGGGAGAAAGACACGCGGAGGAGAGCCTGGTCCTTGCCCGGCGGGTCCTCCGCTTGAAGCGCACCCTCCTGTTCACTACGCTCGCTGGGATCGGCGTTTGGGTCGTCGATTGGGACCTCACTCAGCCACTCTCCTACCCCGCAAGCGCCCTCTTGGCTCGAAAGGGAAGGAGGTTCGCATGAGGAGGAGCTCGTGGGGACTCTTTGCCCTCGGTAGTGCCAGCCTCGCGGCAAGCGGCTTTTTGACCGGGTTCCTTGCGCTCGGCGGAGCGGCCGCGGCCCTCGCTATCCTGTGGGCGGTCCTCCTCTTCCGCCGCGCACGAGCAGGCGCCCTGACCGCCGTCCTTCTCCTCTTCACCGCGCTCGCCCTACTCGGGGTGCTCGCCGGAGGGCCGCGGTACCTCCCGCCAGTCGCCGTCGGCCTCGGGCTCGCCGGGTGGGAGAGCGCCCTCGCTTGGCACGATGTCGCGGCCTTCACGCCCGCCGCGCGGCGCAGGTTCGCCCACCGCCACCTCCTTCAGCTGGTCGCCCTCGCGGGAGTAAGTGCCCTCCTATCCATCCTTGCCCTGCGCGTTCGCCTACACCTTACCTTCCACGCCGCCCTCTCCGCAGGCCTTCTCTCCCTTCTCCTCTTCGGCCTCGCCCTGCGGATCGCGCGCGGAGCCCATCGCGGCCGCCGCGGAACGAGGAAGGCCCTACTGAGGACTCCTGTGCCCTCACAAACCCAATGGCCCACAAAGAAAAACGGGCGGCCACCCAGGCCGCCCTCCCTCCCCTAAGGGACGCTCTATTGCGGGATTGAGAGGTCGCCGCAGACCGGAACCTTCACCCGCTTGCCCGTTTCCCCGGTCGCCACCTGGCTCAGGTAACCGCTCGCGACCCCGCCGAGCGTCGGCACGCCCGTCCCGTAGGACGGATAGAGGCGATACGAGAAGACACGCCGCTCACCTCCGTCGATCGGCTCCGCCCAGAGGACCTCGAACGACTGGCCGGTCGCGTTGACCACCGTCGCCCCTCCGCGATCGACCTCCTGCGCCTGCCAGCCTCGCGGGATCCCCTCCTCCAGGGCGAGACCGGAGAAGCCCTCCCGCACGTCCAGGGTCACCACGACGAGGACGGCGTCGCGGTCTTCGGGGAACACATCGCGCACCGCAACGAGGGGAGATTCTCCAACCAGGATCCCCTTGGTGCGGAATGAGCTCCTGCCGCTCGAGTCGATCGCCGTGAGCGTCACCTCGACGTAACCGGCCTGGTCGAAGGCGTGCCGCACGAGAAGATCGGCCGTCTCGAGGTCGGTCGTGCCGTCACTATCGAAGTCCCACTGGAAGCGGAAAGAGCCGCCCCCCAGGCATGTCGGACAAACCTCGAAGGTGACGGCCTCTCCCGGAGCCGGGTTGTACGTCAATGGCGCAAAGTTGGCGCCCAGCCCAAACGCAGCGACCGCCGCGGCGAGCCACACCCCACCCGCCAAGAGAACGATACCTTGCTTTCTTGTCATGCCCTCTCCTCACCCCCGGCGCACGAGCCGCTACGGGAGCGGCTCGAACACCGATCTCTTGGTCAGCCAATAGGCGATCAGGTCCTGCATCATCCGGATGTCGATCCGCTGGTTCCCCGTCTGGGGGACCGGAGTCCCGGCGAGCCAGAGCGAAACCGCGTACTGGATCTGATCAAACGAGATCTCGTCCGGCAAGCATAGATTGATCCTGTTCGCATCGCTGTCCCAGCGCGCGATGACGACCGGGATGGGCAGGATTGCCGCGCAGGTGATCTTGTCCTCTCCGACGACCGCCCGCGAGACCCGCGGGGAGGAACTCCCCACGAGTCCATTGATCGCGAGCTCCCCGCGCTCCTCGCCGGCCTTCACCGCGCCTGTCGTCGGCGCCGTGAGGGTGTAGCGGATGACGCGGATATCGTCGTCCTTCAGCGGCTCTAGAAAGATCCAGTCGGCCGTCTCCGGCCGGAAGGTCGCCCGGCCGTGATCGACGGGGCTGATCGCCCATCCCGCCGGGATCGTCTCGTGCAATGTCAGTCCCTGGAGCTCCGTGTTCGCCTGGAGCGTCACCGTGACCGTCACCGTCCCGCCGGGGATCGTCACATCCCCGGGGAAGCAGGTCTCGATCGCGCGGGTCGCCAACACGTTGGGAAGAACCGTGAGCACCTTCTCACATTGGCCGCTCTTCCCCTCGTCGTCCGTCACCTTGAGGATGACCGTCTCGTCCCCGACCTCGGCGAAAGTGTGGCCGATCTGCGGCGAGGCCGTCTCTAGGTCGAAAGCTCCGTCGCCGTCGAAGTCCCAGCTGTACGATACGATCCGGCCATCGAGGTCGACCGCGCCGCCCGCGTCGAAGAACGCCTCTACCCCAAGGCGCGGCTCTTTGGGGTCGTTCGTGAAGAACCCCACCGGCGCGCTGTTCTCCACCGCGACGGAGGCGTGGAACGCCTCGGACGACCTCTCCCGGTCATCGACCACAGTGAGGCGCACCGTGTAGATCCCGCCACGCGCGAAGCGGTGTTCGGGATTGGGAAGGTCGCTTGTCGCCTGGTCGCCGAAGTCCCACCTCCAGGCTACGACTCGACCGTCCGCATCCGAGGATCGATCGGTAAACGTCACCAGGTCCGCGGTCGTCGGTCGGCTCGGCGCGTACGCGAACAACGCCTGAGGCGCCCGGTTCGGTTCGACGGCCGCGAGCGCACACTCGGGGATCATGACCTGCCGCTCGATCCCACGGAAGTCCGTGAAGACGACAAGCGACCCCTGGTCGGTCGGCCACGTCCCCTTCGCCTTGGCGGTGAGGTCGATCTTCACCGACCACTGGCCGCCGAGGCCGATCGAGCCGGCCGAGAAACTGAGAGAGGTTGTCCCGTCCGGGTTCTCCTTGACCCGCGTCGGGGCGGGGGTCGCCCGCACGTAGGTAAGCTCTGGCGGGAGGGTCTTCTCGACGTGCGCGTCGCGCGCCGCAACGTTGACGACGAGAGTCGTTTGGATTCGTTCCCGGGCCGAGTCGCTCGGCCGCTCGGAGAAGGTCCCGCCCGTCTGCGCCGCGAGCCCCTGAAGGAACTCGCGGTTGATCAGGGTGCCGATCCCGACCGAGACGATGCGGATCCCGGCGTCGTGCGCAACCGATCCTTCACCCTCGGGGTCCCGACCGCTGTTACTCTGGCCGTCGGTGAGAAGTATCTCCACAAGGACAGACCCTTCGCGCCCGTTCTTTGTGAGCTCCTTCCGCGCAACCTGCAACGCCTCGCCCAAGGCGGACTTCCCGCTCGTCACCAAGTCGGCGATCGCCGGCTTCAGGGTCGAGCGGTCGCCGGCGAGGGGAATAGCGAGCTTCGCCGAGGTGGAGAACGTCACGAGTCCAACCCGATCCTGTGGGGAGAAAAGGTCAAGGAGCTCGAAGGCGAAGCGCTTTGCTTCGGCAATGGCCGCGGTAGCCGAGGTGTCGATGACAAGGAGGCAGTCGATCGGAAGCCGTCCGCCCGATCCGGTCCCCTCGAGGACGAGGGTCAACGCGGCCACCTTCGGCTCGCCCTCCATCCCGATCACGTACACCGTCGTCGGTTCAAGGGTCTGGCGCACGTTCAGATAGGGTGAGTCCGCCGCGGCGAGCGGAAGAGCGGCGACAACCAGCGTGATCAGAAGAACGGCGAGGGGTCTCCCCCTCGCCGCAAGTCGATTTCTCTTCATCTTGATCATCTCCTTCTTGCGCAAACGGGCGACTGCGATGTCGCACACCCTACGTGCCGCACGGCGCGGGGATCGGTTCGCAGACCCCGCGCACGGCATCGGGCAGCGAGTCGCAGATGTCCGTATTGGTGAGCCAGTAGGCGATGATCGTCTTCAAGGTCTCGTAGTCGATCGTGTGGCCGCACGTCCGCGGCACGACCTCGTCTTCCAGCCAGAACGCGATCGCTCGCTGCACCTGCAGGAAGGAGATCTTGTCCGAGAGCGTGATGTCGATCGTGTCTCGCTCCACGTCCCAGCGCGAGATCGCCACGATCACGGAGAGGCAGTCGCTGATGTCCACGGCGGCGTCCCCGGTGACCGCAGTCTCAAGGCAGGGGAGGGCGGAGTCGACCATGCCGAACAGGTCGCTCCCGCTCACGTAGCAGGGGTCGCTCCCCGTCATCTCGATCGCCTCGGTCTGCGGGACCTCGACCTGGTAGATGATCGTCTTGGTGATGCGCGCCGGAAGCTTCGTCGGCAGGACCCACTCCACGCGGGACGGCTTGTAGGTGAACCCGTCGTTCTCGATCGGGATGACCCGCCAACCCGTGGGCAGCTCCTCGCGCAGCCCGACTCCATACAGGTCCTCGTCCGCGCTGATCTCCACCTTCACCGTGAACGTGTTCCCGGCGGGGCTCCCGTCGGGGCCGTAGTAGTTCAGAAGGACGTTGCGGCACGGAACCGGCGTGGCAATCGTGCGCACCGCCGTGACGTTCGCCGTCGGGACCTGCGGGAGCGCAAGATCGACCGGCGTGCACGTGTAGGAGTACGCGGAGAGCATCTTCATCGTCACCAAGTCAATCCGCGCGCCCTGCGTCCAGGGAACCGCCTCGTCGTTCGTCCACATCTCGAGGGCCCGGACGAGCTGGTGCGGCTCGATCTTCTCCGAGAGGCGCAGGTCGATCGAGTCCTCCATGTCCTCCCCGACTCGTGGCACGAGGTGAGCGATCGCGACCGGAATGCTCAAAGCGGAGCTGACCTCGACCTTCGAATCCCCTTCCACTGGCATCTCAAAAGAGGGTGTCATCGCTTGGAAGGTCCCGGTGATCGTGAAGCAGATCGGGAGTGTCATCGCGATGAGCTCCTGGCTCCCGGGGATCGTGACCTCGTAGGAGATGACCTTGGTCGTCCCGGCCTTGATCTGGTCCACGAAAACCCACTGCACCGCGGCGCGCTTGAAGGCAGCGCCGGCATTCTCGATCGGCTTGATCTTCCAGCCCACGGGGAGATTCTCCTGCAGGCCGGCGCCGGCAAGGTCACGCTCGGTCTCGATCCTCACCACGACCTTGAACGTGCTCCCCGGCAGGGCCTCGGTCGTGGAGATCGTGCGCGTGACCATCACGGACAACGTGGACACCTCCACAGTAGCCGTCTGGCGCGAGCTCGCCCCTTCGTCGTCCGTCGCGCGCAGGGTCACGCTCTTCATGCCGCTGGTCGTGTAGGTGTAGGTCGCCCGCGGCTCGTCCGTGGAGAGATCGAAGAGCCCGTCTCCGTCAAAGTCCCAATCGTAACTTACAACTCTCCCGTCGGGATCGCTCGAACCGCTCGCATCGAAGGCGACCGGCTCATTGACGCGCGGGTCGGCCGGCGCCAGGGTGAACGTAGCGACCGGCGGGACGTTCGGCGTCCCCTTGACGATCATCGGGTCGGCCAGATTCAACGCGATCGTCTCCGGAGCAGAGACCGATCCGGAAAGGAATTGCACCTCGGTGATCCCCGAGGTGAACTGGGGGTAGAGGGTCAACTCAAACTCCGTGCCGAGGGGGCCCAGGGCCATCCCGTCGCTGTTGCCCGCGTCCCAACTGTTCGAGAAGCTGCCGGTCGGCGGGGTGACCTCCCACGTGTCACGGAAGTCAGCCGAGTCATCCTTGACCAGGAAGCTCGCTCCGGCCGGAACGCCAGATAGGGTCACCACCGATGTCCCCGCGGCGCCGGCCGGCCCACTGAGCAACAGAAAGAGGGAGACCGTCCCGCTCACTGTGTCCCGGTACAGAAAGAGCACGGCCACGTTGGGCTTCTCCAGGCCGGTATTCGAACGGTTGTTCGAGTACTTGTAGTAATCCACGGCGCTGGCCGGACTCTCCAGCGGCGTGATCTGGACCCGCTTCTCCCCTTGGCTCACCGTGTAGTAGCCTTCTCCTGCGGCGGACGCGGCTCCTGACACCACCAAGAGAGAGGCGAGCACAAAGAGGAGGAAAAGGCCAGTGGTGCTGACCTTGGGCACCTTCATCGCTACCTCCTTTGTCTCATCGTTCATTCTGCATTCCTGATCAAAGCAACAAGCCATCTCAACTCTAGCAGAAACCTCGCCGAAAGTCTGTAACCCCGATTACGGTCTTCCCTCTTCCCATCTAGCATGTCCCCCTCTCCTCATCCCACTACAGGACCACCGCAAGCTGGTACAAGGCCGCCTCGATCGCCTGTTTCGCCGCCTCGAGTGGATCGGCAGTGAGGAGCGAGAGGAGCGGTCGGTCGGCGTAGGTCACGGCGGTCGTGAATTCGATCTCCCCCGAGGGGCCAAAGACCGTCGCAAAGAGCGAGACGGTCGCCTCCTTATCGAGGCCGAAGAGGATGCCCAAGGGGCTCACCAAGAGCCTCAGCGAGCTGTCCACGAACGACGTTGCGCCGAACACGAGGAGCGATCGCTCCGGTTTGAACGAGATCGCGTCCTCCCAGCGCACGATGCGGAAGATGACGATGTGGTCAATATCCAGGGTCTGGCAGAGCTTGCTCACCCCCGCCGGAGTGAAGCTGTTACTAAGATAGGAATTGGTGAGGCGCTGCGCGTACATCAATTCGCCTGGCGAGCAGACACCCACCCCAGCGATGACCGCGCACCGCTGGTTCGCATACCCTTTGAGGAACTCTAGGTCGGCAGACGGGACCGGGGCGGCCGCCTGAACGATCACGGCGACCTTCTGCCCGAGGCCAGCTACGCCTAAAAGGAGGACAAGAAACCCCGTCACCACGCCGCGCAGGAGATCCCGAGCCTTATTCTTCACCATGCCTCACCATCCGTTTGCAAGCGTATTTCGGTGGTTGCAGGCTAGCGGATCGACCGCGCGGAAAGAAGGAACGGTGTCAAGGCTTGTCCCCGGCTTTGTCTGGGAGGGCCTGGACAAATGTCACGGAAGCGCGTGAGCAAAGGTTTTTCTAGAGGGAGAGTTCCTTCGGACGCTGGGCGAGGTGTGGATGGCCCGCTCCGGGATAGACCTTGAGCTTCCGCAGCATGCGCCGACCCATGTTCGACTTTGGCAGCATGCGGCGCACGGCCTCGCGGACGGGCAGGATGGGGTGCAGCTTAACGAACCGGCGGTATGTCATCTCTTTGAGGCCGCCGATGTAGCCTGAGTGGTGCCGATAGAGCTTCTGGTCCCACTTCTTTCCCGAGAGGGCCACCTTGGCCGCGTTGACCACCACGACGTAGTCCCCGGTGTCGACATGAGGGGTGTA
Organism: uncultured Thermotogae bacterium; assembly: GCA_964355545.1. Lineage (GTDB taxonomy): Bacteria > Bipolaricaulota > Bipolaricaulia > UBA7950 > UBA9294 > JAPLGE01. The sequence continues at coordinate 6,975 of CAYHEK010000028.1, read as the reverse complement.
GATCGGCTTGTGCTTGCCTTGGAGGACGACTGCGATCTGGCTCGCCAGGCGGCCGAGGGGCTTCCCTTCGGCGTCAACAACGTACCAATCGCGATTCCAGGTCTTCCCGATCTCCTCATTCTTAGCCACGAACGTCCGTTGCATGATCCTACTCCTTATTCTCGATTAGGCGTGGATTATACGAAGGGCCTCACCCTCTGTCAAAACCGGTCGCGATCGTCTCCTCCGGCGATGGACCGACCGAGACGAGCGCCACCGGTGCTCCCACCCCTTCCGCGACGTACGCCAAGTAGGAGCGCGCCTCCTTCGGGAGCGCACCGCATTCCCTCACCCCGCGGAGATCCTCCCTAAAGCCGGGAAGCGCGTCGTAGATCGGCCGGGCCCGCGCGAGGTCCTCCGCCGCGGCCGGGAAGTGCGTCGTTTCGATCCCGTCGATTTCGTAGGCGCGGCAGACCTTGATTTCGTCTAGACGGGAGAGAACATCGAGCTTGGTGACGGCGATCCCGGTCGGAGCGTTCAGGGCGGTGGCGTGGCGAAGGGCGACGAGGTCGAGCCACCCGCAGCGCCGGGGGCGGCCGGTCGTCGTCCCGAACTCGCCCCCCTTCTCCCGGAGCCGGGCGGCAAGCTCACCTTGAAGCTCGGTCGGGAACGGGCCGTCGCCGACCCGCGTCGTGTACGCCTTGACCACGCCGAGCCGGCGCTCCACGGCTGGGTTGGGGACGCCGATCGCGCTCCCCAGGCCGGCGAAGGTGGTCGACGAGGAGGTGACGTAGGGGTACGTGCCGAAATCGACGTCGAGAAGGGCGCCCTGCGCCCCTTCGAAGAGGACCTCCTCCCTCCGTTTGAGCGCCTCACGGATGAGGGAGGCCGTATCCGCGATCGACTCGAGAAACGGCGCGGCCTCGGCGAGGAGCTCCGCGGTGAGGTCCTCCGCGGAAAGACCTCCGATCTCCTCGGAATCCGGCCACTCGCGCCTGAGAGAGGCGATCCGCTCTACGAGCTTCGCGCGCAGGCGGGACGGGACGAGGAGGTCTCCGGCGCGCACTCCGACCTTCGCCACCCGGTCCCGGTATGCCGGCGCGATCCCGCGCCGCGTCGTCCCGAACTTCGCGCCACTCCCCTCGAGGTCCTCGAGCAGGCGGTGGTAGGGGAGGATGAGGTGGGCGCTCTCGCTCAGGGTGAGCCTCGGCCGCCACCCCAGGTGATGGGCAATCGCTTCGTACTCCGCGCGCAGGACGGCGAGGTCGACAACGACGCCCGTCGCGATGATCGACTCCACATTCGGATAGAAGACGCCGGCCGGGACGAGGTGCGTCCCGAACTTGACCCCGTCGTGGACCATGGTGTGGCCCGCGTTCGGCCCGCCGTTCCACCGCACGACCATCGCCGCCTCTTGCGCCAAGAGGTGGGCGACCTTCCCTTTGCCTTCGTCGCCCCACTGCATCCCGAGGACCGCCGTCGCCATCTTTACTCCTTCGGCCCCTACTTTCCCTCCACGCGGGAGAGACTGAACACAATCCTCCCCTCGTCGAGGACGACCTCGCTTGCGAACTCCCTCTCGGCCGGACCGTGCTCCATCCCCACGGCGAGGACCTCGGAAGAGATGAACTCCGCGTTGTCCGCCAGGACCTTCTCCAGCGTCGCGTCTCCTTCGTAGCGGACCACGATTCGGTCTGTCACCTCGAACCCCGCCTCCTTGCGTAGGTTCTGGATCCGGTGCACGAGCTCGCGCACGAGGCCCTTCTCTCGCAAATCGTCGTCGAGCCGCGCGTCGAGGAGGAAACGGACCCCGCCCTCATCGACGAGGACGAACCCCTCGGAGAGCGACGTCGCGAACGTAACGTCCTCCGGGCGGACCTCGACCCGCTCCCCGCCTAGGTTCGCCGCGACCGGTCCCTGGGCGAGGCGCGCGGAGAGCTCCCGGCCGGGATGCGCCTTGATCCAGGCCGCCGCGGCCGGGGCGAGGGGCCCGAGGCGCGGGCCGAGGACCTTGAAGTTGGGCACCGGAACCGGCTCGAGGTATGAGTCAAGACTCAAAGCGGTCTCCAACGCCTCGAGGTTCAACTCCGCCCGGACGAGAGCGACGACGGGCTCAGATAACGAGAGAGGGACTCCCGCGGCCGACTCACTCACGACCGCGCGGCGGAGGGGCTGGCGGACCTTCACCTGCGCTTGGTTCCGTGCTTGGTGACCGAGAGAGACGATGGCGCGCGCGAAGGCCATCTCCGCCTCCAGGGCAGCATCGATTCGCCCCTCCTCTGCCACGGGATAGCGGCAGAGGTGGACGCTCTCTGGCTCAGATGGCTTGTGCAGCCGCTGGTAGATCGCCTCGGCGATGAACGGGACGAACGGGGCAACAAGCTTCGAAAGGCTCATCAGGACCTCGTACAGGGTGGTGTAGGCCGCGACCTTGTCCCGTCCCAGTCCGCCCTTCCAGAAGCGCCGCCGCGAGGAGCGGACGTACCAGTTTGACAGGTCGTCGAGGAACCCCTCGATAGCCTTCGTCGCCGCCATCGCATCATACCCGTCGAGCGCCTCCGCGACCGTCTTCGTCGTCGAGGCGAGGCGGGAGAGGATCCAGCGGTCGAGCAGCGTGAGATCCCCTTCGTCCCAGCCTGCTGTCTCCGGGTCATACCCGTCGATCGAGGCGTACAGGGCGAAGAAGTCGTAGGTGTTGCGCAGGGTGTCCAGGAATCGGTAGAGCGGCTCCTTCACGTCCGCCTCGCCAAGGCGCTTCGAGGTCCAGGGGGCGCTCGACGAGACGAGGTAAAAGCGCAGACAGTCCGCACCGTACTGTTCGATCAGGGTCCAGGGGTCGATCACGTTCCCCTTGCTCTTGCTCATCTTGAGCCCGTTCTCATCGAGGCCAAGCCCGGTGGCAATGCAGTTCCGGAACGCAGAACCGCCGTGGAGGATCGTGCTCGTGGCAAGGAGGGTGTAGAACCAGCCGCGGGTTTGCTCCATCGCCTCGCAGATGAAATCGGCGGGGAAGCTCTCTTTGAACTTCTCCTCGTTCTCGAACGGGTAGTGCCACTGGGCCGTGTGCATGCTCCCGGAGTCGAACCAGGTGTCGATCACGTTGGGAACGCGCGTCATGGTCCCTGAGCACTCCGGACAACGAAGGTCGACGCGGTCGATGTACGGACGGTGAAGCTCGACCACCCGCGCGAGCTCCTTGTCGAGCGCCCTCTCCACAAGCTCCCCCCGGCTCCCCACGCAGACGACCTTGGCACAGGCTTCACAAACCCATAGGTTGAGCGGGGTCCCCCAGTAGCGGTCGCGGGAGAGGGCCCAGTCCTTCAAGTTCTCGAGGAAATCCCTGAACCGTCCCTCGCCGACGTGGTCGGGGTACCAGCGGATCTCTTCGCTATTTTGGACGAGCTCCTCCTTCACCGCCGTCATCTTGATGTACCAGGAGTCCATGGCGTAGTAGAGGAGCGGGGTGTCGCAGCGCCAGCAGAAGGGATACTCGTGCGCGTAGAGGGCAGAGCGGTAGAGGGTCCCGCGCGCCCGCAGGTCGTCGACGATCGTCGCGTCCGCTTCCTTCACGAAGACCCCGGTACAGAGCGGGAACTCCGCGGTGAACTTCCCCGCGAGGTCGACGGGGTGGAAGAAGGGGAGATCCTCGGCCTGGCCGAAGCGGTAGTCGTCCTCTCCGAACGCGGGCGCCGTGTGGACGATCCCCGTCCCCTCCTTCATGTTCACGAAGTCAGCCGCGTAGACGTGGTAGGCGCGCGGGTGGTCGACCAATCGGTACGGAGGCTCGTAAGCCAGCCCAACGAGGTCCTCTCCGGAGATCTCGCGGACGATCTCGTAGTCGCCGGGGAGGGCCTCGCCGAGGCGAGCCTTCGCCAGGATCAGTCGCTCCCCGTTTTGCTCCACCTCGGCGTAGGACTCGTCCGCGGCGACGGCGAGGGCGACGTTCGCCGGGAGGGTCCACGGAGTCGTCGTCCAGACAAGGAGAGACGTCCGCTTCAAATCCTCGGCGCGGTAGCGCGCCCCCGCATCGGAGACGAGGCGCATCCGAACCGTGATCGATGGATCCTCGACCGTCCGATACCCCTGGGCGACCTCGTGCGAGGAGAGGCCGGTCCCGCAGCGTGGGCAGTAGGGAAGGACCTTGTGCCCTTGGTAGAGGAGACCTCGGTCGTACATCTCTTTGAGCTCCCACCACAGGGTCTCGATGTAGTCATCCGTGCAGGTGACGTAGGCGTCTTCGAGGTCGATCCAGAATCCCATCCGCTCGATCATCCGCTCCCATTCGGATTTGTAGCGCCAGACCGACTCCTTGCACCGCTCGACGAACCGCTCCACTCCGTAGGCCTCGATCTCGGGCTTTGAGTTGACGCCGATCTCCTTCTCCACCTCGAGCTCGACCGGGAGGCCGTGCGTGTCCCAGCCGCCTTTGCGTTCGACGTAGAAGCCCTGCATCGTCTTGTAGCGGGGGAAGAGGTCCTTGTACACGCGGGGGATGAGGTGGCCCAAGTGCGGCCGGCCGTTCGCCGTCGGCGGGCCCTCGTAGAAGACGTAACGCGGATCGCCCTTCGTCGCTTCGAGCGACCGGGCAAAGGTCTTCCTTTCCCTCCAAAAGGCGAGGACCTCCTCCTCGCGCGCCGTGGGATTCTGGGTCAGCTTCTCGTAGGACTTCACTTGTCTCTCCTTGCCGAAACCTCAATCGCCGGATCGTTCAAAAGCGAACTGATAGAATAGAAAAGCCCAAAGACGCCCCTCAGCGGGGCACGGCAATGTAGATGATCAAAGGTAGAGAGCCCGCGTGTCGCGCTAACATCGCTTGATCACGATGCATCATAGTCCTCCCCCTCTAGAGTGTCAACCCCGCGGCCCCTCGCGCCGAGAGGGCTGCGCGAGAGAGGAGAGCCTCCGCCTCGCGCGCAGGAACCGCGCGGTCCCCACTCCGAGGAGAAGAAGACCAAGGACGATCGCCGCCCACCCCGCGACGTCCAGGCCCGGAGAGCGGAAGAACTCCAAGAACGAGACGCCGCTCGCGAGGAGGGCGAGGGCGGTGCGGACGTAGGCGAGGAAGGTCCGCTCGTTCGCGAGCCTCGTCCGCTCAAGAGCGAGCCGCTCGCGCGGTCCCTCCTCTGCGAGATCTCCTCTCCCGCTCGCATCGTCCATCGTGTCCTCCTCGTACCAGCTTAGCGGTGGGACAACCGCTCGGCAACCGACGCGACACCGTGTCCCATCGACACGGGTCGTCCTCCCTCCCCGGGCCGTGGGGCGGAAGTACGATGAGAATGAACCTTATTCTCCCTGGGGGTGGGACCTTGCGGCGGACCTACTTCGTCCCTTTCGTCGTCCTGGGATTGTTCGGCCTCGCCGGCTGCTCGCTCAATCGCGCGCCGATCGCCGTCCTCCGTGCTCCTGCGATCAGCGGACCAGCGCCACTTGAGGTCCTGTTCGACCTCTCCTACTGCGAGGACCCCGACGGAGATCGTCTCTCCTACGTCCTTGACTTCGCCGACGACTCCGCTCCCCTCGCGGGCGACGAGTTCGGCGTCATCGTCCGTCACACCTACGAGCGGTCCGGCACGTTCGCCGCACGGTTGACCGTCACCGATAGCGTGGGGGGCCGTTCTACAGACGGCCTCGCGATCACCGTGAGCGAGGAGGGTCCACCGGTCGGCCTCGAGGTCGGGAAGACCGCCCCCGACTTCACGGCTCGCCGGACAGACGGAGGGACGGCGACCCTCTCCGATTTCCGGGGGAAGGTCGTCCTGCTCGAATTCTGGGGAGCATGGTGCCCTCCCTGCCGCGCGAGCATGCCTCGCCTCGCGGACCTCTGCGACGAGTTCGGTGAGAGGGGCCTCGTGGCGCTTACGGTCAGCACGGACGAGGAGGAAGAGGACGCGATCGTCTTCCTCGAAGAGAACGGCTACACCGAGTTTGTCAGCCTGTGGGAGCCCGGAGGGAAGAAGAATAGCCCTCTCACCCAACTCTACGGGGTCTCAAGCTCAGACGTCGGGATTCCGCGCACCTTCCTCCTCGACCGGCAGGGCGTGATCCGCTACGTCGGACACCCGGCCGACCTCGATCCCGGGGCGGTGGAGGCCCTCCTCTGATCCCGAGCCGCAAGGGGAGAAAGGGGGTTCCTATACGCAGTCGTTGTCCCGCCGCGTGAGCGCGGGTATGATCCCGCGATCATGGCGATGTCCACGTCTACCTCTGCCTGGAAGCGCACGGGAATCCTCTTTCTCGGGCACGCGGTGAACGACAGCTACGGAGACTTCCTCGCCCCGCTCCTTCCGCTCCTCATCAAGCGCCTGGACCTCTCCCTCGCCATGGCCGGGCTTCTTGGCACGGTCCGCATCCTGGCGAATTCCCTCGCCCAGCCGGGCCTCGGTCTCCTCGTGGACCGCGCCCAGCGCCCCTTCCTCGTCGCCCTCGGCCCCCTGCTGACCGTGCCCGCCATGAGCCTCATCGGACCAGTGAGGAGCTTCGGATGGCTCCTCGCGCTGATGGTGATCGCTGGCCTGGGGACGGCCCTCTTCCACCCCGCCGCCGCTTCCCTTGTCGGAACGGGAAGCGGCCGGAACCGCGGGCTCCTCATGGCCTTCTTCTCCTCGGGGGGAACGATCGGCGCGGCGATCGCTGCGCCGCTCGTCATCGCGTTCGTGGAGCGCCGCGGCTTGGAGAGGACGCCGTGGCTCATCCTGCCCGGGCTCGTCGGGGTAGCGATCGTCGCCGCGTCCCTCGCTTTTTCCCGAACGGGGTATCGCGTCTCGCGTCCGCAGACGGAGGGCTCGGCCAGGCCAAAGCTCGAGAGACTCCCGCCGCGACTCATCCTCCTTTGGTTCGTGATCGCCCTGCGCGCCCTCGCCGCGACCGCGTTCTCAAGCTTCCTTGCCGTTCTCATCACGGCGCGCGGTGGCTCCACCCTCGCCGGCGGAGCCGGGATCAGTGTCTTCTTGGTGGGAGGAGCGCTCGGCGAGTTCCTCGGAGGGAGCCTCTCCGACC
>CAYHEK010000027.1:7339-18181 GCA_964355545.1 uncultured Thermotogae bacterium | reverse complement strand
GCCAGAGTGGCGGAATTGGCAGACGCGCGGGACTCAAAATCCCGTGGCCTTCGGGTCATGTGGGTTCGACCCCCACCTCTGGCAGATCCTAGGTCCGTCTCTTCCCCTCTCGCGCGTCGGGGGACTCGTCGCGCACCTTGCGGCTGCGACGGAGGAAGGTCGGGATGTCGAAGTCGTCCGCCCCGATGCGGCTTTCCTCTTGAAGCTTCTGCAGCATCGTTTCATCCCCGAGTGGCGCGCCGCCCTCCTCCTCGCCCTGGTAGGCGACGGAGAAACCGGTGGCGATAACGGTCAGGCGGACCTTCTGCATCCCGTCGCGGATCGCGGCCCCGAAGATGATGTCCGCGCGGTCGGAGACGGCCTCGCGGATGAGAGACGCGGCCTCGGTGACCTCTTCGAGCGTCAGGTCGGTCCCGCCGGTGATGTTCATGATCACCTTGCGTGCCCCCTTGATCGAGCCGTCGAGGAGTGGGGAGAAGATGGCGTTCCGCGCCGCCTCCTTGGTCTTCCCTTCGCCCTCCCCCTCGCCGATCCCCATCATCGCCGTCCCCGCCCCGCGCATGACGCTCTCGACATCGGCGAAGTCGAGGTTGATCATCCCGGGGACGGTGATCAGGTCGGAGATCCCCTCCACGCCCTTGCGCAGGATCTCGTCGGCCATCTCGAACGCCTTGGTGATCGGCATCTCCGGCGGAGCGACCTTGAGGAGCTTGTCGTTCGAGATCGTGATCAGGGCGTCCACCCCCTGGGCGAGGCGGGCGATCCCGGCCTCCGCCTTCTCCGCGCGGGCGAGGCCCTCGAAGGAGAAGGGGCGGGTCACGATCCCGGTCGTCAAGATCCCGGCCTCCTTGGCGAGGGAGGCGATCACCGGGGCCGCCCCGGTCCCGGTCCCCCCGCCCATTCCGCAGGTGATGAACGCCATGTCCACCCCTTCCAGGACGTCCATGATCTCCTCGCGGCTCTCCTCGGCGGCGAGCTTTCCGATCTCGGGATTCCCGCCGGCGCCGAGGCCGCCGGTCAGCTTGCGGCCGATCTGCAAGGTGCGGTGCGCCTTCACCACCTCGAGGACCTGGGCGTCGGTGTTCACCGCGACGAGCTCCACGCCGGTCACGCCGGCGGCGACCATCCGGTCGACGGCGTTCCCTCCTCCTCCGCCGACGCCGATGACCATCAGCCGCGCAAGTGGAGTGGAGCTCTTCTCTTCAGCCATCGCTCATCCTCGGAAGAAGCGGTTGAACCACTGGAAGAGCTTGCCCATGAGCGAGCCGCTCCTCCTGTGGTCCAGACGTCTCTTTCTGAAGTCCTTGGTCTCGACCGCGTAGCGCAGAAGGCCGATCGAGGTCGCATAGATCGGCGACTCGACGATGTCGCGCAGGCCGTGGATCCCCTGTGGGATCTTCCCCAGGCGGACCGGGATGTCGTAGCGCTGAGAGGCGAACTCGGCGATCCCGTTCAAGAGTGACGTTCCGCCGGTGAGGACAAGCCCGGCCGGGACGAGGTCGCGGTAACCGGCGTCCTCCACCTCCTGCATGGCGAGGTCCAACAGTTCTTCGATCCGCGGCTCGATGATCTTGGCGAGCTTCTTTTTTGAGACGAGCTTTTTCTCGTCCCCGCCGATTGTCGCCACCTCGATCTTCTCGTCCTCGCCGACGCTGTCCACGAGGGCCGTCCCGTGTGTCTTCTTGACGAGCTCCGCTTCCTCGATCGGGGTCTGCAGCCCTACGGTGATGTCGTTCGTGATGTGCTCCCCCGCGATCGGGATGACCTTGGAGAACCAGATGTCGCCGCCGCGGAAGACGCTGATGTCCGTCGTCCCGCCGCCGACGTCCATGAGGACGACGCCGAGCTCCTTCTCCGCCGAGGAGAGGACGGCCATCGAGGAGGCGAGCGGCTCGAGCACGATCTGCTCGATCCCGATGTCCAGGGCCTCCACGCAGCGGACGAGGTTGTGCACCGCGGTGATCGCGCCGGTGACGATGTGCACGTCGACCTCGAGACGCGTCCCGGTCATCCCCACTGGGTCGGTGATCCCATCCTGACCGTCCACGATGTACTGGCGCGGGATGATGTGGATCATCTCGCTCTCCGGCGGGAGCTGGATCGCCTGGGCCGTCTCCACGACGCGTCGCACGTCGTCGGGGGCGATGATGCGATCCGGCCGGTTGATGGAGACCGTGCCGCTGTTGTTGATCGACGTGATGTGCTTGCCGGCGATCCCGACGTAGACCGTGTTGATCCGGATGTCGGCCATGTTCTCCGCTTCCTCGACGGCCTTGCGGATGGAGGCGATCGTCCGCCCGATGTCGACGACGACCCCCTTCTCCAGGCCGTGGGACTCCGCCTTCCCCAACCCGATGACCTCGATCGTTCCGTCGACGATGTTGCCGACGAGGGCAACTACCTTGGTCGTCCCGACGTCCAGACCGACCGCCACTCTCTCCTTTCTCATCTGTTCACCACCTTGCGGGGCACAAGTATCGCCTCCCCCTCGAATCTAAGGTCTATGGAACGATAGTCTGTCGGCTCGATCGTCTGAAGAAGTGCCGCGAGCGCGTCGATGCGAGGACCGATCTCCTCGAGCGGGCCGAGGTAGACGAGGAGGTCCTTCTCGCCGCGGAGGGTGACGGAGAAGCGATTGGTGAAGTCGACGAGGCGAAAGGGCGCTTGGGTGAGGGCGTGGCGATGCAGGCGTTCCAGGGTGTCGATTGCAGCCGGATCGGTCAACCGGGCCCCCGGTTCGTCCCCGCTCAGGTGAACCCCCTGCACGACGAGCGGCGGCCGCAGCTCGTCGCTTGGCTTCTCAAGAACGATCCCGCCCTCGCCGATGACAAGGGGCCCGGCTCCTCCGGTGTCCTCGACGACGGCGATCGGTGCACGTTCGTGGACGAGGATCTCCACCCGGTGGGGGAAGACCCTCCGGATCGTCACCTCTTTCATCCACGGAAGGTGCGAGAGGGTCTCCGCGGCGCGCCGCACGCGGAGACAAAACAGGTTCTCCCCGAGGCGGAAGCCGGCCAAGCGCTTGATCTCTTCCTCTTTGAGATGGCTCGTCTCCCTCACCGCGATCTCGCGCAGATCAAAGAAAGGGAGCCAAGGCGTATAAAGGATGATCGTGGCAGCAGCGATGACAACCCCCCCCATTACGGCAGCCCGACGAACAATCCGGCCTTTCGGTCCTCCCTTTTTCACCCCTCGATGACCTTTATCTCTACCTCGAGCCAGATGCGGAAGCCTTTATACACCTTTTGGCGTACAATGTCAATTAACTTGCGGATCTCAGCGCTTGTCGCCCCGCCGAGGTTGACGATGAAATTGGCATGTTCCTCAGACACCTTAGCCATTCCAACGCTTACGCCCTTCAGTCCAGCCTCGTCGATCAACCGGCCCGCGGAGAGAGCGGGAGGGTTCTTGAAGACACAGCCGGCGCTCTGGAATGAGAGGGGTTGGTTGGCTCGCCGCCTGGCTAAAAGTGCGTCTTTATCGTATCTTTCGTTTCCGAGGCGCAGTCGCGCCCACACAACCGTGAGCTCCTCGCTCTGGATCGCGCTTCCGCGGTAGGTGAACCGGCAGTCCTTCTGGTGGAGGACCTGGAAGCTCCCGTCCGGGCCGAGCACGGCGACCTCCTCCACGACGTCCCCGATCGCGCGCGCCGGGATCCCGGCGTTCATCGCGATCGCGCCCCCGAGCGACCCGGGGATTCCGACGAGGAAGTTCAAGGATCGGTTCCCCGCGAGATCGGCGAGGTTCACGAGCGCGGGGAGCGGCTCCCCGGCGAAGGCGCGCAGGGAGGTCTCGCTGAGCGAGACCCCGCGGAGTCGCTCCGTCGAGATGACAAGCCCCGAGTAGCCGCGATCGGCGATGAGGAGGTTCGAGCCGGCTCCGAGGACGAGATAGGGGATGTGATAGGAAAAGCACAGCTCGATCGCGCGCTTCAGGGCGAGGGGGCTCTCCGGCGAGAAGAAGTAGGCCGCGTTCCCTCCCACCCCGATCGTGGTGCGGGGGCCGAGCGGCTCGTCAAAGCGGACCTTCCCCGGCAGGGCGACGAGTTCGTCGGTGAAGGCTCTCTCTTCTACGCCGTGGCGCAGAAGCGTCCGTGCTTCAGGAAGCATGACAGCTCCTCGGTCACGGTCCAGATGTCTCCGGCGCCGAAGCTGATGATGAAGTCCCCCGGCTCGACGTAGCCCTCGAGGAACGAGACGACCTCCTCCTTGCGCTCGATGAAGTGGAGGTCGGCTTCTGTAGAGGAGGCGATCGCCTCGACGATCGCCCGCGACGAGACGCCGGGGATCGGCCGCTCGCACGCCGGGTAGATCGAGGTCACGACGACCGTGTCCGCCTCGCGGAACGCCGCTCCGAACTCCGGGCCGATCGCCTGCGTGCGGGTGTAGCGGTGCGGCTGGAAGATCGCCACGATCCGGCGCTTCTCCCAGCCATCGCGGATTGCCTTCAGGTTTGCCTGGATCTGCTCGGGGAGGTGTGCGTAGTCGTCCACGACGGTCACCCCGTTCTCCTCAAGGAGTTGGAAGCGCCGCTCGGGGAGGCGGAAGTGGGCGAGGGCGAGGGCGGCGTCCGGGAGATCCACCGCGGCGAGGTAGGCCGCGCCGATCGCACACAGGGCGTTCTGCACGTTGTGATCCCCCGGTGTGGGGAGGAAGACCGGGCCGACCCGCTCTTGGCCGTGGAAGAGGTCAAACCGCGTCTGGAAGCGGTCGTGCTCGATCGCGGCCGCGCGCAGCTCGGCGTCGGGGCTCGTCCCTACGGTGAGGGGATCGGGGAGGTGAGCGGCGATCTCGCGCACGTGCGGATCGTCGATCGCGAGGACGACTTTTTCCGACTGGCAGAGGTACTGAGCGAAGCTCTCCTTGATTGCGGCTAGCGTCCGGTAGGTGTTCAGATGATCGCGGCCGACGTTCGTCAAGACGCTGATCGAAGGATGAAGCGAGAGGAAGAGCCTGTCGCTCTCGTCGACCTCCGTGATGAAGAGCTCTCCTCCTCCGAGGTGCGAGTTCCCTCCCAGGCCGGGACAGTGCGCCCCCACGAGGTAACTCGGATCCCTTCCCATTTCGACCAGAATGCTCGTCACCATGGCCGTGGTCGTTGTCTTGCCGTGCGTTCCTGCGATTCCGATGCTGCGGTAGTCGGTGAGGAGGGAGGCCAGGGCGTGGAGCCGTTTCACCACGGGGACCTCTCGTTCGCGCGCCGCCCTTACCTCCACGTTCTCGTCGTCGATCGCGGAGGAGACGATGACCCCGTCGAGGCCGCCGTCGAGAAGGCGGGCGTCGTGCCCGACGTGGATCCGAGCCCCGGCCGACCTCAGTCGCCGGATCTCCTCGTTCTCGTAGAGGTCCGAGCCGGAGACGTTCGCTCCCCCGGCCAACATCACGGCGGCGAGTCCACTCATTCCCGAGCCGCCGATTCCGACGAAGTGGTACCGCTTCCTATCGCCGATCACGTTCATGCCTCCCTTGCTCTTGCTACGGTGTGAATCTCCCCCAGGATGGATGCGACGGCTCCAGGCCGACCCAAGCGCAAGGAGTTCCGTGCCATCCGGGTGAGTTCCTCTTTGTCCTTGACGATTTCGTCAATCAGCTTGCCCAAACCAAGCTCCGCAACGTCTTTCTCAACGGCGAGGGCGCAGGCTTCCTCTTCCTCCAAGTAGCGCGCGTTCTGCCACTGGTGCCCACCGGCGGCCCCGCTCCAGGGGACGAGCAGAGCCGGCTTGCCGCACGAGGTGATCTCCGCGAGAGTAGTCGCTCCCGCGCGGGAGACGACGAGATCGGCGAGGACGAACGCCTCGCCCATCCGATCGATGTACGGGCGCACAACAACGTTCTTCACTCCCGCCTGTGCGAGGTCGTCGATGATCGCCGCCTCGTCCTCTACCTTCCCCGTGACAAGGAGGACCTGGATTTCCTCATTCTGGCCGATCGACTCCTTGGCGCGGAGAAGAGCGTCGATCAGGAGTCTCGAGCCCTGGGACCCTCCGAAGACAAGAACAGTGAACCGACCGGGGACAAGGTTGAACGCGCGGTAGAGCGCGTCCGTGCGCTTCGCGAGCAGGAACTCCTTGCGGATGGGGTTTCCCGTCGTTACGACCCCTCTTGCGCGAGGGAAGTACTGGATGGATTGGGGGTAGGAGACGAGGACCCGATCGACGAGCGGGGCAAGCAGGCGGTTCGTAAGCCCGGGGACGACGTTCTGCTCGTGGATGAGCACTCGGATCGGGAAGATCCATCCGAATAAGGATCCCACAAGGACCGCTGGGAAGGACGCGTAGCCGCCCATCCCAAGGACGACCCGGGGCCGGAAGCGGAGGAAGACAACGCACGCTTCTGCCAGGGCAAGAGGGATGAGGAGGAGGGCATGCAACATCCTCCAGGGTGAGCCGCGGCCGAGGCCCCGCGCGTGGATCGGATAGAAGTGGATCCACGGGTGGGAAGGGAGGATGCGCGCCTCAATCCCTCGGCGCGTGCCGACGTAGGCGAGCTTTAGGTTTTCCTCCTCACTCGCCAAGGCCTCCATGACGGCGAGGGCAGGATAGAAATGGCCTCCAGTTCCCCCTCCGGCGACCAGGACCCGCATCCTCACCCTCCCTGCCTTGCTACGTTCTGGAGCACCCCGACCATGGCCAGGGTGATCAAAAGCGACGATCCACCGTTGCTGACGAAGGGAAGGGTGAGACCGGTGACCGGGACGAGGCCGAGGGCCACCGCCAGGTTCAGGAAGGCCTGGAAGGCGATCGCGAACCCGATCCCCCACGCGAGGAGCCTCCCCAGTCTGTCCGGGGCCTGTCGGGCGACGACGAAGGCCCGCCAAGTGAAGGCGGCGAAGAGAGATAGTAGGGCGAGAGCCCCGAGGAGCCCCAGCTCCTCCGCCGCGACGGAGAAGATGAAATCGTTGTGCGCCTGAGGCAGGTAGAAGAGCTTCGCTCGCGACGCGCCCAGTCCGCGGCCGAGGATCCCTCCGGATCCCACCGCGACGAGCGACTGGATCGCCTGATAGCCCGAGGAGGTGCTGTAGGCCTCCGGGTGTAGGAAGGAGACGATGCGGGCGAGGCGATACGGGGCGATCCGGATCGCGACGTAGACGATCGGAAGGGCCGCGAGGCCGAGGAGAGCGAGGTGGCTCACCTTCGCGCCGCCCAGGAAGAGCATCACCGCCGTCACCGCCCCGAAGAGGAGGATCATCCCCAAGTCAGGCTGCTTCATCACGACTGCCGCGACGACAAGGAAAACGACGACGAAGGGGAGGATCCCCTGGGTGAACGATTGGATCTTGTCTCCCTTTCGTTCGATTGCCGTCGCGAGGTAGACGACGAGGCCGAACTTCACGAGTTCCGTCGGTTGCAGGGCGAACGGCCCGAGGAGGAGCCAGCGGCCGTCGGTGATCCGGGGAAGGGGAAGGAGGGTCACGACCGTCAACAGGAAAGAGCCCACGAGGAGGATTTCGGCCAGGTCTCGCAGCCGGTGGTAGTCGAACCGCGCGAAGAAGAAGAAAAGGACGAGTCCCAAAGCTGCGGCGGTGAGCTGCTTTACGAAGAGGTGGGCGCTCGTTCCAAAGTGGCGCAGCGAAAAGGGGGCGCTCGCACTGTAGCCTATCACCAGGCCGAAGAGAAGAAGCACTGCGACGACGAAGATCATGCCCCTGTCCGCGCGTGCGTCCACCCTCGACTCCTCGAGAATCCGTCTCCTCCGATCCAGCGAGCAGGGCCCTTCCCTGCGCCTCCCACCGATAGCACGCTTGTCCGCAAGGGCGAAGGAACCCTGTCGGGACGCTAGAGAGAGTTCGCGGCGCGGGGGCGGGACGACTGTCCTCTTGCGAGGGGACCTAGCGGTTTGGCACGGGCGGCGTGAGGGAGGCGTGTGCGCGGACGAGGCGGGAGAACTCCTCTCCCCGCGCGTGGGCGTCCGTGTACTGATCGAAGCTTGCGCAGGCCGGGGAGAAGAGGAGGACGTCTTCGGGTAGGCTCGCCGCGAGTCCTTCCTCGAGGGCCTCGGCGAGGTCCACGCACGTGCGCACCCGCGCGTAGCCCTCCTTCGTCAGGGTCTCCTCGAGGAAGCGGGCGGCCTCTCCGAAGAGGACCACCTGCCGCACAGAGCGGATGGCGACTTCCCTGGCAAGACGCTCGTACCCGCCCAGCTTGTGTCGTCCGCCGAGGAGGAGGACGACGGGAGAGGCGAAGCTTGAGAGCGCGGCGATCGTGGAGGCGGCGTTCGTCGACTTGGAGTCGTTCACGATTCGAACTCCATCGATGGTCCCTTCCTCCTGGAGTCGGAAGGGGAGGGAGAGGGCCCCTTCGATGTCTTCGAACCGGATGGCGCTTGGGTCGAAGCGAGGGAGGAAGGCGGAAGAGGCGGCGATCGCGGCCTTCAGGTTCTCACGGTTGTGCGCGGCGAGCCTCTCGGCGAACGGGAGGGGGGGCAAGGGGAGGCGATCGAATAGGACGCGCCGCGCCCGGATCGTGGAGAAGAGGCCCACAAGATCGCTCGGGAGGACGGCCGTCTCCTCCTCGGTCAGGTGGCGGAAGAGCCGCGCCTTGGCGGCCACGTAGGCGGCCATGGTCGAGTGGCGATCGAGGTGGTCGGGGGTGAGGTTCACGAGGACCGCGACCTGCGGATGAAAGAGCTCGCTCTGCTCGAGCTGGAAGCTGCTCACCTCGAGGAGGAAGACGTCGGGAGGAGGGCTCTCTTCGACGACGGAGATGGCCGGAGTCCCGATGTTCCCCGCGACGACGGCCCGGACCCCCACGTGGCGGAGGAGGGCCGCGATCAGTTCCACCGTCGTTCCCTTTCCCTTCGTCCCGGTGACGGCGACGATCGGGCGCTCTGGCCGCACGAGGTAGGCGAGGTCAAGTTCGGAGAGAACGAGAATCCCGCGGCCTCTGGCCTCGCCGAGGAGGGAGAGGGAGGGCGGGACACCGGGGCTCATCACCACGAGGTCGGCGCAGGCGAGGGCGCGCTCCGTGTGCCCTCCTGTTTCGTAGCGGATCCCTCTTTCCTTTAGGCTCGCGAGATCCTCTGTGGAGAGGCAAGCCGCGTCGCTCACGAAGGGCTCCACCTCATGCGCGAGGAGGAACCTCACTGCTGCCCGGCCCGTCCGGCCGTAGCCGAGGACGGCGGCGCGCGCGACCTCTTGGCTAGCGATCCTCACGGAACGCTTCCTCGATCCGCTCCTCGAGGACGAGGCGGGGGGAGAACCCTTCAAGCTGGAGGGCCGCGGCGGCGACCGCGTACAGGGCCGCGCGGGGGACCATCCCCACGATCTCGCTCTCCTTCACCATCACTCCGTGGCGCTCGGCCTCCCGCTTCACCATCTCGAAGGCCCGCAGGATGGGGGTCTTCTTGAAGTCAGTCAGGTTCATGGAGACTTGCACGATCCCGCGCTCTTCGAGAGGGAACCCGAGAGCCTTCACGTAGCGCAGCCCGCCGCTCGAGAAACGGATCGCCGCGGCAATCTTCTTCGCCACCCGAAGATCCGACGTCGCGAGGTTCACGTTGAACGCGACAAGGAACTCGCGCGCTCCGACCGCCATGGCGCCGGCGGTCGGGTGGATCGCGGTCGGTCCGAAGTCCGGTCGCCAACGGGGATCCTTGATCTTCTCGGGGAACCCCTCGAACTCCCCTTCGCGGATTAGAGAGAGGTTCCGCCTCTCCTCGCACGAGGCCGACTCTTCGTACAGGTAGACCGGGACCCCGAACTCGTCGGCGATTCTCTTTCCCGCTGCCTTGGAGAAAAGGACGCAATCCTGCATGGAAACACCCTCTACCGGGACGAACGGAATCACGTCGACCGCCCCCATGCGCGGGTGGGCGCCGCGGTGGGTCCGCAGATCGATCCGCTCGATCGCCTTCGCGACGAGAGCGAGGATCCCACGCGTGAGCACCTCTTTCTCCCCGACGAGCGTGATCACCGACCGGTTGTGGTCCGGGTCCAGGCTCGTGTCGATCACGTGGCAGCCCTCGTTCGAGGCGCACGCGGCGATCTCCTCCACCACGTCGCGTCGCCGTCCCTCACTGATGTTGGGGACGGACTCGATGAGGGCTCTACTCATCGTCCTTCCTTTCGCCCAAAAGGGCGAGGGTCGCCGTCGCCACCACCTCGCCGGCCACGGTGGCCTCGACCTTCGCCTCGAGGAGGCCCTTCCTTCTCCGCAGGGCGCGGGCGCGCACGTGAAGCTGATCCCCGGGGACGACGCGCCGGCGGAAGCGGGCCCTCTCCACGCCGACGAGGTAGCTCAGGCCCCGTTCATGATTCACAAGGAGGAAGGCGGCGGTCTGGGCCATCGTCTCGAGGATGAGCGTGCCGGGCATGACCGCGGGGAGCGGCTCGGCGAAGTGCCCCTGGAAGAACGGCTCGTCGATCGTCACGTTCTTCACCGCGACGACGTACTCCTCGCCCTCCTCGAGGATCCGATCGATGAGGAGATACGGGTAGCGCAGGGGGAGGATCCTCCGGATCTCCTCGATGTCCCGCGGCATCCGGCTACAGGTAGGAGGCGAGCTCCCGCTTCACGAGGTCGGTGATGTCGGTGAGTCGCGCCGTGTTCTGGTAGACCATGACGTTCTTCTTCTGCAGGACGAGGTCGTAGCCGTTCTGCACGGCGACCTTCTGCGTCGCCTGCTCGATCTTGACCAGGGCGGCCTGCGTGAGGAGCTGATCGAGCTGGCCGAAGGCCGTCTTGACCTGGTCGTAGCGGTTCTGGAACTCTTGGGCGTTCAGGACTCCGACGCGCGCGGTCGTCGCCAGGTTCTTCATCTCATCGACGATCGGCTGCGCCTCCTCGCGGATCCGTTCGAGCTGGCTGCGGATGTCGGAGAACCCTGGCGCGGCGATCATCTTGTC
>CAYHEK010000027.1:0-7239 GCA_964355545.1 uncultured Thermotogae bacterium | reverse complement strand
GCGCTCGACTTCTGCTCCAGGGTGGTGATCCGGCCTTCCAGGGCCTTCACCCTGGCCTCGTTCACTCCCTTCTCTCCCGGAAGGGCGAACTGGAGGACGAGCGCTATGGCTCCCAGGACGAGCGCGACCACTGCCACGATCAGGATGTTCCTTGACATCTTCTCCTCCTTCTCTACGTCTGCATTGGATTATAGTCGATTCCCTAGCGTTGTCACCCTAGAACATCGGACTGAATCCGAAGTCGAAGCGCGGGACGAGGGTGAACTCCTCGTCGAGGCGCCAGGACATGTCGAGGCGCACGTACATTCCGGCCGCTTCGATCCCCAGTTCCAGGCCGAGTGCCGACTTCGTCCCCCCGGAGTTCACCCGGTCGAGGTCGACGCCGCCGTCGAAGAAGAGGACGGCCGTCAACCCCTCCACGATGGCCACTCGGTACTCCAGGTTCACGTAGGCAAGGCGCGCCACGGAAGAGGCCTCCACCCCGCGGATCGTCGTGGGGCCGCCGAAGTCGTAGAGTTGGGAAGATGGGAGTCCCTCTCCCCATCCCAGGGAGAGGCGAGCGGCAGCGACCTGGTCGCGGCCCGCGAGGAAGGGGAGGTCGAGCCGGACCGGCGAAAAGTAGATCCAGTGTGCGCCGAGCTTCGTGAATTCCGGTCCCGAAGCGAATCCGCCCGCCTTCTCGAGCGAGACGCTGCGACGGCTCCCGGCTGTGGGGAAGCGCGGGTTGTTCACGTCGTCGTAGCGGAGGGCGACGATCACCGAGTCGACGGGGTCCCAAGGCCCTTCGTCGCCAACGCGGACCGCCTCGTGTTTGTAGGAGAGGGCAAGGTTCGTGTAGTCGGCACACGGATAGCTCACTGACCCCATCCCTCCCACCGTGTAGAACGTCTCCTCCTCATCATCGACAGTTCCCGTCTCGCTTTTTCGATACAGGTCGAACCCGACGCGGCTGAACCCCGGGAAGAAGGCGACCGTGCTGTAGCCGAGGTCCCACACCGCGCTTGTATCTTCTAGGAGCCCGCGGCTGTAGGAGAACGAGAGGTCCTGGCCGGTTCCAAAGAGGTTCTTCTGGGTGTAGTCGAGCTTCCCCACGAGGCCGCCGCTCTCGGGGGAGTAGGCGATCGAGCCGTTCACCCCTCCGAGCTTTCTGTTCTCCACGATCGAGACGGAGACGTTCACTTGGTCTCCGACCCACTCCGGGACGAAATCGACCGAATCAAAGTAACCAAGGGCCATCAGGCCCTGGCGCGCGGTCGCAAGGCGCAGGCGATTCAGCACCTCTCCTTCCTTGAGCCCAAGGTTCTTCTGGAGGACGAAGTCCTTGGTGAAGTCGTTCCCCTGTAGGGTGATCTCTCCGATCCTCCCTTCTTCCACGCGCAAGCGGAAGCGGCCGGCGTCGGTCCCCAGGACGGAGAAGCGGACCAGGACGTAGCCGTTCCGATAGTAGAGGTCAAAGAGGCCCTCGAGCGCCTCGAGGAGCTGGTAGTTGGTGAGGGGACCCGGGGGGAGCTTCCCGACGGAGGCTCGGGCGATGTCGCTCGGGAAGAGGGTGACCCCGTCGAGGTCGATCGCGCCGATCTCGGTCGGGGAGGCGATCAAAGCCCGCTCCGTCAGGGTCCATACGAGCTGGATCGCATCGGGCGTGGCCCCTTGCTGGGGGACGACCTCTACCTTCGAGAAGTAGACGGAGGCGTAGAGGCGGGCGAGGACCTCTTGGATCTTCGTCTTCTTCACGCACTCTCCGATGGGGAGGTCGATCATCCGACGCGCCACGCTCTCGGGAACCGTCACGAGCCCCGTGATGGCGTTGTCCGTGATGCGCCCCTCGATGATCTCGACGGAGAGGACCTTGCCCAGATTGACCCGTCCGATCATGATCAGGGCGTACCCCTTCTCTTCGTACGCGTCGATCACGGCTTGGAGCCCCTTCTTGAGGGAGACGTTGTTCAGGACCTTGCGCACCTTCACGTCGTTGTCTCTCAGGATGCTACGGGCGCGATCCGTGGACATGATCTGCGCGCGGAAGAGGGTGATGCCGAAGAGCTCGAACGCCTCCTTGTTGACGTTCCCCGTGATTTCGATCTTCTCCACGACCGGGTTCTCCACAACCCGGAAGAGAACGGTTCCCGTCGCATCGACCTCGGGGAGGACTTCGCTGAACCAGCCGAGGTCGAAGACGGCCTGCGCCGCCTTCTTCAAGTCCTCCTCCGCGACCTGTTGGCCGGCCTTGAGCTTCACGACCTTGAGGATCTCTTCGGCGCGGATCTCCTTGTTCCCCTCGACCTTCACCCCGGAGATCACGACCGGGAACTCGGCCGCCCTCAGGGTCGCCGCCATGGCTCCCACCACCACCACGCTCAGGATCCACGCGAGGGTTCTCTTCATCTTTCCTCCTTTAGAAAAGGTCTTCGTCGAGCGATCGGTACTGGATTGCCTCGGCGAGGTGCTCCCCGCGGATGAGCGGTTCTCCGGCCAGGTCGGCGATCGTCCGCGACACCCGCAGGACCCGCGTGTAGGCCCGCGCACTCAAGGCAAGCCGGTCGATCGCCCTCTCTAGGAGCCGCCGCGCGTCGGGGTCGAGCGAGCAGTGCGTCGCGACCTCGCGGGGGTTCAACTGGGCGTTCGAAGACCGATCGGGTTTGTCCTTCATCCGTTCCCATTGTATCCGCCGCGCCGCCTCCACTCGAGCGCGGACCCGGCCGGATTCCTCTCCGTGCGGCCGGGATAGGAGTTCACCGGGGCTCAGGCGGGGGACCTCGACGAAGAGGTCGATCCGATCGAGGAACGGGCCGGAGATCCTCTTGCGGTACCGCCGGATCTCGTGAGGGTTGCAGGTACAGGCTCGCTCGAGGTCGCCGAGGTGACCGCACGGGCAGGGGTTCATCGCCGCGACGAGGGTGAAGTTCGCCGGGTAGCGCACCGAGACCCCGGCGCGGGAAAGGAGGACGGAGCGGTCTTCCAGGGGCTGGCGGAGGGTCTCGAGGACGCGGCGGTCGAACTCGGGGAGTTCATCGAGGAAGAGGACGCCGTGATGGGAGAGGGTGATCTCTCCCGGCCCGGGGAGGCCGTGTCCTCCCCCGACCATTCCGGCGTAGGAGATCGTGTGGTGCGGGGAGCGAAACGGCCGCTCTGTGACGAGGGGAGTGCTCCGATCGATGAGGCCGGCGATGCTGTAGACGCGCGTCACGTCCAGGGCCTCGGCGAAGGAGAGGGCGGGGAGGATCCCGGCGAGGCAGCGGGCAAGGAGGCTCTTCCCTGCGCCTGGCGGGCCGACGAGGAGGAGGTTGTGCCCCCCGGCGGCCGCCACTTCGACGGCGCGCTTCGCCTGTTCCTGGCCCTTCACGTCGCCGAGGTCCGCGAGGGGAGGGGTGAGGACCCGGCTGAGCATCGCGTCGCGGTCGATCCTGACGCTCGTGAGGTGGATCTCGCCGGCGAGGAACGCGGTCGCCTCGGCGAGGGTGGAGACGGGGTAGACGGCGATCCCATCGGCGAGGGCCGCCTCCGCGGCGTTCTCCCGTGGGACGACCACCCCGTCGAGTCCAACCTCCTTCGCTTTGAGGGCGATCGGGAGGGCGCCGCGGACCCCGCGCACCTCGCCGTCAAGGGAAAGTTCACCGATCACGAGGTGTCGCGAAGGAGGGGAGGGGAGCTGTCCGGAGGCGATCAGGATCCCGAGCGCGGTCGCCAGGTCGAATCCGACCCCTTCCTTGCGCAGGTCGGCCGGGGCGAGGTTCGCGGTGATCCGTCTGGCCGGGAAGGCGAAGCCCGAGTTCTTGATCGCGCTGCGGATCCGCTCCCGACTCTCGGTCACCTCCTTGTCCGGGAGGCCGACGACCTGGAAGGCGGGGAGCCCGGCCGCCACGTCGCACTGGACCTCCACGAGTTTCGCGTCGATCCCGACGATGACCGCGCTCAGGAGCCGAGCGAACATCCTGCCTCGGGGCGGAACGCGTCCTTGTACAGCACGATCCCTTCTCCCGTGACGGCGAGGAGGTCGAAGCGGACGGGGAGGTCCGCGCCGACCGCGGCGAGGTAGGCCGCCGCCGTGGCCACGAGCCGGTCGCGCTTTCTCTTGGTGAGCGCTTCCTCCGCTCCGCCGAACGCGGATCCCGCGCGCGCCTTCACCTCCACGAACACGAGGGACTCCCCGTCGCGGGCGACGATGTCGAGCTCGCCGAACGGGGAACGCCAGTTCCGCTCGATGATCTGGTAGCCCTGGTTGCGAAGGTGGGCGCAGGCAAGCTCCTCTGCTCTTTTGCCTCGGTCCATACCTTTGGTCATCATCCGTCATCTCCTTCAATAGAATAGCAAAACGGTGAGGATAAGGGCAAGGGAGGGAATGGGGCAAGGCTGCATTGCGGCGGTCCTTCCGGCCGGCTATAATCAGGCCGTCACGAGACGAATCGACGAAGAGAAGAAGGTTGGATGCAAGCAGTCCTCAGGGATGTCACGGCGATCGTGGACGGCGCCGTGCTCGCAGGGACGGCCAGCTTGCGTATCGAAGGGACAAAGGTCACCGCGATCAGTTCCGACCCCCTCGCGCCGCGAGAGGGAGAGGCCGTGATCGAGGGAAAGGGCAAGTTGGCGATCCCCGGTCTGATCAACGCGCACACCCATCTTCCCATGGTCCTCTTCCGTGGCCTCGCGGATGAGCTTCGATTCGAGGAGTGGTGGAGGGAGCGGATCCGGCCGATCGAGGAGACCCTGCGGCCGGAGGACGTCTACTGGGGATCTCTCCTTGGGCTTGCGGAGATGATCCGCTCCGGGACGACGGCGCTTGCCGATATGTACTTTCACACCGACGCGATTGGGGAGGCGGTCGAGGAGGCGGGGGTCCGCGCTGTCCTCTCCTACGGGGTCGTCGCCTCGGACCTCGACTCGCGCGGGGAGGAGGAGTTGCGGAGGGCGGAGGCGGTCCTTGCACGTTGGAACGGAAAAGGAGAAGGACGGATCCGGGGAGCGGTCAGCCCCCACGCGGTCTTCACGTGCGGGGAGGCGGTGTGGAGGGAGGCGATCGAACTCGCGCGGGAGCACGACGTCCTCTTGCACACTCACCTCGCGGAGACAAGGGACGAGGTGGAGTGGTGTCGCAAGGAGCGAGGGGCGACTCCGGCGAAGTACCTCGATCGGATCGGCGCCTTCACGGTCCCGACTCTCGCCGCGCACTGCGTCCACCTCGACGAAGAGGAGATCCGTCTTTTGGCGGACCGGGACGTGACGGCCGTCCACTGCCCGAAGAGCAACGCCAAGCTCGGCGCGGGAATCGCTCCGGTCGAGTCGATGAGGAGGGCTGGCGTGAGGGTCGCCCTCGGCACGGATGGGGCGGCGGCGAACAACCGCCTGGACATGGTCGAAGAGATGCGGATGGCAGCCCTGTTGCAGAAGGGGGCCCGCGAGGATGCGAGCGCCCTCCCGGCGCGGGAGGCGCTTTGGATGGCGACGCGAGCCGGGGGGGAGGGCCTCCGGATAGGTGGAGGGACCCTCACAGTGGGGAGTGAGGCGGACCTTGTCTTGATCGACCTCGAGCGAGTTCACACGCTTCCGGTCTACGATCCGCTCTCCACCCTCGTCTACGCGGCCCTTGCGTCTGATGTGACCGACGTGATGGTAGGAGGACGGTTCCTCCTGCGCGATGGGGAGCTCCTCACCATCGATGAGGAGCGGGTGAAGAAAGAGGTCAAGCGCCTGTCAAAGCGCTACCGAAACTAGTCAAGATCCCCCCCTGGGATAGTGGGCTTTCCCTGTCTCGGGGCCGGGAGAAGGAGAGACGATGGGTCTTACGCAAAAGAAGAAGGAAGAGATCATCAAGGGCTACGCCCAGCACGGGACCGACACCGGGTCGGCCGCCGTTCAGGTCGCGCTACTGAGCGAGAGGATCGCCCAGTTGACCGACCACCTGAACGTGCACAAGAAGGACTTCAGCTCGCAGCGAGGGCTGCGAAAGCTGGTTGGGCAGCGCCGGCGGCTGTTGAAGTACCTCAAGGAGGAGGACCTCGCCGCCTACAAGGGGCTGCTCGAACGACTAGGGATCAGAGGAGTCTAGAGAAAATGGTTATTCGAGAGAGCATTCCGTTCAACGGAAAGGAGATCTCACTTGAGACGGGGAACCTCGCCAAGCAGGCGAGCGGCTCCGTCCTCGCGAGCTACGGGGACACGCACGTCCTCGTGGCGGTGACGGTTCAAGAGACGAAGGAAGAGGGGGACTTCTTCCCCCTGCGCGTCGACTACGAAGAGCGGTTCTACGCGAGCGGGAAGATCCCCGGTGGATTCTTCAAGCGCGAGGGGAGGCCGAGCGACATCGCCGTCCTGACCGGGCGCCTGATCGACCGGCCGATCCGGCCGCTCTTCCCCAAGGAGTACGGAGACGAGGTCCAAGTCGTGGCCACGGTCCTCTCGGCGGAGCCGGACTGCTCGCCGAGCATCGTGGGGATCCTCGGCGCGTCGGCTGCCCTGATGATTTCGGAGGCGCCGTTCCTCGGGCCGATCGCGGCCGTGAAGATCGGACGGAAGGACGGGCGCCTCGTCGTCAACCCGGACGCCGTCTCCCAGGAGGAAGGAGGGGTTGACGTCACGGTCGCCGGGACGAAGGAGACCGTGACCATGGTCGAGGGAATGATGGCCGAGCTCTCCGAGGAGGAGGTCGTCCAGGCGGTCGACCTCGCCCACGCGGCGATCCAGGAGCTCGTCCAGTTGCAGGAGCGGTTCGTGGAACGGGTCCATCCGACGAAGAAGGTCATTCCTCCGGTGGAGGAGGACCCGGCCCTGCGGGAGAAAGTCCACGCGATCCTCGCGCCGGAGTTCCCGGCGATCGTCAACCTCGCAACCAAGAAGGAGCGGCACGAGTTCGTGGAGTCTCTGCGGAAGCGCGTGATCGAGGCGATTGTCTCCGCTGACCTTCCAACGGAAGAGAAGGCGAAGGTCGAGAAACAGGCGAGCGCCCTCGTTGACGAATACGAGAAGGAGTACATGCGCAGGAGGGTCCTCGAGCAGGGCCTGAGGATCGACGGCCGGCGGCCGGACGAGCTTCGGGCGATCAAGAGCCAGGTGGGGGTCCTTCCCCGTACGCACGGGTCGGCCCTCTTCACCCGCGGGGAGACCCAGAGCCTGGGGATCGCCACCCTCGGCGCCACGCGGAGCGACGAGCAGATCATCGACCAGATGATGAAGGAAGGGCGTAAGCGCTTCATGCTGCACTACAACTTCCCGCCCTACTCCGTGGGAGAAGTGGGGCGGCTCGGC
>CAYHEK010000026.1:0-18882 GCA_964355545.1 uncultured Thermotogae bacterium | reverse complement strand
ACGAAGACGGCCGACGATGTCCTTAGGTCACGCACTTCCCGGACGCGACACTAGCGTTCAACTCGGACCGGTCTGAGGGGGGGCAGGCCACCTGGCCTTGCTCATTTCTCACAACGAGTGTGGCTGACCTCTTCTCAGTCAAGGATGAAGAAATACGCACATATGGAGAGATACAACCCCCAGCTCTGTGTGTCCGGGTCCACTGCTGCAAGGCCAGCCGAGACGCTTGCCCCCAACCAGTTGTTCCACGTCTTGGAGACTACGGCGCCGCCAAACGGCGATGTCCAGCGGGTTGCCGGGTGGAGCACGACTCCGACGCGAACTCCAAGAGTGAGGCCACCGACAGAAAGTGGTTGCACGATGAGAGCGCCGTAGTACCCAGATCCAGGAACAAGTCGCATATTCGTCAGGTCATAATAGGCAACACCGGCCTCCAACCCCATCGAGCCCTCCAATACCCATACCCATCCTGATGCCCAGAGGGCTGAATCTGCAAACGCTGGAGGCCATGTCCGTTCCGAGATTGTGAACGCAACGGTCCCAACTCCTACTTTCACTAGGCTTCCCCAACAGGCGGCTCCACCGATAGTTCCGGTTGTGAGTACAGCCAGAGAGATTAGCAGCACCAGAAGTACTCCCGCATGCTTCCTCTGCATTTCTACCTCCTCAGGTGCATTGTAGCGCCATGACACCTTTCATGGCGGTTGGGGTCAGGCGATTGGGGTCACATCTTGAAATGACAGTGCCGCGGTCCTGGCACCCGGAGGGGCACATCGCCCAATACCGCCGCTTCCGGTTCCCGCAGGCGGTGGCTGTTCCAGAGATCTCTAGGTGCACGAAGTGCGCTTGAGGCTTGACAGGCGGCACATTGTCTGACCCTTGTGCAACCGGAGCTTGCGCAGCTAGCGCGCAGCGGTTATACTGTGCCCTCGTTCCGCGAACATCTGGTTGTCAAGGTAATCAGAAAACCCATTCGCCGAGCATCATCGAGCTGAGAATGCGACTTGGCTCAATGAAGTCAAGGAGGATTCTCAGTGAGTTTCGAATCGTTTTCACTCGACCCACGTATTGCCGCCGGCGTCAAGGCGGCCGGTTGGACCACGCCCACCCCGATCCAGGAGCAAGCGGTCCCCGTCGTGCTCGCAGGGCGCGACGTACTGGGGATCGCGCAGACCGGCACGGGGAAGACCGCGGCCTTCGTCCTGCCGATCCTCGAGCGTCTGACCAAGGGCGCGTCACGTCACGTCCGCGCCTTGATCGTCGCGCCGACGCGCGAACTGGCCGAACAGATCCACCAAACGTGTGTTGATCTAGGCAAGAACACCAAGGTGCACAGCGTCGCCATCTACGGCGGCGTGAGCAAGGTCCCCCAGGTCGCGGCGCTCAGGCGCGGCGCCGAGATCGTCGTCGCCTGTCCCGGTCGTCTGCTCGATCACCTGGATGAGCACGACATCGACCTCTCACACGTCGAGGTTCTGGTCCTGGACGAGTCAGACCGCATGTGCGACATGGGCTTTCTGCCCGACGTTCGCCGGATCCTCGCGGCTCTTCCGACGAGGCGGCAGACGCTTTTCTTCGCTGCGACCATGCCGAGAGACATCCGTGCTCTTGCGGACAGCATCCTCAAGGCCCCGGTCACGGTGCAGATCGGCCCGATCGCGCCGGTGAAGAGCGTCTCGCACGCTCTCTATCCCGTGCCCGACGGTCTCAAGACGGACCTCCTGATGAAGCTCTTGCGCGAGCTGCCCGCCGAGCGTGTGCTCGTCTTCACGCGGACGAAGCACCGCGCCCGCGGCCTCGCTCTGAAGCTCGAACGGCAGGGCCATCGCGTCGCGGCGCTCCAGGGGAACATGGCACAGAATCAGCGTCTGAACGCGATCAGCGGCTTTCGAGACGGGCGCTACGAGGTCCTCGTCGCGACGGACATCGCTGCGCGCGGGATCGACGTCGAGGGGATCTCGCACGTGATCAACTTCGACATGCCCAACACGGTCGACGGCTACACCCACCGCATCGGCCGCACGGGTCGCGTCGACCGGACGGGCGAAGCGTTCACGCTTGCCTCGCAGGCGGATGGGCTGATGGTGCGGGACATCGAGAAGGTGCTGGGTGCACGGATCGAACGGCGGCGGTTGTCCGGCTTCGACTACGGGAGCTTCTCTCCAGAAGGCCAATTCGAGAGGAGCCGATCGAACTTGCGGCCGGGGCGGTCTTTCCGCCCGCGAAGCCCGGTCCGCAGGAGCCCTGTCCGAACGAGGGCCACGGGCGCTACAGTCTCCGCAAGCCGCGAGAGCCACGCGGCCAGCCGTGAAGAGCGCGTAATCAATACTCGACACCGCGGCCTGCAATCAGGTTCTCATCGAGAAGAGGGGTGGGTGGAGGCGGTTCGCGTTTCCTAGCCCCTTCTCTCTAAGGGGGATCCTCTCTTGAGCGCACTTACGTGCGGCTCTTTCCGAGCGCCTGCTCGAGGAGGACCTTCGCTTCTTTTGCGCTCAGGCTCTTCGTCCCGAAGGTGAAGACGTGCTTGCCGGCCGTGGTCTTCAGGATGAGGCGGTCGGGGTGAGGGGCGTCGTCACTCCCGAGCGCCTCCCCGCTCTCGACGCGGAAGGAACGGACCTCGTCTAGGTTGATCGCGAAGTTCCCGGTCGCCTCGGTGAGGATCTCCGCAGGGTGCATGGTCCTGTACCGCTCGTAGACGGTCGAGCCGGCAGTGAGCGTGTGGACGGCCTTCGTGAGGCACGTCTCGCCGCGCGCCTCTCCCTCCTCGCGCGCCTTCCGCGCCGCCTCCTTCGCCATCTCCTTCGTCAGGAGGGCGAGGATGAGCCTTCGGTCCGTGACGATCAGGTTGCAGGCCTCGTACTTGAGGAAGCCCTTCCGATGGTTCAGGTTGGGAATGATCCCGAGTGTCTTCTCCTCGTCCATCGCACCTCCCCGCGCAGCGAGAGTGGCCGCGCCTTGCGCCCTCAGTCCTCCTTCGTCCACTCGGAGAACTTCTTCTTGATCTTCTCCTCCATCCTCTGGCCGAGGTCCTCCCACTCGACGTCCGACTCCGAGTCGACCCACCGAGCGAAGCCGCTCTTGATCCGTGATTCTACCCTGCGGCCGAACTCGTCCCAGTCGCGCTCTCTCTTCCAGCGCAAAAAGAGTCGGCCGCTCGCCCCGATCCCCGTCCAGGCCAAGAAAAGGATGACGAGGAACCACAGGCCCGCCGCCTGAAGGTAGGTCAAGGGCCGGAGGAGCCCCAGGTGCCCGACGACGATCGAGTTCCACAGGATCTGGATGATAAAGCTGAAGAAGAAGAACGCGGCGATTCCTCCGCCGGCCACGAGCTTCGTCAGGAGCCGCATTGTCCTCACCCCCCGTCTGGGATGAGGTGATTGTAGCCGTTTGAGCGAAGAGGAGGGAAACGACCGCCCTAGCCCTCGATCTCCCACATGGAGCGGATCCGCGCGGCGATGTCGTCCTCGCTCTGCGCCGGCGAGGGGGCGTCCTCCTCGACCGGCCGCTCAAGGAAGACCTCCTCCATCGTCTTTCGGACATCCTCGGGGAAGAAGCGCGAAAGCTGCGCGTAGCCCTGTCCGTCGGCGTAGGCGTACCACCTGCGGTTCGAGCGGAGCGGCCAGAGGACGTACAGGAAGTCCCTCGCCCGGGTCAGGGCGACGTAGGCGAGCCGCAGTTCCTCCTCGATCTCCTCGTCTTTCCCCATAGCGAAGTCAGAGGGGAGGGCCCCTTCCGACGCGTGGACGAGGTAGACGGCGTCCCACTCGCAGCCCTTGGCGGAGTGGATCGTCGAGAGAACAAGGAAGTCCTCCTCCTCGCGCGACCCCCCGGCGAGGTCGGAGGTCGAGGTCGGCGGGTCGAGCTCGAGGTCGACGAGGAAGTCGCGGCGCGAGCGGTAGCCGGCGGCGATCCGCTCCAGGCTCTCGAGGTCCCGCGCCCGCACGGTCGAGTTATCGTAGCGGCGCTCGAGGAGTGGGTCGTAGAAGACGCGGATCCGCTCGACCTGAGAGGCGGGGTGAAGGGGGCCGGCCGCGGCAAGGTCCTCCATGAGCGAGGCGAGGCCGGCGATCCCCTCGCGCGCCGCCGCCGGTGCCTCAAACGTCGAGAGGGCACGAGGGCTGTAGCGGTGCCTCGTCACGTGCTCAATCGCGCGGCCGGCGGTCGCCGGGCCGACGCCCTCGAGGAGCTCTAGCGTCCGCAGCCAGGCGAGCTCGTCGCGCGGGTTCTCCGCAATGCGCAGGAAGGCGACGAGGTCCTTGACGTGCGAGGCCTCGAGGAAGCGGAGGCCGCCGTACTTGTGGTAGGGGATGTTCCGGCGGCCAAGCTCAAGCTCGAGCGACGCGGAGAGGTGG
This sequence comes from uncultured Thermotogae bacterium, assembly GCA_964355545.1. Lineage (GTDB taxonomy): Bacteria > Bipolaricaulota > Bipolaricaulia > UBA7950 > UBA9294 > JAPLGE01. The sequence goes on along the minus strand of CAYHEK010000026.1, from coordinate 14,530 downwards.
GAGGCGCGAAAGAGGACGGCCTGGCGGCGCAGGGGGATCCCCCGGTCGTAGTGGTCGAGGATCCGCTCGATCACATACTCGTCCTGCTCGGCCTCGTCCCCACAGGTGACGAGCCTCGGCCGCTCCCCCTCCCCGCGGGCGGACCACAGGTCCTTGGTGTAGCGCTCCGCGGCGCAAGCGATGACGCGGTTCGTCGTCTCGAGGATCGGCTCGACCGAACGGTAGTTCTCCTCCAGGGTGACGATCGTCGTCCCGGGGAACTCCTTGGGAAAGTCGAGCATGTTGCGCACGGTCGCGGCGCGGAAGCTGTAGATGCTCTGGGCGTCGTCGCCCACGACCATGATGTTGTGGTTCTTGCGGCGCATGCCGCGGAGGATCGCGGCCTGCACGCGGTTTGTGTCCTGGTACTCGTCGACGAGGATGTGGTCGAACCGGCCGCCGATCTCCTCGCCCAGGTCGGGCTTTGAGACAAGCTCCGCCCAGTAGAGGAGGAGGTCGTCGTAGTCGACGACCCGCCGCTTTTGCTTTCGCTTGACGTACTCGGCGAAGAGCCCGCGCAGCTCCTTCTCAAAGGAGGCGCACCAGGGGAAGTGGTCGAAGAGGACCTCATGCAGGTCCTGAGAGCCGTTCACAGAGCGGGAGTAGATAGAAAGGCAGGTCTCCTTGCGCGGGAAGCGCCTCTCGCGGCTCTGAAGGCCAAGGTCGCGGCGGACGAGGTCGAGGAGGTCCTCGGAGTCGCCCTGGTCCATCACGGTGAAGTCGCGGTGGAGGCCGGCGGCCTTGGCGTAGATCCGCAGGAGCCGGTTCGCCGTCGAGTGGAAGGTCCCTCCCCACACGCGGCCGGTCGCTCGGCCACTGCGTTCGCTCGTCGCCGCGGCGCGACGGAGCATCTCCTGCGCCGCCCGCCGCGTGAAGGTGAGGAGGAGGATCCGGCCGGGCGCCACCCCTTGAGCGAGGAGGTAGGCGACGCGGCAGGCGAGGGTCTTCGTCTTCCCGCTCCCCGCGCCAGCGACGACGAGGAGCGGCCCCTCCCCGTGGGTGACGGCGCGGCGCTGCTCAGGATTCAGGTCATCGAGCCAGGAGAACAGATCTAGGTTCGCGGTCACGTGCTTGCTGGGAGCCGTGCGACAAGCAAAAGCTCAGTCGCGCGAGCGCCACCTGCGCCAGAGCCTCTGGCCGACGCCGATCCCAGTCCAGGCGAGGAGGAGGGTGACGAGGAACCACAGTCCCGCCGCCTGCCAGTAGGTCAAAGGTTTCAACAGGCCGAGGTGCCCGGCGACGATCGAGTTCCACAGCCTCTGGATCACCCAACTGAAGAAGAAGAACGCGCCGATCCCGCCGCCCGCCACAAGGCCCGTGAGGAGCCGCATGTCGATCCCTCCTTTTTGAAAAGGGGCTCTGCCCGCTCGCCCGATCGAAGGACTATACGCAAGGACGTCCGGCCGGACAAACGAGTGGCCGGCGTTCGTCCCGCACTCGTCTAACCCCTCTCCGCCCGAGGCATAATCAGGGCGATTCGCCGTTTCGTCGGCACACGAGGAGGTGAGGCTTCGGAATCGACAAAGGCAAACCTCACGAAGTAGAAGTGAGGGACGCAAAGCCACGGGCCTGCGATGGTAGCCGGGCTGCCGAAGGACGAAGATGATGCGATGGCTGTACCGGGTTCTGCCTCTCGTGGTCCTTCTCTCCTCAACCCTCCCTCTTCTTTCTCTCGCCGGAGAGGCGACTGCGTCGACGACGGTCGCCGTGGGGTGGCAGGTCCTTCCCTTCCAGTCTCTCACCGTCTCCGGGACGCACGGGTCTAGTCCCTCCTTCGCGAGCCACTTCGACCTCCGCCGCCCGAGCGAGGCCGACCTCCAGCTTGGGTACATCGAGGAGCGGGGAGCCCTGACCCTGGTCGCGGCGAGCAACGTCCGCTGGTCGGTCGAGGTGCGCGCCCTGGAGTCGGACATGGGACGAAGCGCGGACGGCACAGTCGCAAAGCCACTCTCGGACTTCCTCCTCCGCGCAAACGGCGGCTCCTACTCCTCCATCACGACCTTTGACCAGACCCTCGCTTATGGCGAGTTGGGAGTCCACTCCCTCGTCGTCAACTACAAGGTGAAGATGGACCGCGACTCCTACCGGGACGGCGACTATAGCCTCACCCTCGTCTACACGATCACAACCGAGAAGTGATTCGAGCGAGGCCTCACGGCGGAGGGGTCTCCGCCGGGACGGGGCGAACCGTGACGAGGTTGCGGATCCCCTCCACGACCTTCGCCCCGATTCCCGAGACTCGCTTCAAGTCTTCGAGCTTCTGGAACGGCCCGTGCTCCTCTCGATAGGCGACGATCCGCGCCGCGAGGACCTCCCCAATCCCGGGAAGACGGACAAGCTCCTCGACCGTGGCCGCGTTCAGATCGAGCGGCTTTTTCGCTTCGGCCTCACGAAACGTCGGGACGAGGACGCGGACCCGAGCAAGCTCGATCGGCCGGGGAGGGCCGGGAGCGCGAGAGGCAAGCCCGGGGAGGAAGAGGCTAAATCCGGCCGCGAGGATCCCGAAGCCGACGAGGAGGATCACCCCGCGTTCCTGACTCGTCGTGGGGCGAAGGGTCACGCGAAGAGCTCCTTGATCCGCTCGACGCCGGCCCGCTCGCGGGCGAGGCGCATCGCCTCCGGAAGGCGCTCGTAGCGCGGATGGCCGAACTTGTCGGAGTAGGCGCGAGCAAAGAGCGTCCGCAGGCGCTCCCGCAGGGAGAGGTCCGCTTTGAGGATCCCCTCTTTCTCCGCGCACAGCGCCGCCAGTTCGGGGACGTGGACGTCGATCTCGGAGGCCTGGGCAAAGAGGGCGAGGGCCTGGCCGTTCTCCTTGCCGAGGGCCTCCTTCGCTTGAACAAGGAGGTCGCGGCGCTCAAGCTCGGCCTCCACTGCGGCGCGCATGCGGCGCTCCTGCTCGCGATGGTAGTCAAGCTTTCTCTTATCGAAGGCGAGGAGGCGGCGCTCGCAGCCGTCCTCGCGATCGGGGAAGCTTTCCGGGTCCTCGGCGATCCTCCCGTGCCAGGCGAGGCAGTCGGGGCAGGTGAGGTAGGTCACGTTCGTGTAGTACTGGTAATACATCTTCTCGCGCATTCGCCCTCCCTTCTTTTGTGAGTCTACGGCCTGCGCTCGAAGAGAGGCAAGCCGTGTCTCCTTCCGTTGATTGATTGTCGCTTGCCGGTTCGGTCGGTAGAATCGCCTACGAAGGAGGTTCCATGCTCAAGGTCGCGTTTTCAGCGTTCGTCATGGTCTTCCTCGCCGAACTGGGAGACAAGACCCAACTCGCCGTCTTCTCGCTCGCGACCGAGTCCCGGTCGTCCTGGGCCGTCTTCGTGGGGGCCGGGGCGGCCCTCCTTCTCTCGACCGCCCTCGCCGTCCTCCTCGCCGGCCTCGTCGAGCGGCTCATCCCGGCTGGGTGGACGAGAGGCCTCCACATCGCCGCCGGCTGCCTCTTCCTCCTCGCCGGGGCGTGGACGATCTTTAAGGCCTAAGCCTCCTCGAGCCAGCGCCGCTCCTCCCACTCCTGGAACCGTTCGACGAGGGAATACTCGGTCATGTCGAGGTGGATCGGGGTGACGGAGATGAAGCCGTTCGCCACCGCCCAGATATCGGTTCCCTCCTCTTCCGGCGGGATCTGGGTCAAGGGATCCCCGGTGATCCAGTAGTAGCTCCGGCCGCGCGGGTCCCTCCCCGTGACGAGGTAGTTGCTGTAGCTCTGCGTTCCCAGGCGAGTCAGCTTCACCTGCGTCAGGCGGCCGGGCGCGAGGCGCGGGACATTCACGTTGAGGAGGATCCCGCGCGGGAGGGGTGAGCAGTCGAGCAGGAACGCCGCGAGCCGCGCGGTGAAGCGGGCGGCGAGCCCGTAGTGAGGGGATTCGGTCGTGTCCGTTCCCACGTCGAGCGAGACGGAGATCGCCGGGATTCCTCCCCGCGCCCCCTCCATCGCCGCGGCGACGGTCCCAGAGTAGGTGAGGTCCTGACCGACGTTGATCCCGGGATTGACCCCGGAGACGATCAGGTCGGGCGGCTCCACAAGAAGGCCGAGGAGGGCGAGGGAGACGCAGTCCGAGGGGGTGCCGCTCGCCACGTGGCCGATCGTCCCGTCGAGGAGGCGGACCTCATCGACGCGCAGGGGCTTGTGGAAGGTCCTCGTCCGGCCGGCCGCTGACCAGTTTCGGTCCGGGGCGAAGACCTCAACGCGCGCCACGCGGGAGATCTCCTCCTTGAGCGCCATGAGGCCGGGTGCGTTCACCCCGTCGTCGTTCGTCGCAAGGATCAGCCGATCGGTCAATTCACCTCCATCCTACTCGCTCGTCGTAGGCCCACCAAGGGCGGACTCCTCAGCCAGACAAAAGAAGACGAGGGCGTTGTCGCCGTAGACGCGCCGGTCTGCACGACGAAGATGGCCAAAGGAGGAAGGGAGATCTTCCTTCTTGTACACCTCGGTGACGACGATCGCCCCGGGCGCGAGGAGGCCCCCCGTCCCGAGGAGGTCGAGGGCCGCCGCGGCGAGCCCCTTCCCGTAAGGAGGCCCGACGAAGAGGAGATCGAACCTCCTCCCTCGCCTTGTGAGGTGTTCGATCGCTTCTTGGAAGTCCTTCTCGATCACCTCTCCCCGATCGAGAAGGCCGAGGCCGAGAAGGTTTCGCCGGGCGATCCCGCAGGCCTCGGGGGATGAATCGACGAAGACGGCCTGCGCCGCGCCGCGGGAGAGGGCCTCGAGGCCGACGCTTCCCGTTCCCGAGAAGAGGTCGAGGAACCGGGCCCCCGGGACAAGGTCGGCGAGGATGTTGAAGAGAGCGCTGCGCACGAAGTCGCGCATCGGGCGGATCCCCCCCTCGTCCCAAGGAACGAGCTGGCGGCCGCGCTTCGTCCCGCCCGTGATCCGCACGCAATCCTCCTTGACTTCGCCCAACCTCGCGCCTATGATCTTCGGTCGTCCGCATCGTAAGCGACTTACGAAGAGGGTAACCCAGCCAAAGGAGCCATTCAACGGATGAGTCTCGTGGGTGTGAGGGTGGTCGCGTTCGATCTCGACGGGACGCTCTGCTACTACGCGGTGTCGATCGAGGAGGCGATCGCAGAATCGTTGCGTCGTCTCGACCTGCCCTCCGACCTCGTCGGGGACCTCGAGTGCGCCGCCATCCGCTACAACGAGCTCTGGGATGAGGAGGAAAAGAGGCGGGATCCGGCCGGGATCGTGCGTCGGCGTGTCTGGGAGCACCTCCTCCGCGAGCACGGGGTCAACAATCCGAGGCTCGCGAGCGACCTCGCCGAGGAGTACGCGGGGATCCGCATGCCCTCGATCCGGCTGTTTGAGGGAGCGGGCGAGCTCCTTCGCGACCTCAAGGGAACCTACCGCCTCGGCCTCCTCACGAACGGCCCGGCGGACATGCAGTGGCCGAAGATCGAGACCCTGGGGATCGCCCCCTTGTTCGACGCGATCGTCGTCTCCGGCGACGTCGGGATCTGTAAGCCGGACCGGCGCATCTTCGAGCTCCTCCTTTCACACCTGGGGGCCGCCGCGGCCGAGGTCCTCTACGTCGGCGACTCTCCCTCAATGGACGTGGTCGGGGCGAAGTGCGCGGGGATGCGGGTGGCGTGGGTGAGCAAGAACGGGAAGGAAAGGCCGGCCGAGGCGGTCCCCGACATCGCGGTGGAGAGGGTCGCGGAGCTGCGGGAGGTCCTCCTGTGAGAGAGGTCGACGTCGCGATCCTCGGTGCCGGGCCGGCCGGTCTCTTCGCGGCCGAGGAGCTTCTGGGGAGCAGCCTGGCAACGGTGCTCATCGACCGCGGGCCCGAGCCGGGGAAGAGGACGCACATCAGCTTCGGGATCGGCGGGGCGGGGGCCTTCTCCGACGGCAAGCTGAACTTGACCCCCAAGATCGGCGGGGACCCGGCGAGCATCGGCCGCACCGACGCGGAGATCCAGCCCTACATCGACCGGGTCGACGCGACCTTCACCCGTTTCGGCGCGCCGCAGGAGTACTCCGGGGAGGATCCAGACGCCCTCGCCGAGCTTAAGGAGATGGCAGGCCGCTATGGGATTGAATTCACGAGCGGCCGGCAGCGCCACATCGGGACGGCCTCCCTCCGCCAGACGATCGACCGCTTCTATCAGCATCTGCTCGCGCAAGGAGCCCTCACGTCCCTCGAGAACCGCGTGCAGCGGATCGATAGGCAGGGCGAGCGTTTCCTCCTCCAGGGCTCAGAGGAGATCGAGGCACGCTACGTGATCGCCGCGCCGGGCCGGGCCGGCGCGTACTGGCTGCGCGACGAGGCGGCGAGGCTCGGGATCACGACCGAGTACGGCCCGATCGACGTGGGGGTGAGGGTGGAGTTCCCGGCGGAGCTCTACTCTGCGATCGAGCGCGTCATGTACGACGCGAAGCTCCGGGTGCGGACGCCGACTTACGACGACATGGTGCGCACGTTCTGCACGAACCCGCGCGGGTTTGTCGTGCGCGAGACCTACGAGGAGTTCTCCCTCGTGAACGGTCACGCGGAGAACGAAGTGAAGACGGAGAACACGAACTTCGCGCTTTTGTCGCACATCGAACTGACCGACCCCGTTGAGGACACGACCGAGTACGGCCGGGCGATCGCGAAGCTCGCGACGACGATCGGCGGGGGGAGGCCGATCATCCAGCGCCTGAAGGACCTAAAGCAAGGCCGCCGCTCGACCGCGGAGCGCCTGGCGCGGGTGACGATCTCGCCGACCCTCACCGACGCCACCCCGGGCGACATCTCGATGGCCCTCCCGGATCGGGTCATGGTGAATCTCCTCGAGGGGCTCGATCAGCTGAACAACATCATCCCCGGCCTCACATCTGACAACACGCTCCTCTACGCTCCGGAGATCAAGTTCTACGACACGCGCTACCCGGTCGACCGGTCGATGGAGACCGCCGTCCCTCGCTTCTACGTGGCGGGCGACGCCTCCGGCCACTGCCGCGGGATCGTCTACTCCGCGCTCACGGGCCTCGTCGCCGCGGAGGCGATCCGCCGCCGCGAAGGAGCCTAGTCCCTTCCCGTGAGGATGAACCGTCGACAGGGAAGGACGCCGGGCGCTGGGAGGTGGACCGCCCTCCTCCTCGCGGGTTCCTTCCTGGTCCTTCTTCCCTCTCCGTCTCTGGGAGAGGAGACGGCGTTTCCGATAACCCTTTCGAGCTTCAACCAGGCGTTGCGGGACCTTCCTGGGAGCTGGGGAGGGTTCGCCATGGGGACGGCCGGCTGTCCGGACCGCATCGCAAACGCCGGATGCCTCGTCACCTGCTTCGCCATGGTCCTCGACTACTACCAGATCGAGCTTTTCATTCCGGCCGCGTCCTCCTCCACGAGGAAGCCAAGGCGGGGGATGGACCCGGGGATCTTAAACGATTGGCTGCGGACCCACGGCGGGTATGGCCACTGCGTTCAAGACCGTGTCGGGAACTGCTGCCTGGAATGGGAGAACCTCCCGCGCGAGATCTCGATCTCCACTTACGAGAACGCAAGTGCCTCCGGACTCGACGCCGTCTCACGCCGGACGATCGATCAGGCCCTCGGTGAGGGTCACCCGGTCGTCGCCGGGGTCCACTGGGGGGCCTACTGCCACGGGAGCGTGACGAAGACCGAGGACTGCCACTGGGTGGTGATCACGGGGAAGTCGGGGACGACCTACTCAATCGTCGATCCCTACAACCGCGACTCGAGGAGCCGCGAGGGGGTGACGACAACCCTCGCTCAGGGGGTCTTCGGGAGTTACGTCATCGACCGGTTCGTGGTCGTCTCCGGGCCGGTCCCGACCGCTCCTCGGCCGCGGGTGCGCTTGGAGGTGATCTTCGCGCCCGAGGGGCCCTTCCGCGAAGGGGATCTCCAGCGGCGCCTCGTCCACGTCGCGGGGAGCGAGAAGGAGCTCCTTCTCTTCGCGCGCGTGATAGACCCTCAGGGGAGGATCTTCTACGCCCACTACCCGACCCAGGACTCCCTCCCGACCGACCCGATCGGCTACTCCGAGACGAAGAAGAGCGTCTACCCGCAGGCGCGTCGGTCCGAGGACAAAAACTGGGAGTGGAACGAGACCGTCCTCGCCCAAGCCGGGACGGGGACGTGGGTGTGGGAGGTGTGGGTGGAGGACCCGGACCGGCCTGACGAGCCGCTCGCCTACGACATCGCGGCGTACGCCGTCCTGCCGCACGAGGCCGCTCCAGGGCCCTCGCCCGGGAACGTCCTCGCCGTTCTTCTTGCGATCGGGCTCACCATCCTTCTCACGACGCTTGCGTACACCTTCGCCCTCTCCTCTCGCTAGAGCGTCCTCTCCCTCGCCTTCCACGCGGGTCTAACGGAGAGTAGCGTATAGGGTTGCGACGAGGCCGATGGCCAAACAGTACACTCCAAACCATCCGAGCTTCCCACGCGCAAGGAGGGCCAAGAGCCCTTTGATGGCACCCCCTGCGACGGCCGCTGCTACGAGCGTCGCGACAAGGAGGGCCGGCCAGCCGCTCGCACCCGCGCCGGCGCGGAGCCCTTCGGGGAGCTCGAGGATCCCCGCGCCGAGGATCGCGGGGATGGAGAGGAGGAAGGAGAAGCGCGCCGCGGCTTGTGCCTCGATCCCAAGAAGGATCCCGCTCGCGATGGTCGCCCCGCTGCGCGAGATCCCGGGGAGGAGCGCCGCCCCTTGAGCGACCCCGATGAGGAGCGAATCGCCGAGTCGAGGCGCCGAGCGTCGGGCGCGACGGGCGGCCCGGCCAGCGAGGAGAAGAATCCCTCCCGTGACCAACAGGCAGACCCCGACGAGAAGCAAAGACGAAAAGGCAGCGACGACCGCCCGCCGAAGGAGGAGGCCGAGGAGGACGATCGGGGTCGTCCCCAGGGCGAGGAGGAGGAGCTCACGACGGCCTCGAACCTCGTCCTTCCGGACGAGGGAGCGCGCGAGCCGCCAGATATCGCGGCGGAAGAGGACGAGGACCGCAACCAGGGTCCCCAGGTGAAGGAGGAGCTCAAGGAGCACCCCCGGCGGGTCGAACCCGAGGACTTTCTCCAGGAGGACGAGGTGGCCGGAGCTCGACACGGGGAGGAACTCGGTCAACCCCTGGACGATCCCGAGGAGGACGTAGCGGATCACGGCTTCCTCCTCTTCGCCGAGAAACGCAGGGTTAGGGCACCGATGGAACAGGCCTCCGCGCAGGCCCCGCACTTGATGCAGTTGTGGTCGTCGTAGTCCTCGTGCGGGGAGAGGCCCATCGGGCAGGCCGGCGCGCAGCGCTCGCACCCGGAGCAGCGGCCCTTCTCGAGCGCAAGGTGAAGGAGGCTCGCCCGGTTGAAGAGGCCGAGGAGGGCCCCCATGGGACAGAGGTAGCGGCACCAGAAGCGGGCGACGAAGACCATCCCGACGAGGGTTCCGGCGAGGGTTCCCATGTGGACGAGGAAGGGGCGGTTCACGCGGGCGACCCCGAGGAAGAGGTAGGGGAGGGAGGCCTCGAGGGAGGCGGCCGGACAGAGCTTGCAGAAGATCGTGTCGGCGAGGGTCCACGCGAGGAGGACGGTGGCAACAAGGACGGCGAACTTGGAGTAGGAGAGGGCCTTCCGGATGCGCCGTTTCCTGAAGGAAAGAAGGTCGTTCAGGGTCCCGAACGGACAGAACCAGCCGCAGAACCCCCTCCCGGCGACGAGGCCGTACACGGCGACCGAAGCGAAGAAGAAGTAGGGGACCGTGCCGAAGATGACGAGGTTCTGCAAGAGGCCGATCGGGCAGATCGTGATCGCAAGCGGACAGGCGTAGCAGTGAAGCCCGGGGAAGAGGATGTGGGTCATCCCGACCCCCGTGACCCCGAAGAGGCCTAGGAGGAGGCCTCCTCCCTGACTCATCCGCCGCACGTGCGAAAGCTTCATGGCACAAGCCCGAGGAGCCCAAGGAGGCGCGCCTCGAGGTCCTCCACCCCGAAGATCACAAGGCCCGTGTCAACGCGGAGGACGGCCGGGACGACCGTCCGTCCGGAGGAGACGACCCCGTGCGCGAGGGCGAGTCCGCGCTCCTCGTCCACGTTCACGAACCGGTAGACGAGGTGCTCGGTCGCCTTCGCCATCTCCTCAACGAGGGCCTCGACGTAGGGACAGGATTGGCACCACGGCGCGTAGAAGACGAGGAGCTCCACATCCCTCCCGAGCCGCGAGAGAGCGGCGGCCCCCTGCGCGGAGAGGCGAGGCTCCTCTTGGCGGGTCTCCTCGATCCCGACGCAGGAGGTGCACAGGACCGAGGCGATCCCCTGCGCCTGCCTGGGCTGCCGGAGGAGGACGCCGTAGGCGAGGGCAGACGCGATGAGGAGAATAAGCGCCCCGTACGTCCAGAAAGAGAAGCCGCGCAGCCGCCCGAGGATGAGGATCGCAAGGAAGAGGACGCCCCCTGCGGTGGGAAAGACGAGGTGCCATGGCGCGGATCCCTTGACCGCACGAGGAAGGGTGCCGACGAGACCCTCCTCCACGGAGACCGCAATCGAAAGCTCCTCCTGGAAGCACTCGGTCCCGATGCAGTAGCTGTAGATCGCCTTAACGAGAAGCGGGGACCCTCTCGTCTCGAGCGTGGGAAGGGCGGTGAGGGAGAAGCCGATCGCGGCCGTGGTGAAGGGGTGGAGCCGCTTGCGAGCCGCCTCGCTCGGCCTGACCAAGAGCCCTTCCACGTTCCTAAACGCGATCTCGATCTTCTCTACCTCATAAAGAGATCCATTCTCCAAGAGAAGCCGGAACGCGGCGCGTCCACCGGGGGCGATCCCCAGGACCTCAGGATCCGTCCGGATCGTGAGGATCCTCTCCTCGCCAGACGTGACGAAGGACGCGACAAGAAAACAAACCAAGGCAAGGAAAAGGGCCGTCCTCATTCCTTGAAGAGTTCTTCCAGGGCCTGCACGAGGTCCTCTCCGCGCAGGCCCTTTCCGCGGATCGTCCCATCCTGGTCGATGAGGTAGGTCATGGGGATCCCAAAGATCCGATAGAGCGCGGCGATCGCGCCCTCCTTTCCGTCGTAGATCTGGGGGTAGGGGAGTTCGTAGAGGTCGAATGCCTCGAGGAACGAGCCCTCGTCGAGGTCCGCGTTGATCCCCAGGACGACGAGCCCCTTCTCGGCGAAGCGGGTCGCGATCTCCTTCATGACGGGAATCTCGACGAGACAGGGCACGCACCAACTCGCCCAGAAGTCAAGGAGGACGACGCGGCCGCGCAACGAGGCAAGTGAGGTTTCTTCGCCATTCACACCGACCCCGGCGAAGGCGGGCGCGGGGTTGCCTGGCTCGAGGGGCGGCTTCTCCTCGACCCACGTCGCGCTTTGCTCGATCGTGATCGAGGATCCGTCGCGGGCGAGGGAGATCACCTCGTAGACGGTCCCGTGGAGGTTGAACGGTTCGTCGAGCCGGTAGTACTCGTGCGAATCGTCGCTCGCGAGAAGCACGCCGTCCTGGTCGAGGTCGAGGTACACGCTCCCCTCCGCGAGGTCGTCGTAGCGGCCGTCGGTGTCCTCGTCGATCACCGCGAGGCGATAGGTCACCCCGTCGAGCGAGATCTCGCCCTCCCGGCGGCCGTCGCGACAGTAGACGAGGACGGTCGGGTAGAGAGGATCCCACAGGAGGAAGACCCGGTAGGGCGAACGTTCTCCCTCGCCGTAGGAGAGCTCAAGGAAGGCGCTTCCCAAGTACTTCCCGTCCCAGCGCCTGGCCTCCCACGCGACTTCGACGAGGTCCCCGCTTCGGTCAGGGTCTACGTAGACGATCGGGCCGCCCTCCGCGCCTCGATCGAGGACGACGGGGAAGCCCTCCCCGACGAGGGGGAGGGTCCCGTACAGGGGCTCTCCCCGATAGGCGGGCTCGGTCAGGCCCTCCGGCCGTTCCGCGGAGAGCCGGGTCGTTCGCAGGAAGCAGGACCCGGTGAGGTCCGCGATCCCATCGACGTAGCGGAGGTCGGCCGTCGCGGCAAGGAGCGGCGAGGAGAGAAGGAGGAGGGCCGCGGCCGTGAGGGCTCTTTGCATCACATCTTCTCCGCGCCCACGAGGCCGCGCAGGCGCGCGAGGACGAGGTCGCGGCCGACGACGGAGAGAATCTCAAACAGGCTCGGGCCGACCCCCCGTCCGGTGACCGCCACCCGACAGGCGTGGGCGACGTCCTTGAGCGCCGCACCGCGCGCCGCGAGGGCCTCGCGCATCGCCTGTTCCACGCTCTTTTGGGTGAAGGGATCGAGTCCCTCCAAGGCATCGATGATCGCGCGGACGAGCTCCTTCTTCGCTGCGTCGAGAGGGACTCCCTCTTCCACCTTGAGCGAAACGGGGAAGAGGATCGTCATCACCTCGGCCAGGTCAGGTAGAGTCTCGCAGCGGTCGCGCAGGAGGACGACCCCGCGGGCGAGCCGCTCCTCCCCCGCCTCGTTCCACATCGCCTCACTCACCTCGCCCCTCTCGAGGACGAACGGCTGCACCTCCCTGGCAAGCCGCTGCGGGTCGGCCGCCTTCAGGTGTTCGTGGTTTAGCCAGCGAAGCTTCGCCTCGTCAAAGACGGCCGAGGAGCTTCCCACGCTCTCCAGGGTGAAGAGAGAGACGAGCTCGTCGCGGGTGAAGACCTCCTGATCCCCGTGCGACCAGCCCAGGCGCGCCAGGAAGTTCACCATCGCCTCCGGGAGGAGCCCGCGGCGCCGGTAGTCGAGGACCGATGTGTCGCCGTGGCGCTTGGAGAGGCGCGTACGGTCCTGGCCGAGGATCATCGGAAGGTGGGCGAAGCGCGGCAGGGGCCGTCCGAGAGCCCGGTAGAGGAGGACCTGCTTGGGTGTGTTGTTCACGTGGTCATCGCCACGGATGACGTGAGTGATCCCCATGTCCGCGTCGTCCACCACGACCGCGAAGTTGTAGACGAAGGTCCCGTCCGAGCGGCGAATGGCGAAGTCCTTCAGGAGCTCATTCTGGAAGGCGATGTCTCCGAGGATATCGTCGTGGAAGGAGGTCCCTCCCTCCTTCGGGACGCGGAACCACCACGCCCCCTCCTGTTCGTAGGCGAGCCCGCGGTCGAGGAGCTCCTGCGCTCTTTTCTCGTGCGCCGCGGTCCGTTCCGTCTGGCGGTAGTACTCGTCCCAATCGAGGCCGAGCCAGCGCATCGCCTCGACGATCTGATCGATCGACTCCTGGGTGGAGCGGGTCTGGTCGGTGTCCTCGATGCGCAGGATGAACGCCCCCTTGTAGTGGCGCGCGAAGAGCCAGTTGAACAGGGCCGTCCGCGCCCCGCCGACGTGAAGGTAGCCGGTCGGACTCGGGGCGAACCGCACTCGAATCATCCTATTCTCCCTTGCAACGTTGACCTGTCTCAGGATTCTACTCGAACGCAGTGGGCCCGTCTGGGTTGGATCGTCTGCGCTCCCGCTCGCGGAGGTCATGCGCCGCGGGAACGCGTGTTGACCGGCCTTGGAGAGATCTATAGAATGGTCTTCGGTTACGGAGGAGCGGAGGTGTATCAGCGGAAGGTTCAGGTCACGGGCGGGGGGACGTACCTCGTCACCCTTCCCAAGGAGTGGGCGGAGGAGTTCGAGGTCACCACCGGTGTGGTGGTGACCCTCGTCCCGAACGATTCGGGCGCCCTCGTCCTCATCCCGGAGAAGGTCCGGGAACAGAACCGCTCGGCGATCGTCGTTGACGGGCAGGACTACGACCGCCTCCAGCGCGCGGTCATCTCCCGCTACATCGCAGGCTACGACGTGATCGAGGTGACCGGGGAGCGAATCGGCCCCGAGCAGAGGCGGATGGTGCGCGAGATCGCGCAGGGGCTCATTGGCCTTGAGATCTTCGAGGAGACGCAAGGGACGGTCGTCCTCCACTCCCTCATCAATATGCGGGAGTTCCCCGTTCAGCGAACCCTCCACCGGATCTTCGACATGACACAAGCGATGCTCACCGACGCGGTTTTCGCCTTCGTTCACCGCGACCTTGAGCTCGCCCGCGATGTGGTGGAGCGGGACGGGGACGTGGACCGCCTCGTCCTCCTCGTGGCACGGCAGTTCGGCCTCCTCCTCCGCGACCTCCTGGTGGAGCGGGAGGTCGAGCTCTCGCGCCTCCAGTTCCTCCACGTCCACACCGTCGCCGACCAGCTCGAGCGCGTAGCGGACCACGCTGCCAAGGTCTCCCAGGCGGCCCTCACCCTGGCCGGCCCGCTGAAGGAGGGCGTGGTGGAGAAAGTGACGGACCTGGCCAGGGCCTCCTCCCTCATCCTCGCCCAAGCCGTGGAGGCGTTCGAGGGGCTGGACGAGGGGAAGGCAAACGGCGTCCTCGAGGAGAAGGCTCTGAGCACGCGCCTCGTGGAGATGGCGCGAGCGACCGCCTCGACCGATCAGCCGGAGAGCGCACACCCGATCAGCCTTGTGATGGACAGCCTCCTGCGGGTGCGGGAGTATGGGTCCAACATCGCCGAGAACGCCCTCGACGCCCGAGCGGCCCTCCGCTCCGCGCGGTAGTGCGCACCGCCGCCGAGGGCCCCTGACTCAGAAGGGGAGCGTCCCCTGCGCTGGCTGAT
>CAYHEK010000025.1:0-19394 GCA_964355545.1 uncultured Thermotogae bacterium | reverse complement strand
CGAGGTAGCGGAAGAAGGGGATCCCGAGGCTCTCCGCGGCCGCCCGCGCCGTGGCAAGGGAGACGCCGAGGAGGGCGTTTGCGCCGAGGCGCCTCTTGTTCGGCGTCCCGTCGAGCTCGACGAGCAGGCGATCGATCTTCTCCTGAGCCAGGGCGTCCTGGCCAAGGAGGACGGGCGCGATCTCTTCGACGACGTTCCTTGCGGCCTCTTCCACCCCGAGGCCGTGGAACCTCTTCGGATCCCCATCGCGCAGCTCGAGCGCCTCGTGGGTCCCCTTGGACGCCCCCGACGGGACCGCCGCCCGACCGAGCGTCCCGTCCTCGAGGAAGACGTCGACCTCGATCGTCGGGTTCCCGCGCGAGTCGAGGATCTCCCGCGCCATGATATCTTCGATCAGAACCATTGTCCGCCTCCTCCGCGGCCGAGTATAGCCCCCGCCGCACGCGTGCGGCAAGGACAGGAGTCCGGGGAGAGACAAAGAAAAGAGGGGGCCGAGGTCTCGGCCCCCTTGGAGATTTGCGGCTTGCGACCTACTCCTTGTAGATCAGGTAGGTACTGATGTCCATCGTGATCGTGAGCTTGACGCCCTTCACGTTCGGCTGGCGGGCGGTGACCATCTCATCGGTCATCGACCACAGCGGAACCCATGGGACGTCGTTCGTGCTCAGGATCTGGACGGCCTTGTACAACCCGGACCTCGCGGCGATGTCCACCGTAGACGTGGCGAGCTCAAGCATCTGCTTGTAGGCCTCGAAGTTCGGGTGATGGTTCATGTACGTCCCCATCGGTTCGGGGGCCTCGGTCAACCACGGGGCCAGGAAGTTCGAGCTCTCGAGGTAGTCCGGGTGCCAGCCGAGGAAGAACAGGTCGAACCCACCCTGCCCCATTCGGGTAACGTAGGCACCCCACTCGAGAGACTGGATCGTGATCTTGATCATCCCGGTCTCCTCGAGGCTTCCCTTGACAACCGTCGCCACGTCGGCCTCAAACGTGCCGTAGTGGCTCGGCGTGTACCACAGGTTGAGCTGGACCGGCTTCGCGTTGCTGTAGCCGGCTTCGGTAAGGAGCCCGCGCGCCACCTCGAGGTCCCGCTCGGGGAAGGTCGGTAGAGCGCCGAAGAACGGCGGGTCGACGTTCGGGACCATCGTGTAGATCGGATTGACGACCCCGCTGAACACCTGGGTGATGATCGTCTGTCGGTCGACCGCGTAGGAGATCGCGCGGCGCACGAGGACGTTGTCCACCGGCGGCTGGGTGACGTTGAAGAGGAGGTAACGGATCCCCGGGCTCGGCGGCCAGTACTCGACGATGACACTGGGGTTCTTCTTCATGTCCTGGATGTCCTGCGGGGCGAGGGTGCGGAAGACGAAGTCGACGTCTCCCGCCTCGATCGCCGCGCGCAGGGTCGCCGCGTCGGAGTACATGACCTCAATGACCTCGCTCGACTTCGGCGCGGGGCCGTAGTACCCAGCGTAGGCCTCGTACTTCACGTACTGGTCCGGCTTGTACTCGACGAGTTTGTACGGTCCGGTCCCCGCGTAGCGGCCCAGGGTGAAGTCATTCTCGCCGACGGACGGATCAAGAGAGTAGATCAACGCCGGGGCGACCTGGCTCGTCATCCGCGACAGGAACACGGCGTCGGCGTAGGTGAGCGTAATCCGAACCGTGAGCTTGTCCACCGCCTCGATCGTCTTAATGTAGGGCTTGATCAGGCCGACGCCGCCGTTCGGGCCGTTGAGGCGGATCGTCCGGTCGAGGGCGAACTTCACCGCCTGGGCGTCGCAGTCCTTCCCGTTCCAGAACTTAAGTCCGGGGCGGAGGTGGAAGGTGTAGACCTTGCCGTCCGCCGACACGTCCCAGCTCTGGGCCAGGTCGCCGACGGTCTCGAGCGTCTGGTCATCAAGCTTGACGAGCGCCCCCGTCGTGTGGCGCAGCACATGCCAGGTGAACGCATCGTAGCTATTTTCGAACGAGAGCTCCGTGACCCGGTCCGTCGTCCCCATGATCAGAGGTCCGGCAGCCCACGCGCCCACCCCCACGAGAACGAGAAAACCAACGGCCAAGAGAATACTTAGAGCCTTTTTCATCTTCTGTCCCTCCTTGTCGTTCATGGGTAGATCCCTCTCTTCGGAACGATTCCCCTTGCTGGACATCACCTCCCCGCAGTGGTATGCCATTCCCTGGTTTCCTACTACCAGTCTAGCACAGCAGGTTTTGGAAGTCAAACCCTCCTGCGCTTTCGCTTGGGATTCACGAGATCACTCACCCCTTCTCCGATCAGTCCGAACCCCAGGGAGAGAAGGACGATCATCACCCCCGGGAACGTGATCAGCCACCAGGACCCCGACTGCAAGTACTTCTGGCCGTTCTGGATGTCAAACCCCCAATCCGGGGCGGGTGGCGGGAGGCCGAACCCGAGGAACGACAGGGCGGCGACGGTGAGGATCGCGTCGGCCAGGTTGAACGACGAAACCGCCATGATCGCGTTCACTGTGTTCGGCGCGACGTGGCGCCAGACGATGCGCGTGTTGGAGGCCCCGATTGCGCGAACGGCCTCGACGTACGCCGTCTCGCGAACCCGCAATACCTCGGCGCGGGAAACGCGAAAGTAGGTCGGGATGTAGACAATGGCGACAGACCAGATCATCGGTTGCAGGCCTGCGCCGAGGACGACGACGAGCGTAATCGCGAGGATGATCGACGGGAACGAGTAAAGCGCGTCCATCGCGAGCGAGAGAACGCGGTCGAGCCATCCCCCGGCGAACCCCGAGATCCACCCGACAACCGAGCCCCCCGTCATGCTGATGGCGACAGCGGCAAACGCGACGATGAGGGACGCCTTGCCTCCGCTGATGACGCGGCTGAAGACGTCGCGCTGGAGGTGGTCGGTGCCCATCCAGTGCTGGGCCGAGGGACCTTGCAGCCGGGGTGCACTGCGGTAGTACACCGGGTCGTACGGGGGGAAGCCCGGGATCTGGCCAAGGACCGTCATGACGATGAATCCGGTCACCACGACGAGACCGACGAGGAGGACCCGCTCGCGGAGGACCGCGTCCGCCCCGCGGCTGAGGCGTCGCGACATCGACTCAAGCCCAACAAGCCGAAAGAGCCGAATCGGTCTTGACGCCGCCATCTCAGTACCTCACCCGCGGGTCGATCGCGGTGTACAGGACATCGACGATCAGGTTGATGAGCGAGATGAAGAGCGCGATGAAGATCACGGTCCCTTGGATCGCCGGGTAGTCGCGCGCGTTGATGGAGCGCATGAGGTAGCTCGCCACCCCCGGCCAGGAGAAGACCGTTTCCGTGAGGACGGCCCCTCCCATGAGCACGGCGAACTGGAGCCCGAAGACTGTGACGATGGGGATGAGGGCGTTGCGCAGGGCGTGGTTCAAGACGACGACCCGCTCTCGCAGGCCCTTCGCCCTCGCCGTCGTGACGTAATCGGCGTCGAGGACCTCGAGCATGCTCGCCCGCGTCATCCTTCCCAAGAGTCCCGCTTGGGCGAAGCCCAGGGTGATCGACGGGAGGATGAGGTGCTTCGCCGCGTCGGCCACCCAGTCCCAACGTCCGTGGAGCATCCCGTCGAGAAGAAAGAACCCCGTCTTGGACTGGAAGGCGTAGGAGATGCTCCCGCTGAGCGGTTTGGCGACGGGAAGCCAGCCGAGTTTCACCGCGACGAGGACCTGCAGCATGAGCCCGAGCCAGAAAAGGGGAACCGCGAAGGAGCCGATGTGGAAGACGCGGATCGCGTGGTCGGCAAGGCGGTCGGCTCGCGTGGCGGCGATCACGCCCGTCACAAACCCAAGGAGGACCGCAACTAAGATCCCGAAGAAAGCGAGTTCAACCGTTGCCGGAAGGCGGGCGAAGAGCTCCCGAAGGACTGGCTGGCTAGTGCTCGTCGAGGTTCCGAAATCGCCGCGCACGATCTTCTCCAGGTACTCGCCGTACTGGACGACGAGGGATTTGTCGAGCCCGAGCTTGTGGCGCTGCTCCTCGATGAGCTCCGGGGAGACGTTCCTTCCTCCAAGCATGGCGAGCACCGGGTCCCCGGGCATGACGCGGAGGATGATGAACACGAACGTGACGAGGATGAGGAGCATGGGGATCGTCAGCAACAACCGCTGCACGATGTATCGTCCCGTCCCGCCCATCCTGCCCTCGTTTCGCTCCGGGGATCACACGAAGCTTGAATGGAGATTCCCGAGTATACAGGGACCCCTCGAGGAGCACAAGAGGAAAGTGCAGACAAGATCGTGGCTTTGACTTCGCCGCAGTGCCGCACTAGAATCCCACATCATCGTCAAGGAAGGTCTTCATGCTGGCGAGCGAATTGAGAAAGCGCTACCTGGATTACTTCTCTGCGCGGGGACACAAGGTGCTCCCAAGCTCCTCGCTCGTCCCCAAGGACCCGACCCTCCTCTTCACCTCGGCGGGGATGGTGCAGTTCAAGGAGATCTTCTGGGGCCGCGTCGAGCCGCCTTTCCGACGGGCGACGACCTGCCAGAAGTGCTTCCGCACGACGGACATCGAGAACGTGGGGAAGACCGCGTTTCACCACACGTTCTTCGAGATGCTCGGGAACTTCTCGTTCGGGGACTACTTCAAGGAAGGGGCGATCGACCTTGCGTGGAAGTTCGTGACGGGCGAGCTTTCGATCCCCAGGGATCGGTTATGGGTCTCGGTGTACGAGGAGGACAACGAGGCCTACGAGATCTGGAGGGACGCGATCGGGATCCCGCCCGCGAAGATCGTGCGTCTCGGAAAGGAACACAACTGGTGGGGGCCGGTGGGGAACTCCGGGCCATGCGGCCCCGACAGTGAGATCTTCTACGACGCCGGCCAAGCGAAGGCCTGCGGCCCGGACTGCCGCGGGGTCGCCTGCTCGTGCGACCGGTTCTCCGAGATCTGGAACCTCGTCTTCATGCAGTACGACGCCCAGGAGGACGGGGGCTTCGTCCCCTTGAGGAGGAAGAATATCGACACGGGGATGGGCCTCGAGCGCACCTCCGCGGTCCTCCAGGGCGTGGCAAGCGACTTCGAGATCGACCTCTTCCGGCCGATCGTCGAGGCGATTCAAACGGAGATGACACGGTCCCTTCGGCCCACCGATCTCACCGATCGTAACGTCGTGGCTGACCACATCCGCGGGACGGTCTTCCTTATCGCTGATGGGGTCCTGCCGGGGAACGAGAAGCAGGGCTACGTCCTGCGCCGGATCCTCCGCCGCGCGATCCGCGCCGGCGAGAAGCTTGGGCTCTCCGAGGGCGCCTTGAAGGGATTCGTCGAGCCGGTCGTCGATTCCCTGGGGGCGGTTTACCCGGAGATCGTCGCCTCGCGGCCGCTCGCCGAGCGAGTCGTCGCGCGCGAGGAGGCGACCTTCCGCCGGACCCTGGCGAGCGGAGAGCGACGTCTCAAGGGGATCCTGAAGGACCTCGCTAAGAGCAAAGAGAAGGTCCTCCCTGGCGAGATTGCCTTCGAACTCTACGATACCTACGGCTTCCCGCTCGAACTCACCGAGGAGATCGCCGCGGAGGCGGGGGTCTCCGTCGACCGGCCGGGGTTCGAGACAGCGATGGCCGGACAGAGAGAGCGATCGCGCGTCCCCATTTCGGTGACGCCGAGCGTGAGCGTTACTGCCGAGGTGAAGAGAGCATGGCGCGAAGCGACTGATTTCCTCGGTTACGAGGGAACAGAAGGAGAAGGAACGATCGCCGACATCCCAGAGAAGGGCGATGACGAGATGATCGTCATAGTCGACGAAAGCCCCTTCTATGCCGAGGCCGGAGGACAGATCGCGGACACAGGGACGACCGAGAACCTCACCCGAGTCGGGCAGGGGAAAGTCCTCGACGTCCAGAAGAATCCGTACGGTGCATGCCGTCATCGGGTCAAGGTGACGGAGGGTGGCTTCGCCGTCGGCGACCGCGTTCGCCTCTCCGTCGACGCCGAGCGGCGGGCTCGGATCGCGCGCAACCACACAGCCACGCACCTCCTGCACGCCGCCCTCCGTCAAGTCGTCGGCGAGCACGCGATCCAGGCTGGCTCCTACGTCTCCGATAGCGAGCTTCGCTTCGACTTCTCGCACTTCGAGGCGCTCCGGCCCGAGGAGATCCGACGCGTGGAAGACCTAGCGAACACGGCGGTCCTCGCTGACCTCCCTGTGGAGACGGAGGAGATGCCGCTCGAGGAGGCGAAGGCCTCCGGGGCGATGGCTCACTTCGAGGAGGAGTACAAGGGTAAGGAGACGGTGCGCGTCGTCTCGGTCGGCGACAAGAGCCGCGAACTATGCGGGGGGACGCACGTGCGCTCAAGCGGCGAGATCGGCCTCGTCAAGGTGATCTCCGAGGAGTCGGTCGCCGCGGGGACGCGGCGGATCCGCGCCGTCACCGGCGAGGGCGTCCTCGCTCGCCTTCGCGCCGAGGAAGACCTCCTCGGCCGCCTCAAAGGGGAGCTGGGAGAGGACCCCCTGGCGGGCCTCGCGAAACTGCGCGGCGAGCTCGACCTCGTCCGCGGCGAGCTTGCGCGAGTAACGGAGGAGGCCCTCCTGCGCACGCGCGACGAGCTCCTAGAACGCGCAGAGAAGGCGGGAGAGGCCACCCTCCTCTCTGGTCGGCTCGACCGGTCGGCGGAGGACCTCAAGCGTCTCGCCGACCTCCTCGAGGAAGGGGCGCGGCCGGCGGTCGTCCTCCTCGTGGGGAAGGCCGGAGAGCGCGGGGTCACGGTCTCGAAGGTCAGTAAGGGACTCAAGGCGGTCGACGCTGGGACCCTCGTGCGGACGATGGCTTCCCTCCTCGGCGGCGGGGGCGGCGGGAACCGCAGTTTCGCCCAAGGAGGCGGGCCGAAGGTCGAAGAAGTCGACGCGGCGCTCGCGGCCGGCGTCGACGCGGCGCGGGCCGCCCTGATCGGCTAGCTCGTCAAGCGGACCGGCATGCAGACGTAGAGGAACCCTTCGTCGTCCTCCGCGGTCCGGTCGCCCGACGGCTCAAGGAGGCCGGCCTTCTCCGGCGAGGAGAGCCAGAAGGCGACGGTCTCGGAGTTCATTCTCTTGAGAGCGTCGATCAGGTACTCCGCCTTGAACGAGATCTCGGTCCCCTGAGAGGGGACCTTCTTCAGCCGGACGCGCTCCTCGCCCTCCCCCTTGTCCTTGGAGGAGGAGTTGATCCGGGCCGCACTCTCGTTGTCCGTCACGCGGATCGTGACCGCCCCCGACTCCTCCGCGGCAGTGATCTCGATCCGTTGCAGGGTCTCCAGGAAGGCGCGGCGATCGAAGACGAGGCCGATCGGGTTCTCCTTGGGGATCACCCGTTCGAAGTCGGGGAACTCCTCGGCGATCGTCTTCGCCATGAACGTGACTCCGTCCGCCTGGAAGAAGAGCTGGCCTTCGGACTTGTACAGGTCGACCGCCTTCCCTTCGACCTGGGCGAGGACGCGGTCGAGGTCCGCAAGGACGCCCGCTTCGATGAGGTACTCCCCCTCCTCGAGAATCTCCGTCGCGGCCACGGTCTTCACGGCGAGCCGGTAGCCGTTCGTTGCCACCATCTTCACCCCGGCGGCCTGGAGGACGATGTCCACGCCCGTGAGGCTGAGCCGGGTCGTCTCCCCGGCCTTCAGCGCTGCGAACGCCGTCTGCTCAAACCCCCGGTGGAAGCGGCTCGTGCCGAGCGAGGCGATCTTCTTCTGGGGAAGGGGGGGAATCTCGGGGTAGTCCTCCACGGGGAGGGTGGGGAGGTCGAAGGAGGTCTCCCCGCAGCGCAGCTTGACGACCGTCCCGTCCTCGGCGTCCGTCTTCAGGCTGATCCGCTCGTCCTCGGGGAGGCGAGCGGCGATCTGGGAGAGGACGGCGCCGTTCAGGACAACCGCCTCGTCGCCCGCCTTGTTCTCGATCGGGATCGCACAGCGCACCGCGCGCTCAAGGTCAGTCGCGCAGAGAGAAAGGCGCCCCCCGGCGATCTCCATCTTCAGGCCGGAGAGGATCGGCATGCTCGAGCGGGTCCCCAGGGCGTAGCTTGCGAGTTTCACCCCGAACACCAGGTCGTTCTTCAGACACACGAAGTCCATTTCGTCCCCCTTTTCCCTCCGGACTTCCCCTCACTCGATGATACCCGATCGTTCTCCCTTCGGACAAAGCTAGACGCCAAGGTGTCGGGCGACGGCGTCGGCGATCTCTCTCACGGAGAGAGTCCCGTCGATCCGGACGACGCGCGGATCATCCTGCGTGAGCTCGAGGTACCCCCCCCGGACCCGCTCGTAGAAGGCGAGGGTCTCCTGCTCGATGCGATCTCCTTCGCCTTTCCTCCGCCTCAAGGCCACCTCCGCGGGAAGGTCGATGAGGAACGTCAGGTCTGGGTGGCGGCCGCGTGTCGCGGCGTCGTTCAGGCGTTCGATCAGATCGAGAGCGATCCCGCGGCCGTACCCCTGGTAGGCGAGGCTCGCCAGGCGAAAGCGGCTCGAGACGACGACGCGCCCTGCCTCTAGCGCGGGCTCGATCACCTCGCTCGCGAGCTGCGCGCGAGAGGCGACGAAGAGGAGAAGCTCGGGGAGGGGGAGGAGGGCGCGATTCTCCCGCGCGAGGAGGAGCCTCCGCACCGCCTCGCCGAGGGGAGTCCCTCCCGGCTCTCGCGTCGTCGTCACCGGGAGGTGGGCCTCCCGGAGGCGCTCCGCGAGAAGCTCAACCTGCGTCGACTTGCCACTCGAGTCGAGCCCCTCAAAGACGATCAACCGGCCGCGCAGCTCGATTTCTCTCACCTCCGAAGAGAGCGTGAACCAGGATGAATCCTATCCCCATCGTCAGACAGGCGTCCGCGAGGTTGAAGATGGAAAAACCGCGCACCTCGAAGAAGTCGAGGACGTACCCGAACTGGAGGCGGTCGATAAGATTCCCCACCGCCCCGCCGAGGACGAGGGAGAGGCCGGTCTTGAGCAGGGTCCCCCGCAGGGGGACGGCGAGGAAGAGGACGACGAGCGCGATCGAGACGATGAAGGAGACCGTCAAGAAGAGAACGCCGTTCCCCGGGAAGATCCCGAACGCGCCACCGACGTTGTGGACGCGCGTCAAGCGAATCACCTCTCCAAGGAGGGGACGGGAGGCAGCGGGGGCGAGGGAGACGGCCGCCCACCCCTTGAGGAGACGATCGAGAAGGACGATCACTCCGGAGAGAAGGAGATAGGAAACCCCGCCCATGGCGCTACAGGCTACCCCTCGACCGGGATCCCGTCAAGCGAACCCTCCTTCGAGTACGATCGCCTGGAAGGAGGGAGAACGATGGAGAAGCACAGAGCGTTCTTCGAACGGCGCAAGAAGCAAAACGAGCTCGTCCTGCGCAAGGCGAACCTCACCATCAAGCGGTTCTTCGCCCTGGACCACGAGGCGTACGGGGAGGGGGAGATCCCAAAGAAGTACAAGGAGCTTTTGGGGCTCGTCGCCTCGACCGTCCTTCGCTGCAGCGATTGCATCACGTATCACCTCGTGCGGGCGAAGGAGGAGGGCGCAAGCCCGGAGGAGATCGCGGAGGCCCTCTCCGTCGCCCTCGTCGTGGGAGGCTCGATCACCATCCCTCACCTGCGCGGGGCGTTCGAGATTCTGGAGGACCTGTAGGCCCTCTCGCGAGGCACACCCCTGGCTTCACTTGAGAGCCGATCTCCACTATACTGGAGCTCGGAGGTGATCCACATGACAAAGCAGGGGTACGGACGACACGGTCTCTTGGCGTATGCCGGCCTTTCCTTGCTCGCCGTGGCCCTCATCGCGCTTGGGCTGACGACGCTCGGCTCGGCACAAGAAGAGTCGGCCGTCGAGCGCTACTACCGACTCTTGTCTCGCATCTCCGACGAAGCCCTCCTCCGGATTCCCGCAGCGATGGCCGAGCTCGATACCCTGGGAGAGGATGGGAGAAAGGCCTTCCAGGAGAACCCCCGCGCGTATCTGGAGACCAAGGGAGTCGACCTCCCGGTGAACTACTACCAGGTCGTGGCGTTGCGTTTTGAGGACAACCTGGATCCCAAGACCGCGTGGTTCGGCGTGGCCGAGCAGCAGGAAGAACTGACGTTCGTGGCCGCAGGGATCGGGCTGTTCTACGACAATGTGGGGATCTTCATCCAGACGGCGATCGTGCCACCCAGCTCCCTCGCCGGTGGTCCGGTTCCCGCCTTCTCGACCACGGGCCCTGAACCGATGCAGGGCATCGAGAGCTATCTCCAGCTGATCGAACGGATCCCCTCCGAGGCCCTGGGGAGGCTTCCGACCGTGATGGAGGAACTGAACGCAGCCAAGGAGGATGACCCTCAGAGGGTCGAGTTCATCGCGAATCCCCGGGACTATCTTCTGAAGAGGGATATCCTCCTCCCCGGTGCCTACTACCGCATCGTGGCCCTGGATTTCCAGCGCGCGGCGAAGCTCGAGGTGCCGCCGGTGGTGGCCGCTAAGACACGCGGGGGCCTGGCGGTCGTGCCGGAGGGAATCGGGTTCTTCTTCGAGAACGCGGGGATCTTCATCCAAGAGGCCATCTAACGGCGTGCCAGGCCAAAGCGGGAAAGGACCCCGCCCAATCCAGAAGGTAAGGAGACCGGATGCCAAGACCGAGGAAGGGCAAGACGGGTGATCCTCTGAAGCCGCGCGGAGTCAACCGGACAGGTTGGATCGTGGGGTTACTCTTCCTCGCCACTCTCTCCCTTAGCGCGGCGACGCAAGAGACGGGCAGCCCCGACATCGCGGTCACGGACGTTGAATTCGAAGTCATCCCCCCGGCATCAGGTGGACCAAGAGCCCAGCTCGGGGAGAACCAAGCCATCCTCGGAGATACGGTGAGGGTGCGCGCGGTGATCCGAAACGAGGGGGAGGGCCTCGCGAAGGAATTCGACGTCGAGTTCTTCTTTAGAGAGTTCGCGAGCAAGGAAACGGACAAGATCGGGACCGCGACAGTCTTCGGCCTCAACCCGGGCGAGGAGATCAAGCCCGCGGTCAGCTTAGAGACATCGGTCCTCGCGCCCGGGATCTACGAGATCATCGTCAAGGCGGACCCAGAAGGAAGGGTCGGAGAGAATAGCGCGACCCTTTCGAACAACGAGATCGTGCCTCCTTCTCAAGGAGAGGAGGCTAAGCGTCCCTCCCCCTACGCCCTGACGCTCCTCGGGTCGGGAGCGACCATCTCCGCCGTGACCGTGACGGAGACCTCGGTCATCCCCATGTGCCGCATGGGGCCCCTGCTCCCGACCCTGACCGCGGAGTTCTACAACGTAGGGACGGTCCCGCTCACCCGCCGGGACCTCCGCGTCGACAGCTTCTACCGGACCGATCTCGGCAAGCCATTCGCGGACCTGGGCTCTAACCTGCGGATTCTCCTGACCAACACCGACATGCAGCCCGGCGAGTACACGCAGGCCTTCCTCTACTGGGACCTATCCGGCCTCGACCAGGTCTTCACGGAGCGCGGCTTGAGAAGATCGAACGATGTCCAGCTCAAGTTCGTGATCACGCCGATCGCAGAGGCCGGGGCTCCCTCGTCCCTCCCCCGCGAGTTCGTCATGCCGGCCAAGCGCAAGCTCTCTCACTTCTACTCGCCGGTCGACCTGTGGACCTTCCCCTACGAGCCCACGTGTGCCGCCGCGCCCCAGGGTGGGGCAGAGGCGGGGGGCGCGGTGAAGGTGCCGCCGACCATCGGCCCGGATAACCTGATCTACCACGTCCTCTCCACACCGGTTGGGGATCGGCTGTACACCCTGAAGTCGAACGGGGAAGAACTCTGGCACAAGGACTTCTCCGCCACGCTCACCGCCGTCGCCATCGGCCGCTACGACGTCACAGAAGAGACAGAGAGCACGATTCTCTACCTGGGGACAAGCGACGGGAAGCTCTTCGCCCTCCGGAACCGCCAGGTGCAGAAGAATCCAGTCTTGTACGTCGTTGAATCCGTCTGGGAGAAGACGGTCGGCGCGGTGAGCGCGCGGCCGACGGTCGCAGGCGACAAGTCGCGGGTCATCGTCGGGGCGGCGAACGGCCTCTTCGTCTTCGACGAGAGCGGAAACGTCAAGACGCAGGTGACGAACAAGGGGGCCGTGAGCAGGACCCCGCTGTACGTGGATGCGACGCACGAGGTCTGGTTTGCGTCCGGGAACACGGTCTACAAGGCCTCCGAGGACGGAGCGATCGTCTGTAGCCACGACGCTGGATCCGCGGTGACCACGTCCCTGGAGACGAACCCCGACCAGACCGTGGTCTACTTCGGGACAGAACGAGGCCTCCTTTGGGCGGTGGACGCCGCCGCCCCCAAGGGAACGGAGTGCAAGGAAAAGCGATCCCTGAACCTCAAGAGCCCGGTGCGGGGCGTGAGCGTGGTGCGGGAGAATAATTCCAGTAAGGACTCGATCTACGTTACGACCGACGACGGATACGTCCATCGCCTGCGCTACCAGCCCCCGACGCTCACGGAAGAGGACGTGCTCGAGACGGACCTGAGGCTTGGGAGCATCAAGACCTCCCCCGCCGTCCTCATGGGAGGGGGGGAGGTGCGGGGCGTCTTCGTCACCTCGACGTACGGCGAACTGAGGGGCTTCTCGCCGGGTCTCGATGCGGTCTTGGAAGTAAAGATCTGGGGCGAGTCGGACGTCCCGTTCGAACTCAACTCCGCGTCCGAGCAGGAGATGACCCCTCCCGTCGTCAGCGCGGGGATCGAGACCCTGCTCGTCGGGTCGGCGGACGGATTCCTCTACGCCTTCAACGTTGCGTCGTTCTTGAAGAAGTGAGGGAGTGCCCTAGAAAAAAACGACCCTGAGGACTTGGAGTTCGGTCTCCGCAGAATCGAAGGAGGGCGTGATGGGCGGAAGCGTTCGATTTCTCCCCTGGGTCGGTCTTTTTCTGTTCGTGCTTGCGGCCGCGTCCCCCCCGGCGTGGTCCCAGGAGCCGGACCTCTCTCTTCAACAGCTCCTCCTCGCCTCGGACTCGCCCGGAGTGGAACCAGGAGGAGCGCCGGTCGACTCCGTCTATCGAGGGGCCACCGTCCGGATTACGGCTCTTATCGGGAACGCGGGGACCGGACCGGCGGGAGAGTTCACGGTCGAGTTCTCGTGGCGGCGGGTCGACAAGGAGGAGGCCTGCTGTAGCGAGCGCGTGACCGTCCCCGCCGGGCTAGAGCCGGGGAGCCAGACGACCCTCGACGCGACGATCCCGACCGCCGACCTCACTCCAGGGACCTACGAGATCGCGGCGCGAGTCGATCCCGACGATCGGGTGCGAGAATTCGACGAGACAAATAACCGAAAGACCGTAGAGCTGAAGGTTCTTGCCTCCAGACCGGAACTCCACTCGACCACCCTGGACTTCAACCCTGCCTCCCCGGTCCGGCGCGGAGAGACCGCGCGCATTTCGACGGAGATCGAGAACACGGGCGAGAGCACAGCGGGGGAGTTCCAGGTCCGGTTCCTGTGGTGCAAAGGAGAGGTCGCGGAGTGCTTCGACGCGCCCGAGAGCGCCTGGACCCTCTTCGGTTCCGCCCTCGTTCCCGGTCTGAAGCGGGACGAGCGCCTCCTCTTGGAGCGCACCCTCGACACCTCCGCCCTCACCCTCGATTCCCAAGAGGAGGGACGGGTCACTCCGTACACCATCCGGGTCGCGGTCGATCTTCCCGACAGCGTGCGAGAGGAGGACGAATCGAACAACGAGATCTTTAGCTCGCTTGGAATCACGCCCTCCGACCTCTCCTTGCCCGAGCTGCGGCCGGTCACCCTGACCTTCAACAAGCCCCTTCCTCTGGACTGGGGACGCGAGACGAGCGAGGGCGTGACGGCGACCGTCCTCGTCACGAACTCCGGCGGGAGCACGGCCCACGCCTCCTCGCAAGCGCCCATCGCGGTCAGCTTCGCCTACCGGAGACTCGGGGCGAAGGACTGGACTGAGGTCCCGGCCAAGGAGATCGAGCCGATCCACAAGAGTCTCGGGATCGAGGAGGAGAATAATAGCGCAACGGCCACGGCAGACCTCGTCTTCGACGAACCGGGAAGCTACGAGCTGCGCGCCTGGGTCGATCCAAAGAATGAGCTAGACGAGCAGAACGAAGAGA
The DNA here is from genome assembly GCA_964355545.1 of uncultured Thermotogae bacterium. Classification (GTDB taxonomy): domain Bacteria; phylum Bipolaricaulota; class Bipolaricaulia; order UBA7950; family UBA9294; genus JAPLGE01. The sequence continues at coordinate 5,340 of CAYHEK010000025.1, read as the reverse complement.
ATAACCAGATCATCGTCGGCTTCTCCGTGAAGGGCTCCGAGCTTCACCCCTCAAGCATCGAGCTTGGCACCGCGCCGGTCCGCCAGGGGGACACAATCTCAGTCGCCTCCCTCGTGGAGAACACCGGCGAGAAGACGGCGACGAGTTTTGCGGTCGGGTTCATGATCGACGAGCGCCGTTTCGACACCTTCTCCTACAGCGGGGAGGGGCTGGAGGAGGACCAGAGCGTGAAGGCCCAGGGGGTCCTCGAGACAAAGGACCTCCCGCCGGGGGCCTACACGTTGAGGGTCTTCGTCGATCCCGACGACCGGGTCCCGGAGCTTGACGAGGCGAACAACGTGATCTCTACCCCGCTTTTGATCCTGACGCCGCTCGCGCGGCGCGCCGAACTGCACCCGGAGAGCCTCGTCCTCGCCCCCCCGTCGCCGGTCTCCGCCGGCCAGGGGGTGCGCGCCTCCGCAACGATCTGGAACAGCGGGACGATCGATGCGGAGAGGTTCCAGGTCGAGCTTGCCGCAAGCCTGGACGGCGGGGCGACGTGGACGCCATTCGCTCTCGTGGAGGTTCCCTCCCTCGCCCGCGGAGAGAAACGGGTTGTGGAGGGACACCTCGCCGCCGCGGGTCCCGTCGCGGCGCGGTACCTCGTCCGGACCTTCGTCGACTCAAAGAACCAGGTAGAGGAAGAGGACGAGACGAACAACCTCCTCGTCACCTCCCTTTCCGTGGGCGCCCCGACCGCACCAGGCCCCATCCAGGCGAACCTGACCGTCTCCGATCTCCAGGCGAGCGTCCCCTCGCCGCAACGGGGACCGGCCCAGGTCTGCGCTGAGATCTCAAACGTCGGCCAGGGGCCGGCAGGCGAGTTCCTCGTCGAGTTCTCCTATCGTCCGCAGGCGGGCCCTTTCATCCAGTTTTCCACGAAGTCTCTCCCCGGCTTGGGACCGGGCCAGTCCGTCTCCCTCTGCGAGACGCTGGATACGACCGGCCTCCCCCTGGGGAGCCTCGAGGTGAAGGTCGCCGTCGACCCCGCGAACTGGGTTACGGAGCTCGACGAGACGGACAACGAGCGGATCCGGACGCTCGCCCCGACTCCCCTCCCGCAGTGGGCGGACCTCACCCCGATCGCCTGGCGCCTGGACCCGCCGTCGCCGGTCGATCAGGGGACCTCGGCCCTCGTCTGCGTGAAGGTGGCAAACCTCGGCGCGGGGACCGCCGGGCCGTTCACCGTCTCCTACGCCTACTCCCTTACCTCCTACGTCTCCTTCGCCACGGCGACCGTCCCCGGCCTGCGCGGCGGCGGCGAGATCGAACTCTGCCGCGCGCTCGACACCTCCAGCCTCGCGCCCGGGACCTACGCGGTGAGGGTCACGGTCGATCCGGACCGCCGCGTGGCAGAACAGAATGAGAATAACAACGAACTTTCGGCGTACTTCACGGTGAACGTCCCGCCGCGGCCCACCCTCCGGCCTCTCCTTTCGACCGGCGGAGCGGTCCGCCTCGTGCGCACGGACCCCGTGAGCGGGACGCTCTACGTCGCCTCCGAGGACGGGAAGCTATACGCCCTCGGCCGGGACGGTGCCCCCGTGGCCGGGTTCCCCTTCGACGCCGCAAGCCCGATCCACTCCCTCGCCCTCGACACCGGCGCGGCTCGGACCGCCTACGTCGGCACGGCTGGGGGAACGATCCACACAGTCGGGCTCGACACCGGCCAGGAGATCCGCGAGACCTCGCTCGGCGGGGAGGTCCTCGCCCTCGGCCTGGACAAGTTTGGGAACCTCTACGCCGGAACGACCGACCGCCTCGTGAGCTTGACGCGCGCCGGAGAGCCCCGCTGGGAGTCCCCCACGGCCGGCGCGGTGCGCGCGCTCCTGGTAGACCAGGCGCGAGATGTGCTCTACGCAGCCGCCGCCGGCGGCGTGCTCCATGCAATCACGAGCACAGGCGCTCTCAAGTGGCAACTCGACCTTGGGAGTCCCCTCTTCACCCTCGCCCTCGGGGAGGCGATCTACGTCGGAACCGAGGACGGGAGGGTCGTCGCGGTCAGTCTGGGCGGAAGGGCCGTCGCAAGCTTCACCGCCGCCGGAGCGATCTTGGGCCTCGCCGTGGACGCAGAGCGCGGGCCAAACGACGCGCGGGTCTACGCGACCTCGATCGACGGATCCCTCTACTCGCTCGACCGCACGCTCACCCTCCGCTGGACCGTGCCTAGCGGCGGGCCGATCCGCTCTGCGCCAGGGATCGACGGCCGCACCGGCGCGATCGTCTTTGGCTCCGACGACGGCCGCTTGCGCGTGGTGAATTCCGACGGGAGCGAGGCGTTCTCGGTGAGCGTCGCAAGCCCCATTCGCTCCACTCCCGTGATCGACGTGACCGTAACGCGGAAGGGCGCGGAGGTAGAGCTCGTGCGGACGATCCTCTTCGGAGCCGAGGACCGAACCGTGTACTGGATTAAGACAAGACTCTAGTGAAGAGTGACCTGGATGAGCGGGAAGGAGGGAGGACGATGAAGAGAAGCGCCTGGATAGGAGTCTTGATGGGGCTCCTTGTCCCGATGCTTGGCCTGGTGGTAGAGGGAGCGGAAGGGCTGCCGGAGTTCAATCTGCGGAAGATCGTGCTCGAACCGCCCTCGGCGGTCACACGGGGGGAGGTGGTGACCGTCCGCGCCTGGGTGATCAACACGGGAGAGCGTCCCGCGGGCGAGTTCAAGGCGGAGTTCTTCTACCGTCTGAAGAGCGAGGGAGAGAGCTGGAAGAGCTTCCACACAGTCCTCATTCCCAACCTCCCTCCCAGCCAACAGGACGCACTGGAGATCAAGGACGACGGTCACACCATCGCCCTGGACACCTCGACCCTTGAGCTTGGGGCCTACGAGATCCGCGTCGTCGCGGATTCCAACAACCAAATCCCCGAGGGCGACGAGATGAACAACGAACTTACGACGACCCTCACCCTCCTCCCCTCCCGCGCCGGGCTCCCCGACCTCCAGCCGGTCTTCGTCGCCTTCGATCCGCCTTCCCCGGCGAGCGGGGAACTCATCGTCGTCTCCTGCGAGGTCCGCAACACCGGGGCGAAGGACGCGGGCCCCTTCCGCGTCGCCTTCCTCGTCGACGGCCGGGAGTTCGACGGGACGAGCCTGGAGACCCTTCCGGCCGGGGCGAGCGTCGCAGCCCAGGGAGCCCTGGACCCGTACGCCCTGGGGCTCGGGCCGGGGAGCCACACCGTGCGCGTCCGCGTGGACAGTGGCACCCAGCTCGAGGAGCAGGACGAGGCGAACAACGAACTCGTGGCGTCGCTCTCGATTCAGGGTGCGGAACTCCGCCCCCTCGGCCTTGAGTTCGACCGGTCGCTTGTCCGTCTCGACGAGCGGGTGACGGTCTCGTCTCGGATCAAGAACGCTGGTCGTGGTGGGGCGGAGGCGGTCGAAGTCGCCTTCTTCGTGGGAGGGGTGCCGTTCGCCCTCGCGAGCCTGGGGCCCCTCGGGCCGGGCGACGAAGCCATCGCCCAAGGGGAGCTCGTCCCGAGCCGGCTCGACCTCGGCCTCGTGCCGGGGGCGCACGAGGTGCGCGTCGTCGTCGACCCGCATAACCTCATCCCCGAGCTCGACGAGGCAAACAACGAACTGGTGAAGTCGCTCACGATCTTCGCGGAGGAGCCCAAGCTCGCCGAGCTTCACCCCGAGAGCCTGGAGCTGAACCTCCCCTCGCCGGTCGAGCTGGGGAAGGCCGACGCGGTCACGGTCTCCTCGGTGATCACGAACACGGGGAAGGCTCAGGCGAGTGGATTCGGAGTCGAGTTTGGCTGGCGCGTCAAGGGGACCCTCCGCTGGGAGGCGGTGCCCTGTCGCGATCCCGCGGGCTGCGGTGGCCTCATCCTGGTTCCCGGAGCGGAACTGAAAGTAGAAGGGACGCTTCCTGTCTCCACGGCCCTCCCGGGGATCTACGAGGTCCGCGTCGTCGTCGACCCGCACGAAGGTTGTGACCTCCTTTCGTGCAGCGATGTGGGGAACGTCGCGGAGGTCGACGAGACGAACAACGCGCTCGCGACGACCCTCACCCTCCTCTCCCCACGCCTCCCCGACCTCACCGTTGACCCATCCTCTCCACTCGAGGTCACTCCAGTGTCCCCGGTCAGGCGCGGGCAGACCCTGCGCGTCCTCGCGAACCTCACGAACCTCGGCGACACCGACGCGGGGCCGTTCGAGGTGGAGTTCTCTTACGCCTACATCCCCCAGCCGAGCGCGTCGGGAGTGGCCCCACTCGGCATCACCGCCGAGCCCTCCTCGTGCACTCGCTTCGCCGCGGTCTCCTTGCGCGGCCTCGCTGTAGGAAAGAAGGTTCAAGTGCAGGGCCTCCTGGAGACGATCGACCTTCGGCCGGGGAACTACCTTATCCGCGTGACGATCGACCCGGCCCTCCCCGACCGAGCGGCCGGAGCCGTGAGGGAGAAGGTGGAGACGAACAACATCCTTGAGGTGCTAATCGTTGTGCAAGGGCCCGACCTCGCCCCGGTGTCGCTCGACCTCGCCCCGGCATCCCCGGTCGCACAGGGCGACCCCGTCGTACTCCGCGCGGCCGTGGTCAACCTCGGCGTCGAGCCGGCGGGGAGGTTCCACGTCGCCTTCTCCTGGTGCAAGGTCACCGCCAAACCGGGGTACGCACCCGAGGTGACGTGCGCCACGGTCGGCACCGTCTCCTTCCCCGGGATCGCGGTCGCAACCCCCGAACCGGCGGAGTGGACGCTCGACACGTCGGCCCTCGAGCCCGGTGAGTACCTCGTGCGCGTGGTCGTCGACCCGGAGGATGCGGTAGAGGAGCAGGACGAGCAAAACAACGAGCTCGCCGCGCCCCTCGTCGTGATCTCACCTCCCTCGGCGATCGACCTCGTGCCGCGTCGGTTCAGCATTGACTCCGCCTGGTCGCGGTGGAACGCGAACGTCATGGTCTGGATCACAAACCAGGGCGAGGACGCGGCCGGACCGTTCCTGGTCCAGTTCTTCTACGAGCCCAGAGGGAGAATGGGAACGGCTCAAGGTCCCGTCCTCTTCTACACCGCAGAGGTCTCCGGCCTCGTGGCCGGGGAGACGACCATCCTGCAACGCGCTCTCTCCACCTTGCCCCTCTCCCGCGGAGAGTACCTCATCACCGTCGTCGTGGACCCAACTAACCAAGTGAGGGAACAAAACGAGGAGAATAACCGCACGAGCCAGGTCGTGAGGCTAAACGAGGACGACAACTAGGAACACACACGGGGCCACGGCCGCGTCCGCCGTGGCCCTTTTCTTTAGTAACCCTACCGGCTGCTCTTCTCGAGGAGGTCGATGTACGCCGCGCCGACGAGGCC
>CAYHEK010000024.1:17474-19467 GCA_964355545.1 uncultured Thermotogae bacterium | reverse complement strand
GGTGCCCCTTGTCAGGAGGCCCCCAAAGGAGCGAGAATGCTCGGGTGGCCACGAGAGGGGGACCTGGACCTGCAATGAAGCGAGCTAGCAAAACGCGGTTACTCCTTGCGGGAGACGTCGGCGGGACGAAGACGGTCCTCGCTCTGTACCCTCTGGGGTCTTCCAATCCCTCTCCGGTCGCGATCGAAACCTATCCCAGTCGGGCCTTCGACAGCTTCACGTCCATCGTGGCGCTCTTCCTCGAACACCAACCCAAAAGACCCGCTTGTGCCGCAATCGCGGTAGGCGGACCGGTCCTCAATGACCAAGTTGACCTGACGAACCTCCCCTGGACGATCGAGGCCGGCGCGTTGCGGGCACTCCTGGAGATCCCGGCGATCACGCTCTTGAACGATCTCGAAGCACTGGCCTGGGAGATCCCGTACCTGACGGCCGCCCAGCGGGTCACCCTGAATCCCGGAGAGCCAGATCCCACGGGAAGCATCGCGATCCTTTCCCCAGGAACCGGCCTTGGGGAGGCGTTTCTCACGTGGAACGGCGCGCGCTACGTGGGTCACCCCTCCGAGGGTGGCCACGCCGATTTTGCTCCGGCGGATCCCCTCCAGATCGAACTCCTCTCCTATCTCATGCGTGACTACGACCACATCAGCACGGAACGTGTCTGCTCGGGGACAGGAATCCCGCACCTGTATCGGTTCCTTCGCGATAGGTTCGGATTGGCCGAGGAATCATCGCGCTCTCGGGACGTGGCGCTCGCTCCGGATCCGACTCCCGTCATCATCGCTCAAGCCCTGTCCCAAGAGAGCACGCTGTGCGTCAAGACCCTCGAGTTGTTTGCAGAGATCCTGGCCGCTGAAGCGGGAAACCTCGCCCTCAAGGTCCTCGCTACCGGAGGGGTCTACCTCGGCGGCGGGATCCCCCCCCGAATCCTCCCCTTCCTCGAGGCCGGCGGATTCATCGCCGCATTCACTCACAAGGGCCGCTTCACCTCGCTCCTGCGGAGAATCCCCGTTCACGTGGTTCTAGACCCATTGGCCGTTCTTCACGGAGCGGAGCGGTGCGGCGCAGAGTGCAACACGGACCCGGACATGGGTTGAGACGAGGAGTGCCCCGCTAGAGTGCTCTCTCCCCTGCCTTTCCCGCGGGGCGAGGGAGGATTGTGCTTAGCGGTATGTCGAAGAGACCGTATCTAGGAGAGACAGAGCTGGTTCGCAATTCGGAGGTGTTACCCAATCATGCTTGATCGACTGCGGAAGATGGGCGGCGTGGCGGTCCGCGCCGGCGCCGTCGTGGTGGTGGTCGTTGGCCTCAAGTTCGCCGTTCACTCGCTCAGCTGGGAGCTTTTGTCGCTCAACCCCCTCCTCTCGGGGATTGTGGCGGCCGACGTCTTTCTGATGGGGTTCCTCCTGAGCGGCGTCCTGAACGACTTCAAGGAGAGCGAGCGACTCCCGGGCGAGCTCGCCGCGAGCCTCGAGCTTTTCTCCGACGAGGCGGCCGCGACCTACGAGCGGTCGAAGAGCCCCGTCGCTCTCGAGTTCCTGAGCTTTGTCCAGGGCCTTGCGGAGTCGATCCGAGGCTGGTTCTATAAGAAGGAACGGACGAGCGCCCTCATGGGCAAGCTCTCGGAGCTTGACCGGTTCTTCCTTTCCCTCGAGCCGCTGACCCAGGCCGGCTTCATCCTCCGTCTCAAGCAGGAGCAGCAGTCGCTGCGGCGGACCCTCATCCGGATTCACACGATCCGCGAGACCGCGTTCGTCTCCTCAGGCTACCTGATCGCGGAGCTCACCACGGCGCTCCTCGGGATCGCCCTCATCCTCTCGAAGTTCGACCCCCTCGCCGAGTCACTCTTCATCGTCGGCGTGATTATGTTCCTCCTCTCCTACCTCCTCCTCATGATCCGCGACCTCGACAACCCCTTCGGCTACTACGAGAGACGCTCCGCCGAGGAGGTATCGCTCAAGCCGCTCGAGGACTGCATCGCCCGGATCGCGGC
>CAYHEK010000024.1:0-17374 GCA_964355545.1 uncultured Thermotogae bacterium | reverse complement strand
GGAATAGGGGTCAGATCTTGACATGACAGTACTACAGAACGCGAGGAACTTCAAAGTAGTCGTCCCGCCGTCGCGGGGCGTTCTTGAGGGCCTCCTCGGCGGGGAGGGAAGGAGCGGGTAGGTCCTCGCGCAGGACGTTCCCGAGGTCGCTCCCATGGCTCATCGGTTCGACGTCGGTCGTGTCGACCTCGTCGATGGCGGAGAAGTAGTCGAGGATCTTCTCGAGGTCCTCGCGCATCCGCTCGCGCGCCGTCTTGTCGAGGGTGAGCCGGGCAAGCCGCTCGACTGAGCGGACATCCTCTTCTGTGAGCCTCGTCCTTCTCTTCAACTTAGACCTCGAGCCACTTAAGGACCTCCCCGAACCTTCTTTCCGCCTCGGCGCGGAGGGACGGGGGCACCCCCTCCTCGGAGAGAGCACGCGCCTCCTGTTGGGCCTTCGCCATTATATCCCAGTCGTGCGCGAGGTCGACGGCGTGCAGGCGGTTGAGAAACCCGTGCTGCTCTGTCCCGAGGAGGTCTCCTGGGCCGCGGATCTGGAAGTCCTCCTCGGCGATCGCGAAGCCGTCGCGGTGCGTGGCGAAGGCCTCGAGGCGTCTCCGCGCCTCCTCTGTCGTGGCGGTGGCGATCGCGAAGCAGGTCGCCTCCTGGCCGGAGCGGCCGATCCGCCCCCGCAGCTGGTGGAGCTGCGCCAGGCCGAAGCGCTCGGCGTGCTCGATCACCATCAAGTCGGCGTCGAGGACGTCGATCCCGACCTCGATCACGGTCGTCGAGACAAGAAGCCGAACCTCGCCCGAGCGGAAGGCGTCCATGGCGCGGCCGCGCTCCGCCGCGCTCTGCCGGCCGTGGACGAGTCCGACGCCGAACTCGCCGAAGGTCGAGGAGAGCTCCTCCGCGACCTCGACCGCGGCCTTCAGGTCAATCTTCTCCGACTCCTCGACGAGGGGGAGAACGACGTACCCCTTTCCCCCCTTCTCGAGGAGGCGGCGGACCTCGGCGTAGACCTCGGGCCGGCGGGTCTCGGCGACCCAGACCGTGCGCGTCGCCTCCCTTCCTTTCGGGGTCTCGTCGATCAAGGAGAGGTCGAACTCGCCGTAAAGAGTGAGGGCGATCGTCCGCGGGATCGGGGTCGCGCTCATGACGAGGAGGTCGACCTCCTCGCCCTTCTCCTCGATCTTGGAGCGCTGCACAACCCCGAAGCGGTGCTGCTCGTCGATGACGACGAGACCGAGGTTCTTGAAGACGACGTCCTCCTCGATCAGGGCGTGCGTCCCAAGGAGGAGGTCGATCTCTCCGGCGGCGAGGCGCGCCTTCAGCTCGTCCTTCTCCTTCTGCCCTCCCGTGAGGAGGTCGACCCGCACCGGGAGAGAGCCGAGGAGGTCGCGGAATGCGAGGGCGTGCTGCTCGGCCAGGAGTTCGGTCGGGACCATGAACGCGACCTGGTAGCCCGCCTCCACGGCGTACAGGGAGGCGGCGAGGGCGACGACCGTCTTCCCCGAGCCGACGTCCCCTTGCAGGAGGCGCACCATCCGCCGCGGCGCGGAGAGGTCGGCCGTGATCTCGGCGAGGGCGGCCCGTTGCGACGCGGTGAGCGTGAACGGAAGGGCGGCCAGGAAGGAGGTCGCAAGCTCCCCTCTTCCAGCGTGGGGGCGGCCCTCCCGGCCGCCGAGCGTCTCGAGGAGCCCGACCTGGAGGAGGAAGAGCTCCTCGAAGGCGAGGCTCCGGCGCGCGCGGCGGAAGGCCTCCTCGTCCTCCGGGACGTGGATCGCGCGCACGGCCTGGGCCTTTTTGAGGAGGCCGAGCCTCTCGCGGAGGGCCGCGGGGACAACATCCGGGAAGAGGCCTCCGTAGAGAGCGAGGTTCCGGGCGATGAGGGAGCGGAGGAGTCGGTCGCTCACCCCCTCGGTAGCCGGATAGATCGGGACGAGCCTCCCCGTCTCCTTCCCCGCCCCGGCCGGCTCCCAGACGGGCGTCCGCATCTGCCGCTCCCCGTGGCTCCACTCGACCCTCCCGAAGAGGTCGATCCGCTCGCCGCGCTTGAGCTCGCGCGCAAGCCAGGGTTGATTGAACCAGACGGCGTAGAGGAGGCCGGTCCCATCGTCCACCGCCGCCTTGACCACCGTCATCGCTCGGCTCACGCGGACCTGGTCGACGGCCAGGATCTCCGCCCGGACGCCCGTCTCCTCCCCACGTCCAAGCTCGCCGATCGGCTGGAAGCGGGTCCGGTCCTCAAGGCGTCGGGGGAAGTAGGTGAGGAGGTCCTCGATCGTCGCGATCCCAAGCTTCGCCAGGATCGCCTTCCGCCTCTCGCCGACCCCTTGCGCTTGGCTCACCGGGGCAAGGAGCCCTGCCGAGTCCGGAGGAACGGACGGCAGGGTCCCTCCCCCTTCCAGGTATTCGCGGACCCGCGCAAGCGCGGCCTGGCGCTCGAAGTGGCCGGCCTGCGCGTATCCGGTCACGCAGGGAAGGGCGGCGGGGAGGTTGCGGCGGATGAACTCCTCGAGGCCGCAGGTGACGGCGTCGTCCGCGTAGCCCCGACGGCGCTCAAGGTCGAGGATCTTCTCGACCCGACTTGCGAGATCGTCCTTCTCTTGAGGCATAGCGATCGCTACTATATAATCGGCCAGTGTCTGGGGCAAGGAGAAGGTCGATGGAGATTCGAACCTACGGGGACCCGGTCCTGCGGGGCAGGGCCGCGCCCGTGAAGAGGATCGACGAGGAGGCGAGACGGACCTGCCAGTCGATGGTGGAGGCGATGCTCCGCGCGAAGGGGATGGGGATCGCCGCCCCCCAGATCGGTGTCTCAAGACGGATCATTGCCCTGGACCTCGACGGGACGCTCCATATTCTGGTCAACCCCGAGCTTGCGGAAACCTCCGAGGAGGATGAAGAGGTCGAGGAGGGGTGCTTGAGCGTCCCCGGCGTCGAGGCGCTCGTCCCGCGCAAGCGGAGGGCGCACTTGTGCGGCTTCACCCTGGACGGGGAACCGGTCGAGCTCGAGGGAGAGGGCGTCCTCGCGCGCGCCTTCCAGCACGAGATCGACCACCTAAACGGGGTCCTCTTCCTCGACCACCTGAGCCCGGCCCGCAGGCGAAGCCTGCTCAAGGAGTACGCGCGCAAAAAGAAAGAGAGGGAGAGCGAGGAGTGAGGGTCGTCTTCCTCGGCACCTCAGAATTCGCCTGTCCGGCCTTGGAGGCCGTGAGCGGGGCTCACACGGTGCCCCTCGTGATTACCCAGCCGGACCGACCGGCGGGGAGGAGCGCCAAGCTCCAGGCTCCGCCGGTGAAGCGCGAGGCGGAGCGCCTTGGCCTGCGAGTAGCGCAGCCGGAGCGGGTCTCAAGCGCAGAAGGGGTCGCTCTCCTGCGCGAGGCCGCGCCGGAGGCGATCGTCGTCGCCTCATACGGCCAGATCCTGCGGCGCGAGGTCTTTGCACTTCCGCCCCTGGGCACGATCAACATCCACGCCTCGCTCCTTCCCCGCTACCGCGGCGCCGCGCCGATCAACTGGGCGATCCTCCGCGGGGAGGAGGAGACGGGGGTGACGACCTTCCTGATCGACGAGGGGCTGGACACGGGGAAAGTCCTTCTCAAGCGCTCGACCCCGATCGGGAAGGACGAGACGGCAGGTGAGCTGCACGACCGACTGGCCCAGATCGGCGCCTCCCTCGTCCTCGAGACCCTCGCCGGGATCGAGAAAGGGACTGTGCATCCGATCCCCCAGGACGAGGCGGGGGCCTCCCTCGCCCCCAAGCTCTCCCGCGAGGACGGCCGGATCGATTGGACGCGGCCGGCACAGGCGATCCACAACCAGGTCCGCGGGATGAACCCCTGGCCGGGGGCGTTTGGCCTCCTTGGGGAGGCGCGGGTGAAGGTCCATCGGACGCGCACGACCGGCGTCCGTCGCGGCGCCGTCGAGCCTGGGGAGGTGGCCCTCCGCGAGACGGGTCGCCTTCTCGTCGGGACGGGGGATGAGCTCCTCGAGGTCCTCGAGGTCCAGCCGGAGGGGCGGCCGCGCATGACCGGCCGCGACTTCACGAACGGCCTGCGGGGCGAGGCGCGCTTCCGCTAGTCGTCGGGTAGAGCCCGGCGAGGCCGGTCGGCTCCGGCCTACGTTCGAGGGCGATCTTCACGAACGTCCGGAGCACGATCTCCGCCGTGTTGTGGACCGTCGCCACGACCACGTGACCGCCGAGTGCCGCCCCGCCGCGGCGGGCGACGGCGGCATGGCAGTGGGCAACGAGGCCGTCCGGTCCCCGGGCGAGGTTCCCCTGGAGGGAGAGGAGTTCAACCGGCTCCGCGACCTCCTCGACTTCGTACGCCTTCCCGTTCCAGTAGCCCAGGCGCACCTCCCGCAGCATCCCCACCCCGCACAGGACCGCCCCGGAGGAGATCTCAAGGCTCTTCAAGGCCCCAAGGAGCTCCTCTCCGTCCTGCAGTCGGACGACGACGTCCCCGTTCTCTCTTGCCTCGATCATCGCGCATCCCTCCCCACCGGGAGGGTAAACGAGCGGCCTCCTCCTTTAAAGGTTGCACCCCCTCGTCCTCTCCCCTATCCTCAGGCTTGGAATGAGGACGGAGACGACGGTGACGTGGATCGCGGACCGGCTCCGCGGTCGCTACGGGGACGTGCCATCGGGGCGGAGCGACCCCGTGGAGACCGTCGTCCGGACGATCCTCTCCCAGAACACGAACGACCAAAATCGCGATCGAGCCTACGAGTCCCTCCTTGCGCGCTTCGGGAGCCTGGAGGAGGTCATGAGGGCGGACTCGGACAAGATCGCAGAGGCGGTCCGGGTCGGCGGACTCCACCGCGAGAAGGCGGAGCGGATCAAGGCCGTCCTCAACCGGATCGTCGAGGAGCGCGGGGGGCTCGACCTTTCCTTCCTCGGGAGGCTCCCGCTCGAGGAGGGGATGGCCTGGCTCCTTCGTTCCCCGGGGGTGGGGAAGAAGACGGCGGGGATCGTCCTCCTCTTTTCGTTTGGGAAGCCCTACTTCCCGGTCGACACCCACATCCGCCGCGTCCTCACCCGCTTCGGCCTCCTCGAGAGAGGGGGGGACCCGCACGACCGGCTGAACGGGCTCCTCCCCAAGGGGGCCGCCTTCCTCCGCCGCCTCCACCTTCACCTCATCCGGCTCGGCCGCGAGGCGTGTCACCCCAGGCGACCGGAGTGCGGAGACTGTCCGCTTCGCGAGCGCTGCGAGCGGGTCGGGGTCACTAGCCCTGTGATCGTGGGGGTGAAGGAGAGAGGATGAAACCGGAAGAGAGGCTGGGGGACCTCCTGCGGACGAAGGGGTGGACGATCGGTGTCGCCGAGTCGTGCACCGGCGGCCTCCTCTCCGGTCGGATCACCGACGTCCCCGGCGCGTCGGCCTACTTCCGCGGGGCGATCGTCGCCTACCACAACGACCTGAAGGCGGGGCTCCTTTGGGTCGGGCCGGACGTCATCCGGCGGACGGGGGCGGTGAGCGAGGAGGTAGCGCGGGCGATGGCCCGCGGCTGTCGTGAGGTCCTCGCGTGCGACGTCGCGGTGGCGATCACCGGGATCGCCGGCCCGGGAGGCGGAACGGCCGAGAAGCCGGTCGGGCTCGTTTACATCGCCGTTGGGTCGCCGACGCGGACGCAGTCCGCGCGCTTCCTCTTGTCTGGGGACCGGTCCTCGGTCCGGGAGCGCGCGGTCGGCGCCGCCCTGGAGATGGTCCTCGCGCTCCTGGAAGGAGACTAGCCGCCGTTGTACCAAAAAGGGCGATCCGGTAGTCTTCTCCCTATCTTGGGGTTAAGGAAGCGATCGCCATAAAGGTCTGCTCGTATCTTGAGGAAAACCGCCTCCTTGACCGCTCGGGGATCGGCGCGGCGACCCGCAACGTCGGCCAGGCCCTCCGCGGGGCGGCGGTCGAGGTGACGACCGACCCACGCGGGGACTACGACGTACTTCACGTTCACTGGGTCGGGCCAAGGGCGCTCTACTACGCGCGGCGGGCGCACAGGCGGGGGCGAGCGGTCGTCCTGAGCGTCCACACCCCCCCTGAACTGATTTTGGGTTCCTTCACATGCTCCGGCGTCATCGCCCGAGCCTACGCGCGCTACCTGCGCTCGTTCATCCGGCATGTGGACCTCGTGATCGTCCCTTCTTTGGTCGCGCGCGAAAGCCTCGTTCCCCTGGCGAGAGGGCGGCCGGTCGAGGTGGTCTCGAGCGGGGTTGACCTAGAGCGCTTCCGCTACAGCGAGGCGAAGCGGGAGTCCTTCCGGCGGCGCTACGGCCTCACCGGCGCCACGGTCCTCTCGGTCGGCCAGGTGATCCCCCGCAAGGGGGTGGAGACCTTCCTTGAGGTGGCGCGTCGCCTTCCCGAGGTCCGCTTCCTCTGGGTCGGTCCCCGCCTGAGTCCACTCCTATTCTACAGCGCGCGCTTCGAGCGTCTTCTTCGCCGCCGGCCGGAGAACGTCTGCTTTGCGGGGTTCATCCGGGAGATCGAGGATGCGTATAGCGGGTGCGACCTCCTCTTCCACCCTGCGCACGACGAGTCGCTCGGGCTCGTCATCCTGGAGGGAGCGGCGGCCGGCCTTCCGCTCGTGGTCCGTCGCCTTCCGGTCTATCGCGGGTGGCTCGAGGAAGGGGCACACTGCCGGATGGGGCAAAGCTGCGACGAGTTTGTCCAGGCGATCGGAGACTCCCTGAACTGCCGGCGCCTTCGGCTCGCCGCGGAGGACCTTGTCGAAGACCACGCCCTCGCCCAGGTAGGAGCGGCCCTCGTCGCGGCCTACCGGAAAGCGCTGTGATGGGGAGGCGTCTCTTCGTCGTTGGCCTGGATGGGGTGGGATTCGATCTCCTCACCCCGTGGGTGGAGGAGGGGAGGCTCCCTCACCTTTCCGTTCTCCTCGAGCAAGGGGCAAAAGGGCCGCTTCGGAGCACGATCCCTCCCCTTACCGGACCGGCGTGGGCGAGCCTCCAGACCGGGGTGAACCCCGGGAAGCACGGGGTCTTTGGCTGGACGCGGAGGCGGTGCGGTACCTACACCTTCTCCATCATCAACGCGGATGACATCGGCTATCCGACGCTCTTTGACCTTGCGAGCGAGGCCGGCCGGCGCGTGGTGAGCATCGGCGTTCCGCTCACTTATCCGCCGCGACCGGTGAACGGGGTGATCATTCCGGGGATGCCCACCCCGCCGAGCGACCCGTCTCCCACCTACCCGCCCGAGGCCTACGCCGAGCTGCGGCGCGTCTCTCCGCACTACCGGTTCTTCCCCGAGTGCGCCCACCGCTACGGTCTTGGGGCGAAGGTGGCGGAGCTTCGGGCGAGCACGCGGGCGACGGCACAAGCGGCGAGGCACTTCATGGCGAAAGAGGACTGGGACCTCTTCTTCGTTCACTTCCAGGCGACCGACAAGGCACAGCATGACCTGTGGGGCGTGAAGAGAGGCGGAGGCGATCCGGTCCTCGCGGTCTTTCAGGAGGTCGACCATCTGGTGGGCGACCTGGTCGAGACCGCTTTCCGGATGGGCGCAAGCGTGGTCCTCCTCTCCGACCACGGGATGGGGCCACAGGACTACACCTTCTCCATCAACACCTGGCTCTGGCAGGCGGGCTACCTGACCCTCAAGGGCGGTCTCTCGAGCCGCTTCCGCCGGGCCGCCTTCCGCTCTGGACTGACGCAGAGGCGGCTCAGCCGCCTCGGCCTCCTCTTCTACCCGCTCGCGTACCGGCTCCGCCTTGCGACGTCCTTTCTGGACGTGGTCGGAGAGGGGCGTCTGGCGAAGGCGATCGCCTCTCTCTTCCTCTCCCTTGAGGACGTCGATTGGTCGAAGACGCGGGCCTACTCGCACGCCGACATCGGGCACCTCTCCCTGAATCTCGCCGGCCGCGAGCCGCAGGGGATCGTGACGGAGGAAGAGTCAGGCGCCCTCGTGGACGAGCTGATCGGCCGGCTCGAGGCGGTGGTGAATCCCTTTACCGGAGAGCCCCTCTTGGGGGAGGTCTTCCGCCGGGAGGAGGTCTATCGTGGGGAGAGGCTCGGCGAGGCCCCAGATATCGTCTTCCTCCCCCGCGACCTGCGCACGATCGCGTGCGGAGCCTCGGGGTTCTACTCCAACGCGCTGTTCACTCGGTCCGTCCCGCGCGCGAGTCACCGCATGGAGGGGATCGTGGTCGCGCTGGGCGAGCCGTTCCGGCCGCGCTGTGAAATCGAGGGGGCTTCGCTCCTCGATCTTGGCCCGAACCTCCTCTATCTCCTCGGCTGCCCGATTCCCACGGATATGGACGGCCGGATCTGGGAGGACGCGTTCTGCGCTGGAACTCTGGAGGAGCGCCCTCCGCGCTTCCGCGAGCCGGGGGAGTGGTCGCGCGGGGAGGTACGGCCGCGCGAGAAGGACAACGCAGAGCTCGTGCGGCACCTGAAGGGTTTGGGCTACCTCAGCTAGGCTTGATCGCCCTTCAGGTTCTGTGCTAGCATCCACCCGTGAATAAACCGCTGAAGAAGGGGTTGAGCTATGCCCTTTCTGGGGTTGTTGGCTTCGGCCTCCTCGGCGGGATCCTCTACTACGCCGGCTGGCGCAGCGTCCTCGAGCAGCTCGGCGCCCTCCACTGGGACGGGATGGTCGCGGTGGCGGGCGCCGTCCTTCTCGGCATCGTGGCTGGAGGGCTCAGTTGGTGGGTCATCCTCCGCTCGTACGGGATCCGACTCTCCATCTCGAGCGTCGGCGGGGCGTGGCTCTCCAGTTGGGCGGTGACGTACCTGACCCCCTCCCTCTACTTCGGGGGGGAGCCGGTGCGCGCGCTCCTCGTCGCCGACCGGAGCCGCGCCCCGGCCACGCGCGTCGTGGCGACGATTGTCGTGGAGCGGGTCCTCGGCGGGCTCAGCCTTATGATCTTCGTCCTCATCGGGATCGTTTGCGCCCTCGCCTCCCCACAGATCGGCCGGCTGGAGAAGTGGATCGTGGTCGTGGGGGTCGCCTTCATCGTCTTCTGGATCGCCATCGGGATGCTGAACTTCGCCGGGAACTTCAAGTGGATCAGCCGAGCGATTCGCTGGTTGGGGGTCCCCCTCGCGCGTTGGCGGAGCTCCTTCGCTCGCGCCGCGGCGAAGGTCTCCGAGACCGAGGATGAGATCTACGACGCCTTCACGCGGCACCGCAGGGGGACGCTCATCGCCTTCCTTCTTCAGATGCTCGCCGCCTTCTTCGCCTACATGCGGCCCCAAGTCTTCTTTCACTTCTCTTCCGACATCACGTTCAACTTCACCCAGCTCTCTCTCCTCTTTACCCTGAACATCCTGCTTGGGTTCTTCCTCTGGATCACCCCTGGAGGGATCGGGATGAGCGAGGCGGCGTTCATCGGGATCTACAAGCTCGTTGGGGTGGGGAAGGAAGGGGCCGTCGCCTTCTCGCTGGCGTTTAAGTGCGTCGAGTTTGTGGTCGTGGCGATCGGGGTATCCTACATGTTGAACCGCGGGATCGGCCGGCTCGTCCGCAGTCTTCGTGCGCGGACGCGGCGCGAACGCTCGCCGGAGGACGTCCCCCCGTAGCCCGTCGCTGCCTTGCGTGAGCGGGAAGCTCCCCGTAAACTTCCTGCCTGGTTCTTTAGTGCCATCCGGAGGGGTTAAGATGAGAAAGCGAATCTTCTGGAGTGTCCTCGTTTTTCTCGCTTGTGTGGCGGCGACTGCCCTTGGCCAGAGTGAGGTGAAGGACTTTCCGGTCGGGACGACCACCATGACGTACGAGATCCGGACGGAGGAGGTGGCGGCACCTCAGGCCCTCACCCTGATCGTGATCGGTACAAGCGACGGCCGCTACACGGTGCGGATGACGGCCGAGGCGACCGGGGCGCCGGACGAGATCGGCATCTTCGGGTTCCTCTTCGGGATGACGGAGATGACGACGGGAGGGTCGAACGTCACCTTCTCTCCGCTCTCCGCCCTGATCGGGCACCGCGACCGGCTCGCCGCCGGCGAGGAGTACCGTCTGGAGGGGGGAGCGAGCTTCACGGGGACGCAGGCGGTGACCATCGCTTCCCTTCCCTGTCTTGAGGGGACGTACACGAACCCCAAGCAGCCGGACGTGCGGATCACGGTTGCCTTCTCCCTCGCGTCTCCAGTCTTCATCTCCCCTCTCATCCGCGAGGAGGAGCTGCGCAGCGGCCAGTGGGTGGAGACCTTCTCCCTGAAGCTCGTCCAGTACGCGTTCACCCCAGCGCAGGGATAGGCATGCAGGTCCTCAGCCTGAAAGAGGTCACCAAGGACTACCGCCTCGGCGAGACGACGGTCCAGGCCCTCCGCGGCCTCAACCTCGTGGTCGAGAAAGGGGAGATCCTCGCCATCATGGGGCCTTCTGGATCGGGAAAGTCGACCTTGATGCACATCCTCGGGCTTCTGGACACCCCCACCGCCGGCGAGGCGTCGATCGAGGGGACGAGCGTCCGGACCTTCAGTGAGCGTGAGCTCACGGGGATGCGAGGGAAGAAGATCGGGTTCGTCTTTCAGACCTTCAATCTCGTAGAGACCCTGACCGCTCAGGGGAACGTCGAGCTTCCCATGATCTTCCAGCGGGTGGGGCGGGAGGAGCGGGCTCGCCGCTCCGCCGAGCTCCTGACGAAGGTCGGGCTCCCCGACCGGCTTCGGCACCGCCCGAGCCAGCTCTCCGGGGGGGAGCGGCAGAGAGTGGCGATCGCGCGAGCCCTGGCGAACGCCCCGGAGATCGTCCTCGCCGACGAGCCGACGGGAAACCTCGACTCGGAGAGCGGAAAGAGGATCCTGGAAATCCTCGAGCGTTTGGCCCGCGAGGACAAGAAGACGATCATCCTCGTCACGCACAACCCGGAGGCGGCGGCGATCGCCGACCGCGTGGTGACGTTGAAGGACGGGAGAGTCGTCGATGAGGTGCGGCATGATTAGCGACTTCCTCGTCCTCGCAGGGCGGAGCATCCTCCACCGCAAGCTTCGCAGCTGGCTGACGGTGATCGGCATCTTCATCGGGATCACCGCCGTCGTCGCCCTCATCTCCATCGGCCTTGGTCTCGAGCGGACGGTCACAAGCCAAGTGGAGAAGCTCTTCGGCTACAACTCGTTCCTGATCATGGGAGGCGACGTCTTTGCCAGGCACGGCCCGACCGAGGAGGCGTTCCAGATCAACCTCTCGCTCGTCCGTGGGGTGGATGGGGTCGCCGCCGTGGCCGCCGTTCGCCAGGAGAGCGGATTCGTCCGCGGCCTGGCGGACGAGACCGGCAAGGTCGTCCAGGGGTTCTTCCCCATCATGGGGCTCTCTCCGGAGCTTGCGACGGAGTTTGGCTCCTTCATTGGCGACCTGTCGCTCGAGAAGGGAGGGAGGTACTTCCTCGCCGGCGACACCCAGAGCGTGGTCCTGGGGAACGCGATCGCGCGGGAACTGCACGTGACTCTCGGCGCGACGGTCCAGATCGAGGACCACCCGTTCGAGGTGATTGGCATCGTCAACCCGGTCGCGTCCAGCGACTCGGGCGGCTTCTCCGCGGGGGCGATGATGCCCGAGACGGACGACACGCTTTTCATTCCCTTCGACATGATGGACGGACTCTTTGGAAAGTCGAACACGGTCCTTGTCACCCTGGTGAAGACGGCGGAGGGAGCGAACGTGCAAGAGGTCGCCGACCGGGTCGAGGAGACCCTAAAGACGGCGGGGTACAAGGACACAAGTACCGTCACCTACAACGACATCAGCAAGCAGATTGGAACGGTGATGGGAGCCGTGAGCGGCTTCCTCGCCGGGATCGCCGGAATCTCCCTCCTCGTCGGCGGCGTGGGGGTGATGAACACGATGTACACCTCGGTCCTCGAGCGCACGCGGGAGATCGGGGTCATGAAGGCCGTGGGCGCGAGGAACGGCCACGTCCTCGCGATCTTCTTAATCGAGTCCGGTCTGATGGGCCTCGTCGGCGGCGCGGTCGGCGTCGTCCTCGGCCTCGGCCTCTCCGGGGTCGCCGGGGCGGTGATCCGCGGTGCCTTCAACGTCAAGTTCGTGACGGTCATCAGCCCGGCCCTGATCGTTGGGACCCTCTTCTTCTCCTTCCTCATCGGCGCCGTCGCCGGACTCCTCCCGGCGCGGCGGGCGGCGAAGCTCCCTCCGGTCGACGCCCTGCGCTACGAGTGATCTAGGGGCGAAACGCGCGGCCGCTGGTCAAACTCGCCCCGAGGACTCCCACGAGCCCTCCCATGAGGAGACCGAGCGGCAGGGAGAGGAGGCTCGTCATTCGGACCCGCGCCACCTCGAGAAGGCCGGAGGCGAGGGGGAGAACCCCCTGCGGATGAGGCGTCATGGCGAGGTGTGCCAGGTTGACCCCTCCGACGAGAAGGACGCTCGCTCCCAGGCCGCAGAGGAGCCCCAGACTGATGATCGGCCCCTGAATCGTCGCCTCGGGTATTCCGGAGAAGCGCATGAGCTTGATCTCCTCCGAGAACGAAGAGAGGGCCTCCGCGAACCCGAGCCGCCCCACGACGAGTCCAGCGAGGACGCTTGAGGTGAGGCTCGCGAGAAGGATGATCCGCACGGACGTGGGAAGGATAAGCGCCCCACTCTCGAGGCGCGACGCACGGTCAACCTTCACGATCCCCGGCGTCGCACGCAGCTCTTCCACGAGCGCGGCGCCGGCGGAAGGGCTCGTCACCTGAATCTTGAGGATCGCTCCTCCCTGACTGCCTGCGGCTTCCTGGCCGAGGAGGTAGTTCACCCGGCGCACGTCGTTGCGCTCGCGGACCTTGAGGTAGATCGCACCGGCCGCCTCCGCGGAGAGGCGGGGGGAGAGAAAAGCGACGATCTCTCCCGAACTTTTTTCCGGTCCGCTCGACACGGAGGCGGGGGTGCCGAGGAGGAAGAAACTCGAGAAAGAGGCAAGGAAGAGGAAGGTGCAGAGGACGACGCCGAGGAGGAAGAGGCCGGCTCGGCCTTTGATCGTCCGCAGGAGCTCGCCAAGGACGAACAGAAACGGAGTCACGGTGCCCTCACCCTTCCATCTGTGAGGAGGACGACCCGGTGACGCGGTGCCGGGTCGGGGAGCGGGCCGCGGGTCGCGACGAGCGTCGTGAGGCCGGCGGAGTGGATTCGTGCGAAGAGGGAATAGAGTTCCTGTCTCTCCTTCTCATCCAGTTCTGCGAACGGCTCGTCGTAGAGGAGGAGGAGCGGCTCATCGCAGATGGCGAGGGCGAGCCCGAGCCTCACCTTGTCGGAGGGTTCGAGGTCTGCCGCGGGCGCGGAGACCTTGGGGACGAGACCCACGCGATCCAGAGCGGCGAGACCCTTCTCCTCCGCTTGCTCGCGGAAGTCACCCCGCGCCCGCAGGCGGAACACGGCGTTCTCAAGGACGGTCCTCCCGGGCAGGGGGGAGAAACCCTGGGGAACGAAGCCGATTCGCCTCCGCAGCTCGGAGGCCTTCTCGCGGGAGAGGCGGGCGATGTTCCGCCCGAGGACGAGGATCTGGCCGCTCTGCGGGGGGATCTGTGCGGCGAGGAGTCGCAGGAGGAGGGACTTCCCCGCTGCTGCGGGCCCGACCAGGAAGACGAGTTCCCCCCGCTCGACCCGCAGGTGAACGTCCTCCAGCACCTTGATCCCGTCTTCCGTGGTGAAGTAAAGCTCGGAGACCTGGATTACGAGGGACATCGGGCGATCACGAACCTTGGCCTGCCGGAGAGGTCGGTATCGATGTGAGCCTCGACCAGGCCGATCTGGCGGAGAAGCTCCACGGCTGTTTCGCCTTGGCCGTCCCCGATCTCGAGGAGGACCCAAGCAGCCGGGCGCAGGTGTTGTCGCAGGTCGCGCGCGAGGGCCCGGATCCTCTCCATCCCGTCCTTTCCCCCGTCCCAGGCCAGGCGCGGCTCGTGGCCGCGCACCTCGATCGGCAGGGCCTCGGACTCGTCCTGCGAGACGTAGGGGGGGTTGGAGACGACGAGGTCGTAGAGCCCGTCGACCCGCTCGAACCAGTCGCTCTCTTGAAAAGTGATCCGATCAGCGAGTCCGTTCAAAAGAGCATTCTCGCGCGCAAGATCCAGGGCCTCTCTGGACAGGTCGACCGCGGTGACCCGGGCGCGGGGGAGGAACTTGGCCAGTGAGACCGCGATCACCCCGGACCCGGTGCCCAGGTCAAGGCAGGCGATCTCGCGGTCCCGCGAGGCAAGGCGCAAGGCGCGCTCCACGAGTTCCTCCGTCTCCGGCCGTGGGATGAGTGCCTCGCGGCGGACCCGGAAGCGGAGGCCGAGGAAGGTGACCTCTCCGATCAGATGCTGCAACGGGACGCCGGCACGGCGCTTCTTGATCGCCACGCGGTAGCGCTCCCGTTCCTCCGCGGTGAGGGGCTTGTCCGGAGCGAGATAGAGATGGAGACGGTCGACGTTCAGCGTGTGTGCAAGAAGGATCTCCGCCTCCAGCCTAGGCTGGACGATCCCCGCGTTCCGGAAGTAGCCGCGGGTCCAGTTGAGGATCTCGCGCACGGTCCAATCGGCGCCCAGTGTTCTCCCCCTTCACCCCCGGTGTCCAATCGACCGGCCGATTTTGCTGTATACAATAGCAGAAGCTTGTAGCGAAGTCAAGCGCGTATATAATCAACGTTGAACGAACTAAATGGGGAGACGTGGAAGCGGCTCCCCGATCGTTTGGAGGTGGACTGATGCGTTGGTTCGTATTCTTCCTTGTGATGGCGACGCTTGGGGCGGCGGTTGCCGTCCGCCACGGATTCATCCCGGCGCTTTGGCCGTTCCCGGGGTGGGCGACGAGCCTCGTGGGAGGCGCAGTTTTTGGGAGCGCTGTTGCAGCGCTCGCGCGCGTTCTTTGGAGAAGGTTCGGAAAAGGGTTCGAGAAGGAGGGGGTGGAGGTGTGCCTCGCGAACGGCCTTCTCTTGGCCTTTGCTGGCGCAGGGGCGGGGGCGGTCCTCGCCGTCGCCGTCCGCCTCCTCTTCGCGGCCGGGGCCGGGGCCCGCGTCGCCCAGGGGGTTCTCCTGGCCGGTGGTCTCTGTGTGGGCCTGTGCGTGGGCTTTTCTCTGAAGGGGTCGCTCTTCTCCTCCTCTTGGGCCGGCCGGCCGGCGGCAGGAGGCGCCGCCGGGAGTGCAGGAACGACCGGGGCGAAGGTCCTCGACACGAGCGTCATCATCGACGGCCGGATCGGCGACCTCCTGCGGACCGGCTTCCTCGAGGGGGAGGTCGTCGTCCCGGAGTTTATCCTAGGCGAGCTTCAGAACGTCGCCGATTCGCCGAACAGCCTCCGCCGGCGCAAGGGGCGCCGGGGTCTCGAGATCCTGCACGAGTTGATGCAGGACGAGCGAGTCGATCTTCGCGTCTCGTCCCTCGACTACCCGTCGATCAAGGAGGTCGACCGCAAGCTGATCCGCATGGTGAAGGAGGGGGGCGGGACCCTGGTCACGACCGACTACAACCTGAATCGGGTGGCGCAGGTGGAGGGAGTGAGGATCCTGAACGTAAATGAGCTCGCGAACGCCGTGAAACCGCGCTTCATCCCTGGAGAGGAGCTCACTGTCGAGGTAATCGACCGCGGGGAGGAGATCGGGCAGGGGGTCGGCTACCTCGATGACGGGACGATGGTCGTGGTGGAGAACGGCCGCCGCCACATCGGGCGGACGATCAAGGCGACCGTGAAGAGCACCCTGCAGACGGAGGCCGGGCGAATGCTGTTCGTGGAGCCCTGCGGGGAGACCCCCACCCGATGGGAGAATAAGTGATGGGAAAAAGAAGCGTGAAGCGGACAGCCCTTTTTGCAGTCACGGTGACTTTCGCCTTGCTCGTCGGTGGGTGCTCTTTCCTCGCGCCGAAGGGCCCCGAGCTTCAGAACTGGGAGCCGGCGATCTCGCCCGACGGCTCGGCGGTCGCCTTCGAGTCTCCCGCAGCCAAGGGGTTTGAGCTCTACACCCTCACCCTCGCCACGGGGGAGAAGAGGCGCCTGACGGAGAACGAAGTCGACGACTGGTCCCCGAGCTTCTCTTCCCAGGGCGACCGGATCGTCTTCGTCTCAAACCGAGAGAAGAACGTGGACCTCTACGTCATCACCCTTGACACCCTCGCCGTCACCCGCCTCACCTCCGACGCAGGGGACGACTTGAACCCCTCTTGGTCGGCCTCGGGGAAGATTCTCTTCAACTCCAATCGCTCTGGGGCCTGGGAGATCTACATGATCGACCCAGACGGCGCGAACCTGACCAAGGTCACCGGCGCCGCGGACTAACGTGAAGGGAGAGGGGAAGGTCACGGCGGTCCTCCTCGCGGCAGGGAAGGGAACTCGCCTCGGAGCGGGGAGGAACAAGGTTTACCTTGAGGTCGCCGGTCGACCGCTCCTCGCGCACGCCCTGGCCGCCTTTACGAACGACCTTGTCGATCGGCTCGTCCTCGTCGTCGCGGCGGGCGAGGAAGATGCGGCGAAAGGGGTCTTGGCTTCGCTTTCCCGGGAGGTGCGCCTCGTCCGCGGCGGAGCGCGACGGCAGGACTCCGCGCTCGCGGGGGTGGAGGCAGCGGAGGAAGGGATCGTTCTTGTCCATGACGGCGCTCGGCCCTTCCCAAGTCGCGACCTCATCGTGCGCGTCCTCGAGGGCGCGCGGCGTCACGGAGCGTCCGTCCCGGTCCTCCCCGTGACCGAGACCCTCCGCTACGGCGATGAGGGTGGCTTCGTCCTCCCCGGGTCGGTCGAGCGCCACGGGCTCCTTGAGATGCAGACCCCGCAGGGCTTCGAGCGCGACCTCCTCCTCCGCTCCCTCCGAGCGGGGGAGAGGGAGTTCACCGACGAGGCCGACGCCGTCCTCGCCTGCGGAGGGAGGGTCTCGACCGTCCTCGGCGAGCCAACGAATCTCAAGGTGACGACGCGCGAGGACCTCCTCCTCGCCGCGGCGATCGCGCGGCTCGTCCGCGATCGGCGGCCGTAGGGCGACACCGTTCACGGTGTGAACGGGGTTGCTTTTCTTTTCGTGAGCAATCCTTGGGGCGGCACACCTCAGTTAGCGCCGGCAAGCCTTTCCTTTTGACGTCTTTGGGGATCTCCATCCGATCTGCGTTCTCGCTCCGGGAGGCAACCGGAGCCCGAGGTCGCGTGGGTCTTGTCCTTCGTCGTCATCTGGCCGTACCATGCGGCGAGGGGCGCCTTCGCCACGGCCTGCGCGGCGGGTGGGATGTGGGCCGTTCGGTCGTTACCCTGTGGAGGGAGAAGACATGCGCATCGCTCGAATGCTTCAGGCTGTCGACGCCCATGCCTGCGGCGAGCCGGGCCGTGTGATCGTCGGTGGGGTGCTCGACGTACCTGGGGCCACGATGTTCGAGAAGATGCGCCACCTGCGGGCGCACGCCGACGGCTTGCGCAAGCTCATGTTGCGCGAGCCGCGCGGCTATCCGGCGGCTAACTGCAATCTCATCCTCCCCGCCCCCCCCCCC
>CAYHEK010000023.1:11259-19852 GCA_964355545.1 uncultured Thermotogae bacterium | reverse complement strand
ACTAGATCGCTTCGGCGAAGGCGCGCTTGCCAACCTGAATGAGGATGGGGGGAGCGAACGGGACGTCGACGTCCTCGGAGGCGACGCGAGCCTCTTCGATCTTCACCCCGCCCTGAGCGATCAGGCGCTTCGCCTCGGCGCGGCTCTTCACGAGGCCGGAGGCCTCGAGGAGGTCGATCACCCAGATCGTCCCGTTCTTCTTGACGAGCGCGCGGTCGATTTGGACCTTGGGGACTTCGCTCGGCCGCTCGTGGCGGATGAAGATGCGGTCGAACTCCTCGCGGGCGGAGTCTGCGGCCTCCTTTCCGTGGTACATGGCGACGATCTCCCATGCCAGTCGTCGTTTGGCGTCGCGCGGGGGAAGCGAGGAGACCGACTCGTAGGGGACGTCGGTCAGGTAGAGGAAGTAGTCGGGAAGGAGGGCGTCGGGAATCGCGAGGAGCTTTCCGAAGATCTCAGTGGGCTCCTCGCCAATCCCCACATAGTTCCCCTGCGACTGGCTCATGCTCTTCACCCCGTCCGTCCCGATCAGGAGGGGGACCGTGAGCACGATCTGCGGCTCCTGGCCGTACTCGCGCTGGATCTCCCGGCCGGCGAGGAGGTTGAAGCGCTGGTCGTTCCCCCCGAGCTCGACGTCCGCCTGGATGGCCACCGAGTCGTACGCCTGGGCGAGGGGGTAGAGGAGCTCGAGGATGCTGATCGGACGGTTCTCTTCCATCCTTTTCGTGAAGTCCTCGCGCTCGAGCATCCGCGCCACGGTGTACTTGGAGGCAAGCTCGATCACACCGGCGAAGGTGAGGCCCCCTAGCCATTCGGAGTTGTAGCGGACCTCGGTCCGTTTGGGATCGAGGATCTTGAACGCCTGCTCCTCGTAGGTCCGCATGTTGCGGCGGATCTCCTCCTCGCTCATGAGCGGCCGGGTGGAGGCGCGGCCGGAGGGGTCGCCGATCCGGCGTGTGAAGTCCCCGACGACGAGGACTCCGATGTGGCCGAGGTCCTGGAAGAGCCGCATCTTGCGGAGCGGCACGGAATGGCCGAGGGTGAGGTGGGGGGCGGAGGGGTCGATCCCGAGCTTCACGCGCAAGGGTTTCCCGGTCTTCTTTGAGCGCGCAAGGCGCTCCGCGAGCTCCTCGCGCGGGATGAGGCAAGCCGTCCCCTGCTCGATCCTCTCCATCGCCTCTTCGATCGCTTGGTTCACTCTCTCCCCCTTACGTCTTGATCACGGCGACGATCCGGTCCTCCTCCTCGAGCTGGATCAGGCGCACCCCGCGGGCGTAGCGGCCGTAGGTGTTGATCTCGCCCGCGAAGATGCGGATCACCTTGGCTTCGGTGATGAGGATGATCTCGTCCTGGTCTGAGACGACAGCGATGGAGACGAGCGGGCCGGAGTCGCGATCGAGTTTCGTCCCGAGGACCCCCTTGCCGCCGCGTCCCTGGAGCGGGAAATCGACGAGCGAGACGCGTTTGCCGTAGCCGCGCTCGGTCACCATGAGGAGCTTCCTGTCCAGGGTCAGCTCGCGCTCCAGGGCGGCCATCCCGATCACGCGATCCCCCTCCTCCAGGCGGATCCCGATCACCCCACGCGAGGGGCGTTTGGTCAGACGGACCTCCTCCTCGCGGAAGCGGATCGTCTGCCCCTTTTGGGTGGCGAGGACGAGCTCCCCGTCCCCGCTGCTTGCGGCCACGTCCACGAGCCGGTCGTCCTCGTCCGCGTTCAGAGCGATGATCCCGCCCGTGTAGACGTTCGCGTAGTCGGCGAGGCGATTCTTGTTCACGATCCCGTTCGCCGTCGCCATGAGGCAGACGCGGTCCTCGACCTCGGTGAAACTTCGGACCGGAAGGATCGTGCGGACGACCTCCTCCTGGCTGAGCGCGATCAGGTTGCGCAGGTTCTTCCCGAGTGAGTCTCGCTTCAGGGACGGGAGCTTGTACCCTTGAGTCCGGTAGACCTGGCGGTGATCGGTGAAGAAGAGGAGGTCGTCGCGCGCGTTGACGAGTGTCGTGCAGCAGATGTAGTCGTCTTCCTTCGTCCTCTGGCCGATGACTCCCTTGCCGCCGCGCCCTTGACTCTTGAAGTCGCTCGCCCGGGGAGCGTTGGCGTAGCCCTTCTGGGTGACACAGGCCATCAGGTCGTAGTCGGGAATGAGGCCTACAAAGTCGACCTCGCCCTCCTCGTCCGTGATCAG
The DNA here is from genome assembly GCA_964355545.1 of uncultured Thermotogae bacterium. Lineage (GTDB taxonomy): Bacteria > Bipolaricaulota > Bipolaricaulia > UBA7950 > UBA9294 > JAPLGE01. The sequence continues at coordinate 17,666 of CAYHEK010000023.1, read as the reverse complement.
GGTCCGGCGCTCGTCGCCGTGCTTGTCGGCAACCTCGCGCAGCTCGCGTTTGATCGTCTCATCGAGCAGGATCTCGCTTCCCAGGATCCGCGCGTACTCCGCGATCGCCTCAAGCTTCTCCTTGTGCTCGGTGTCGATCTTCTCGCGCTCGAGTGCCGTGAGTTGCGACAGGCGCATCTTCAGGATGGCGTCGGTCTGCTCGTCCGTGAGGGCGAGCTCCTCCTTGAGGTGGGCGGCGGCCGTGGAAGCGTCCTTCGCCTTGCGCAGAATCTCGATCGTCCGATCGAGGTGGGCGAGGGCGGTCCGGTATCCTTCAAGGATGTGGGCGCGCTGGCGGGCCACCTCCTGGCGGTGTTCGGTGCGGCGTCGCACCACCTGCCTGCGGAAGTCGATGAACGAGTTCAGGATCTCCTTCAGGGAGAGGGTGCGCGGGTTCCCGTCGAGGATGACGAGGAAGACGGCGGCGAAGGTTCGCTCGAGGGGAGTGAACTTGAAGAGCTGGTTCAGGACGACGTTTGCGTTCGCCGTCTGCTTCAGCTCGACCACCACGCGCAGCCCCGAGCGATCGGATTCATCGCGCAGGTCGGCGATCCCGTCGATCTCGCCCGAGCGCGCCTTCTCGGCGATCACCTCGACGATCGCCGACTTGCGCACCTGGTAGGGGATCTCGCTGATCAAGATCGTGTGGTCTTCGATCGTGGCTTTGCCCCGCAGTGTGAGCTTCCCCTGGCCGGTGCGGTACATCTCCTCGATCCCGTCCCTCCCCAGGATGATCCCGCCCGTGGGGAAGTCCGGGCCAGGGATGTGAGCGAGGAGGTCGTTCACCGAGACCTCTGGGTGGTCCATCAGGTGGATGATCCCTTCCACGAGTTCGCTCAAGTTGTGCGGTGGGATCTGCGTCGTCATCCCGACAGAGATCCCCCACGCCCCGTTCATCAGAAGGTGCGGCACCTTTGTCGGGAGGACGACCGGCTCTTTGAGCGAGTCGTCGAAGTTCGGCATCCAGTCGACCGTCTTCTCGCCGAGCTCCTCGAGGAACTCCGTCGCGATGGACGTGAGGCGCGCCTCGGTGTAGCGCATCGCCGCGGGCTCGTCCCCGTCGATCGACCCGAAGTTTCCTTGGCCGTCGACCAGGGGGTAGCGGTAGGAGAAGGGCTGGGCCATCCCGACCATGGTGTCGTAGATCGCCACGTCACCGTGGGGGTGGAATTTCCCCATCACTTCCCCCACGATGCGCGCCGCCTTCTTGTGCGGCTTGTCCGGGTCGAGGCCTAGCTCGGAGATGCCGTAGAGGATCCGCCGCTGCACCGGCTTCAGGCCGTCGCGGACGTCGGGGATCGCTCGGCCGCGGATGACGCTCATCGCGTAGTTGATGTAGGACTGCTCCATCTCGTCTTCGATGAACGTCCGCTCGATCTTCTCCATGGCCGACCGCCCTTCTGCGTTTGTTGGGAAAGATTACCGAAAGAGTGGATTGGATGCAAGGTTAAGTTGCACGCGACCGGGAGGGGCTCGCCCCTTCGGGACTACGTGATGCTGAAGGGGTCGACGGCGTCGCGGATCGCGTCCCCCATGAAGTTGAAGGCTAGGACCGAGAGGACGATGAAGAAGCCAGGGATGAGGAGCCAGGGGTGTTGTTCGATATCGGCGATGTTCGTCGCGGCGTTCAGGAGTTGCCCCCAGCTCGTCATCGGCTCGCGGATCCCGTACCCGAGGAAGCTCAAGGCCGCCTCCGTCAGCATCATGGCGGGGATGGTGAGGGTCGCGGCGACGACGAGGTAGCTCGTGACGTTGGGGGTAATGTGGCGGAGGATCACGCGCAGGCCGCTCGCCCCGGCGGCGCGAGCGGCGGTGACGAAGTCCATCTCGCGGATGGCAAGGACCTGGCCGCGGATGACCCGCGCCGTCCCCGCCCACCCGATGAGGGCGAGCGCCATGATGATCCCGAGGAAGACCTGTGTAGAGGAGAGGCCCATGCCGGCGAGAGCGGCTCCCATCGCGAGCAGGATGGGAAGGCCGGGGATGGCCATGAAGACCTCGCCGACCCGCTGGAGGACCATGTCCACCCCTCCGCCGTAATACCCCGAGAGCCCGCCCACGAGGATCGCGATCGGGAAGCTCAACAGGACGACGAGCGGCCCGACGGCGAGCGAGACCCGTCCGCCGAACATCGTCCGCGAGAAGAGATCACGACCGTAGGTGTCCGTGCCAAAGAGGAAGATCGGCGCCTCTATCCCGTCTTCCGCTCGCGCGCCAAAGAGATGAATCCGCGTCCTGAAGAGACCCAAGAGGCGGTACTCCGAGCCGCGCACGAAGAAGCGAACGTAGTACCGCTTGCTCGTGTCTTCCGCATAGGTGGGGGCGTACGTCTCTGGGTTGAAGCCTCGCGTGGTCAGGTAGACGAACGGACGCACGGACGTCCCCTGATCGCTTCGGAAATGGAAGGTCGCCGGTGGGGCGAACGGAAAGTGGCGGAACTGCTGGTCGTACGGGTAGGGGGCGAAGAAGTCGGCGAAGATCGCGAGGATCGCGAAGAAAAGGACGAGTGCCGTTCCCACGTTTCCGAGGCGATGCTTCCGGAAGGCCCTCCAGACCATCTGCCCCTGGGATCTGCTGACGTACTGTGGTCCGAGGGTCTCCTCGGTAGCCACCTTCTTCTTTCGCCCAAGCATGATCCGCTACGCTCCCTCTCTTTTAGCCATAGCGGATCCGCGGGTCCACCCACGCGAGGAGGATGTCGGCGAGGAGGTTCCCGATCAAGAGGAACAGGCTGAAGAAGAGAAGGGCGCCCATGATCACGTAGTCGTCCTGCATGCGCAGGGAGGTGAAGAACGCCCTCTCGACAGTGGGGAGATTGAGGATCGTCGCCGCGATGAGCGAGCCCGCGACGAGATCGGGGAGGGACATGCCGAGCATGCTGACGAGCGGGTTGATCGCGTTTCGCACCGCGTGTTTGTAGATCACGACCCGTTCGGAGAGGCCCTTGGCGCGGGCCGTCTGGACGTATTGGAGTGACAGCGTGTCGAGGAGGCTCCCGCGCATGTAGCGCAAGAGCCCGGCCATGCCGATCGTGCCGATCACGAACCACGCCGGCCAGATGTGCCACAGGAGGTTCCCGAGTTTCGCGAACGACCACGGCGTGTCGATGAAGCGGTTGTCGAAGAGCCCGCCCACCCCCAGGCCGTACTGCCCCACCTTGAAGACGCCGACGAGGAGCCAGAGGAGGACGAGGGCGAAGAAGAAACTGGGGAAGGAGAGGCCCAAAAAGCCGAAGAAGGTCAGCGTATGGTCGCTCACCTTGTACTTGTGCGTCGCAGAGTAGATGCCAAGCGGTATCGCGATGAGCCACGTGATGCACATGGTGGAGAGGGATACGATCAACGTCCACATGAGCCGGCCGCCCTCGAACAGGGTGAAGAAGACCGGACGCCTCGTCTCGAAGGACGTCCCGAAGTCGCCCCGGGTGATGATCCCCTTGAGCCAGACCCAATAGCGCTCAAGCGGCGACTTGTCGAGGCCGTAGCGCTTCGCCATGGCGTTGAAGGTCTCCTGCGTCATCGCCGGGTTGAGCCGCGTCTTCGTCAGGTAGTCGCCGGGCATGATCTCGATCAGCATGAACGAGATGAGCGAGACGACGAGAAGGAGCGGGAGCATGTACAGGGTCCGGCGAACGATGTAGGTCAGCACGGGGACTCCTTTGGTTGTATAGAAACGGGGCACGGCCAGGCCGTGCCCCGCCGTTCCCTCTTCCTTCTACGACTTCAGATAGACGAAGTCCATCGTCAAGCCTTCGACCCCACTTGGCGTCGCGTTCGGTTTGGCGACTTCCGCGTTCCCAATGCGGTTGTAGTAGGCGTACAGGAAAGCCTGGTTGATCGTGTAGATCAGGCCGAGGTCCTCGGCGAGGATCCGCTGGTACTCCTTGTAGTAGGCGAACGCCTGGTCGAGGTCGAACGTGGACGCGCCCAGATCTTGGAGCTCGTCGACCCTCTTCTCGACCTCGGTGATGTCGCCCGTCGCCGCCGAGTAGTGCCAGGAGTGCAGGCCGCCCGTCGAGACGTAGACGTTCGCTCCGCTGTGCGGCTCGGTCCCGCCGGTCAGCCCAAGGTAGATCGCCTGGAAGTCCTCTCCGCCCAGCAGGCGGTTCACGACGACGTTGAAGTCGATGAAGTTCGTGTTCAGCTTGAGGCCGATCTTCTTCGCGTCGTCGGCGATGATGAGACAGGCTCCCTCGCGCAGGGTGTTCCCGGCGTTCGTGTTCAGCTCCATCTCGACGGTCGTCCCGTCCTCGAAGTCCCTCCAGCCGTCGCCGTTTCGGTCGACGATCCCGATCTCATCGAGCAAAGCGGCGGACTTCGCCGGATCGTACTCGAAGATGACCGCGTCCTTCTCCGTCACCGGGCCAGCGTAGGAGTCGCGTCCGGCGTAGAACGGGGAGAGGTAGCTGACCGGGCTCCACTGCGGCACGGCGAGGCCGTTGAACAGGTTGCGGATCATCGTGTCCTTGTCGGTGAGGTGCGCGATCGCCTGGCGGAACTTGAGGTTCCGGAAGAGGGCCTTCAGGTTCGGGTCCGACGTATCCTGGTTGATCGTGATCCAGGTCGAGCCGAAGACGGGCTTGTCCTGGGCAACGAGGACGGTGAACCCCTTTATCTTCTCCTCCGCCTTCAGGACCGGGACGTCGGCCGGGCGGATCCCCGCGGCGTCGATCTCGCCGTTCCGGAACTTGAGGAGGATGACGTCCTGGCTCGCCACGGTCAAGATGACGTACTTATCGAGGTAGGGGAGCTGGACCCCGTTTGGATCGTAGTGGTAGTAGTAGGGGTTTCGGACCATGACGACGTTCAGGTCTGGGGTGTAGCTTTTGACCATGAAGGCCCCCATGCTGACGAGCTCCTTGGGGTCGGTGTCCAGGCCCCAGGCCCCGTTGAACGTGTCCGCCGCCGCGCTTGAGTTGTACTTCGGGAGGTACTGCTCAAGCTTGTGCTTGGGGACGATGGGCGCGCCGAGCGAGTTCAGGATCGGCCGGAAGGGGACGGAGAGCGTCATCTTCACCGTGTAGTCGTCCACCTTCTCCACGACCGGCAAGCTATCGTCGGGGAGGAGGAGCACGTCGCGGGTGTCGGTCTCCACATCCAGGTTCGAGTAGAGGTCCATGTAGGAGAAGACGACGTCGTCTGCCGTGAACGGCGTCCCGTCCGACCACTTGAGTTCCTTCCGCAGGTGGAAGGTCAGGACGAGGTTGTCGCTCGAGATCTCCCAGCTCTTGGCGAGCTCGGGGACGTACGAGTAGTCGTTAGGGTCAAGGTTCACGAGGCCGGGCCACATGATGTACCCGTACTGGCTCGTGCTCGTCTCGTGCGACGTGACGATATTCCACTTCTTGGGGTTCGAGATCGTGGCCACGTACATCGTCCCACCGCGCACGCCCGGAGTGAGGTGCGCGTACGAGGTGCCAGCGACCCCAAGTGGAACGATAAACGCGTCCTCCGGCATCGTCTCGTACCCCTGCGCGAGGACGAGAAATGACACACAGAAGACCGCGGCGAGGGCCGCCACCATCAGGATGAGCTTCTTCATTCGATTGCCTCCTTGGATCCCTCTTTCGTTCGCCTACGAGGCGAACTGGACAGCCAGCGCAGCCTGGTAGGCGGCGCGGTACTCAGCGCTCGTGATCCCGAAGATGGAGAGGAGCTTCGTCTGGAGCTCGTCGACCGAGAGGTCCACAAGGAACGTGACAAGGGCCACGCTCCCGGCGACCCGCAGCCCCTCGCTTGACCCGTTGATCGCGAGGGCCTCGAGTTCGGCCTGGGTCTTGGGGTTGAAGGAGACGTAGAACCCCCCGAGGAGCCCCCCCGCGGCGTAAGCGAGCTCGGCGCTATCGTTCGTCACCGCCTGCGTCTCGAGTTTGGCGGCGTTGAGGGTCGCGCGCGTCTTGAAGTAGTAGGCCTTCGCCGCGGCGAGTCGGACCTCGTGCGTCTTCGTCGCGTCGGCAGCGAGGGCCTTCAAATCGGCGGCCTTCTTCGGTACCAGGAAGACCTGCAGGGGTTCGATTGCGGCCGCGCGCACGAGCTCGGGGCCCGTTCCGCCGGCGATCTCCATGAGCTCGGCCTCTGTCTTCGTCCGGAAAAGGATGGAGAGGGCTACGCTCGCCGCCGTGCGCAGCCCGATCGTCCGGCCGGTCACCGCCAGATCCTCGAGATACTCAACGGTCTTTGTCTTCGCGTAGAAGCTCCCGAGAGCCGTCCCGGCGGCGGCGCTGATCTCCGGGACAAGCTCGTTGGACGCGATCGCCTCTAGCTCCGCCTCGGAGTAAGCCAGGCCCGTGAGCCCGACCACGGCAAGCGCGCAGGCGACCACCATCAGTGCCCGAAGGCGCAGAAGTCCCATTCTTTACCTCCTTGCGA
>CAYHEK010000023.1:0-11159 GCA_964355545.1 uncultured Thermotogae bacterium | reverse complement strand
CCTAGTGGAGAGCCTTTGCTCTTTGTAACTGGAAAACATAATAGCGCTGGGCACTCGGTCGTGTCAATTGCGCAGTCCAGGAACGATGCGAAAAGGACGCCCTCCAGTCCCTGTCTACTTGTCCCGCAGATCTCCTCCAGGGCGCGATCGAAGGAGAGGTAGCGGTCGAGCGGCGAGGTCGCGATCCAGATCATCCTCACCCTCTCCGAACCGTAGTGCTCGAGCAGGTACTCGAGGAGGAGGCCGGCCTCGGTCCACACAACGGAGGCCTCCGCGCTGCCGAAGTCGACCGAGCGGAGGGGAAGCCATCGCCCCTCCCGGAGCAGACGGCAACCCTCTTCGACGAGGAGTCCCGCTCCGCGCGCGAGGGCCGCGGCGAGGCCTTCGCGGAGGAGCCGGGAGTAGGTCTCGCTCACCCAGGCGTAGGCCGGCAGGACCTGCGCCAGACGAAAGGCGAGGTCCTCCGTGGCCACGCAGTGAAGGGTCGCGCTCTGCGCCTCGGCGAAAGGCACGAGCGTCCTTCCCTGTCCGCGCGTGGCCTCGTCCTGATAGATGAGGACCGTGAGGCGGCCGGGGAGCTCGATAGGTGAGAGAGTGAGACGCCTTGTGATCGAGGCATAGCTCTCTTCAACAGAGGCGAGGAACTTCTCGAGTGTGGTCGCCGAGGGATCGGCGGAGAGGACCCGAATCCGGCCTCTTTCCACAACACCCCATCCGGAGTAGAGGGCGGTGAGCCGCTCGAGCTCGTCCTTCGCCTCCCCTCGGGGGAGGCGCTCAAGAATAGCACGGGCCTCCGCGAACGCCCCTACCGCGCACGCACACCGCCCGGCGAGGAGGAGACCCTCATCGGAAAGTCCCTCAAGGGACCAGCGTCTCGTCTCGGCGAACGCGGCATCGGGATCGCCGCTTCCCACAAGATAGAAGGCGCGCAGGTAGGGGAGATCGGGAGAGGTTCTCCCCTCCTCGAGTGCGGTGGCGCGCCACGCGTCTCCTAGCTCGACGAGGGGGGCGATCCGCTCGAGGAGGGTCGTCGTCTTCCCGGCTCCCCACGCTCCTTTCAGCCCCGCGATTCCACCTTTCTCCTCAACGAGGAACTGGACGAAGGAGGCGGCCTCCCAGAATGTGAGGTCGGAGGGGTCCATCTCCTCAATGGAGAGGCCGAGGAGCGACTTGAGGTCCGCGAGATCGCCGATCGCGGCCGGGGCGTAGGGCGAGTCGACCCGTTGGTAGAGGCTCTGAGGGAGGCGATTGGTCTCCTCGAGGCGGATGAGTTCGGGGAGGGTGAGGAAGAGCCGCTCGGGAAGGGCGGCGACGAAGGCGTGGTAGTTGCGCGTGGGCTCTGCGGTGTAGAGTGCAGCGCCGATTTGAAGAAGCTGCGACCCGCACCGCCCCCAGCCGAAGGCGAGGACGAGTTCAGCGAGCCGCGGCCGCGGCACCTCGGAGGCGAGGAGGTCGAGCGCGGGGCGATAGGTGGGGACCGCCTGCCCACCCTTACGCTCGAGGATCGCGCCTTTCATGGCCTGCATGTCGTTGTGGATAAAAACGTCGATCTGAGGAGGGATCTGGCTTCGGTTGACCTCAAGGAGGCGCGTGAGGTCATCGAGATCCTCTTCCAGGGCGCGGGCGAGCTCGGCGTGACCTCCTTTCGCCGGGGAGTCCTTCTGATACCACAGGGTGAATGCCTCGCTACGATAGGCGACGCTCTCTCGCAACTGGGGTCGCCAGAGCGGTTCGACGACGAAAAGGAGGACGAGGACGATCACCCCTGCCCCGAGCGCGGTGAGGAGGAGCGCGCCGACCACCGTGACGATCGGATTGCGGAAGGGGTTCCGAAGAGCGTGCTTGGACGTCATGCTGAAGGACATGTTACTCGCGTCGGCCTCCCGGCCAAGCACAGGACCACTCCCCTCCAAGGTCGAGTGAGAGCCCAAACAATCATTATGGTGCGCCAAGTCACGTCGCAACCAGCCATCAGAGAGCGATCTGTGCCATCCAAGCGTGGCCTCGGGGTGTCCCCCGGCTCAATGGCCTATCCTCTCCGCTTGACGCGCCATCAGTCCCCTCTAAGCCGTCCGATCGCGCTTTGACAGGGGACTCGCCCCTGACTATACTTTTAAAGAAGGGGTTTAGAGCGTACGTCGCAGCGCACGTGGCGGAGGAGGACGGCCATGGAGGTCTTGAAGGTCGCTTCGCGCTCGAACCCAAACTCGGTAGCCGGCGCGATCGCTGGGGCCTTGGAGGAGAGTGGGGTGGTGGAGGTTCACGCGATCGGCGCGGGAGCGGTCAATCAGTCCGTGAAGGCGATCGCCATTGCACGGCGGTTGGTGGAGAAGAGCGGCGGTTCGCCGATCAAGGTGATCCCGGGTTTTATGGAGCTGAAGATCGCGGGAGAAGTCAAGACCGGGATCCGCTTCATCGTCGAGAAGTAGCGTCGCTTCCTCCTCGCCTGGTCATCACATGTTGAAATCATCCGTTACGGAGTCGCTTGCCTCTGCGTGGGAGAGGCTCGGCCTCCCTGCGGTCGCGGTCGAGGTCGAGGCCCCGGAACGGCCCGAGTTTGGGGACTTCTCCTCGAACGTCGCCCTCGTGGGGGCGAAGGCGACGGGGATTCCGCCACGGGATCTCGCCCTGCGCCTGCAGAAAGCCCTCGAGCGTGGGCCATTCCAACGGGTGGAAGTTGCCGGCCCTGGGTTCATCAACCTCTTCCTCAAGCCGCATATCGTCCAAGGCGCCCTCCGAGAGCTCCTCCGCCTCGGGGATCGGCCCATCCTGGTCGAGGTGCCCCCAGCGAAGAGGCTCCAGATCGAGTTTGTCAGTTCGAACCCCACCGGCCCCCTCACCGTGGGGCACGGCCGCCAGGCCGTCTTGGGAGACGTCCTCGCCTCGCTCTTCACGGCGCTCGGGTACGAGGTGACGCGGGAGTACTACTTCAACGACGAGGGGCGGCAGGTCGACCTCCTTGCTCAGTCCCTGTGGGCGCGCTACCGCCAGGCGCTGGGGGAGAACGCGGAGGTCCCCGAGGACGGATACCACGGCGACTACCTGATCGAGATGGGACGCGCCCTGAAGGAGGAGCTCGGTGAGCGCTTCCCCACGTTCGATGAGAAGGCGGCGAAGTGGTTCAAGGACGAGGCCGTCTCGCGGATCAGCGCGGGGATCAAGGAGGAGCTCAAGGCGCTGGGGGTGAACTTCGACGTCTGGACGAGCGAGGCGGATCTTCACCGACGCGGCGAGGTCGCCGCGGCCCTCGAGGCGCTGCGGGCGCACGAGGGGACCTACGAGCGGGACGGGGCGATCTGGCTCAACGCGGAGGAGCACGGAGGGGCGAAGGATTCGGTCCTCGTGCGCAGCGACGGCCGGCCGACGTACCTCATGGTCGACATCGCCTACCACATCAACAAGCGCCGCCGCGGGTTCGAGCGGGTGATCGACGTGCAGGGCGCGGATCACCAGACGGAGCAGTCCTCCGTGAAGGCGGCGATGCGCATCCTCGGCTACCCGGAGGACTTCCTCTGCTACGGCCTGCACCAGTTTGTGAGCATCAAGGAGGGAGGAGAGGCGGCGCGGATGTCGACGCGCGCCGGCCGCTTTGTCCTGCTCTCCGACCTCCTCTCCGAGGTCGGACGCGACGTCGTTCGCTACTTCCTTGTCGCGCGCAAACCGGAGAGCCACCTCGAGTTCGACATGGACCTCGCGCGCGCTCAGTCCCTCGATAACCCGATCTACTACATCCAGTACGCCCACACGCGGGTCGTCTCGATCTTCCGCAAGGCCAAGGTGACGGAGGCGGACCTCGACACGGCTGATCTGGCCCCTCTTGAGGCGCGGGAGGAGCTCGACCTCGTCAAAGAGCTCGACCGCTTCCCCGAGGTCGTGAACGAGGCGGCGCTCGACTTCGCTCCGCACCTCCTCGCGGAGTACGCCCTCGGCCTTGCCCGCGCCTTCCACGCCTACTACACCGACCACCGAGTCTTGGGCGAAGAGGAGCGGGTGACGCGCGCGCGCCTCGCCCTCACGCAGGGAGTGCGGACCGTCCTTGCCCGGAGCCTGGAGATCCTGGGTATATCGGCCCCGGAGGCGATGTGATGTCCTGGTTCGACCGGCTGAAGGATGGCCTGCGGAAGACCCGCTCCGGCCTCACCGACTCGGTCGCGCGGGTCTTGAGTCGAGGGGAGAGACTCTCTGCGGAGGAGCTCGAGGAGATCGAGGGGATCCTCCTCGGGGGCGACGTTGGAGTGCGGATGACGAAAGCCCTCGTCGAGGGGCTCGCCGAGCGCTCCCGGCGGGAGGGGTTCGCCGGGGAGGCGGCCTTCGCCGCCCTGAAGGAAGGGATCCGGGAGCGCCTCGCTGGATCGGAGAGGGCGCTCGCCCTGCGGAGAGACGGCGAGCCGACCGTGGTCCTCGTCGCCGGGGTGAACGGATCGGGGAAGACGACCACGGTTGCCAAGCTCGCCGCCCGCTTCCGGGGGATCGACCCCTCGCTTTCGGTCACCTTCGCCGCCGCGGACACGTTTCGTGCCGCGGCGATGGAGCAGCTTGCCGTCTGGGCGGAGCGTGTGGGGGCGGACCTCGTCCGGCACGAGCTCGGTGCCGACCCCTCCGCGGTCGTCTTCGACGCCCTGGACCACGTCCGCAAGCAAGGCGGGGTTTTGTTCATCGACACGGCAGGCCGCCTGCAGACAAAGTACAACCTCATGGAGGAGCTAAAGAAGATCGAGCGGACGGTGGAGAAGAAGCTCGGCCGCCCCTCGGACGAGCGGCTCCTCGTCTTGGACGCAACCACGGGACAGAACGGGATCTCCCAGGCCGCGTCCTTCAACGGGGCGATCGGCCTCACAGGGCTTATTCTGACGAAGCTCGACGGGACGGCGAAGGGCGGGGTCGTCCTCGCCATCTGGGAGGAGCTTCGGATCCCGATCGCGTACATCGGCGTCGGCGAGGGGGAGGAGGACCTGCACGAGTTCTCCTCCGCCGAGTTCGTCGACGCCTTGTTCGGATCGTGACAGATTGAGACGGCATTCTGGAGGTGCATGACGGTGGTAAAGCGAAGGCTGGTCTACTTCTTCGGCAAGGGAAAGAGCGAGGGCGACGCCTCGATGAAGGAGGCCCTCGGCGGGAAGGGGGCGAACCTGGCGGAGATGGCGCGCCTGGAGATCCCCGTCCCGCCGGGGTTTACGATCTCGACGGAGGTCTGCACATACTTCTACCAGCACGGGAGGGCCTACCCGGCCTCGCTCGTCGGAGAGGTCGACGCGGCGCTCCGCGAGGTCGAGGCGACGATGGGACTGCGCTTCGGGGATCCGGAGGACCCGCTCCTCGTCTCGGTGCGTTCCGGCGCGCGCAGCTCGATGCCGGGGATGATGGAGACCGTCCTCAACGTCGGCCTGTGCTCGTCGACGATCCCTGGCCTCGTCAAGAAGACCAAGAACGAGCGCTTCGTCTACGACGCCTACCGGCGCCTGATCATGATGTACTCGGACGTCGTGATGGAGAAGGCGGCGGGTATCGAGCCGGCCGAGGGGCGGGGGATCCGCCAGCAGCTCGACCAGATGCTGGCCGAGGTGAAGAGGGCCAAGGGGTACAAGACGGACGCCGACCTAGAGGCCGCTGACCTCAAGGACCTCGTTCGGCGCTTCAAGATCCGCGTCCAGGAAGTCCTCGGGAAGGACTTCCCCGACGATCCTCGCGAGCAGCTCTGGGGCGGGATCGGCGCGGTGTTCGCCTCCTGGAACGGCAAGCGCGCGGTCTCCTACCGCCGGATCGAAAGGATACCCGACGAGTGGGGGACGGCGGTCAACGTGCAGGCGATGGTCTTCGGCAACATGGGCTCGACCTCGGCGACCGGTGTCGCGTTCACGCGCAACCCCGCGACGGGCGAGAACCGGTTCTACGGCGAGTGGCTTTCCAACGCGCAGGGCGAGGACGTCGTCGCTGGCATCCGCACCCCGAACCCACTCAACGAGGCGACGAAGAGCGAGCACAACCGGCGCCTCGCGTCCCTGGAATCGGCGATGCCGGCGACATACCGCGAGCTCGACGAGATCCGGGCGGCGCTCGAGCGCCGCTTCACCGACATGCTCGATATCGAGTTCACGATCCAGGAGGGGCGCCTCTGGATGCTACAGTGCCGCGTCGGGAAGCGCACCGGCACGGCAGCCCTCAACATCGCGATGGACATGCTCGGCGAAGGGCTGATCGACGAGAGAAAGGCCGTCATGCGCCTCTCGCCGGCCCAGCTTGACGAGCTTCTCCACCCGATCGTCGACCCCAGGGCCGAGAAGGGCGCCGTGCGGCTCGCCGAGGGCCTGCCCGCCGGGCCAGGGGGTGCCAGCGGTCAGATCGTCTTCACCGCGAGCGACGCGGTCAAGTGGGCGAAAGAGGGCAAGCACGTCCTCCTCGTCCGCGAGGAGACGAACCCCGAGGACGTCGAGGGGATGCGCGCCGCCGACGGGATCCTCACCGCCCGCGGCGGGATGACCTCCCACGCAGCCCTCGTCGCCCGCGGCTGGGGCAAGTGCTGCGTGGTCGGGTGCTCGGCCCTTCACGTCGATGCCCACGCGAAGACGCTCAAGATCGCTGACCAGATGTTCCGGGAAGGAGACTACCTCACCCTCAATGGCACCAGGGGCTACGTCTATGCCGGAGGGCTCCCGATGGTCAGTTCGACCGAGAACCCGCGCTTCGTCCAGTTCATGGCGATCGTCGACAAGTACCGGAGGCTCGGCGTGCGGACGAACGCCGACACGCCGGAGGACGCGGCGCAGGCGCGCCGCTTCGGCGCCGAGGGGATTGGCCTCTTCCGCACCGAGCACATGTTCTACGGCAAAAACTCCGAGAAGCCGCTCTTCGCGCTACGCAAGATGATCATCTCCAAGACCGAGGCCGAGCGGCGAGCGGCGCTCGACGAGCTCTTCCCGTTCGTCAAGAAGGACGTCAAGGACACGATGGCGGTCATGGACGGCCTTCCGGTGACCTTCCGGCTCCTCGACCCGCCGCTCCACGAGTTCGTCCCCAACCGCGCCGACGAGCGGGCGAGGCTCGCCGCGTCGCTCGGGATCTCCGCGGAGGAGTTCGAGAAGCGCGCCCTTGCGCTGCACGAGACGAACCCGATGATGGGTCACCGCGGCGTGCGCCTTGGGATCACCTATCCCGAGGTGTCGGAGATGCAGGTCCGGGCGATCCTCGAGGCGGCCGTCGAGCTTGAGCGCGAGGGGAAGGTGGCGCTCCCGGAGATCATGATCCCCGTCGTCGGCATCAAGGCCGAGCTCGATCACCAGAGGGCGCTCGTCGACCGGGTCTACGCCGACGTCTGCGCCCGGATGGGCGTCGAGAAGATCGCGTTCCTCTACGGGACAATGATCGAGATCCCGCGGGCGTGTCTCGTCGCCGACCAGATCGCAGAGGCGGCGGAGTTCTTCTCGTTCGGCACGAACGATCTGACGCAGATGGGGTTTGGCTTCTCGCGCGACGACATCGGCGGGTTCGTTCCCGACTACATCCAGCGGAAGATCCTGCCCGCCGACCCCTTCCAGACCCTCGATCAGGAGGGGATTGGACAGCTCGTCACGATGGCGATCGAGAAGGGCCGCGCCGCGCGCCCGAACCTGAAGCTTGGGATCTGCGGGGAGCACGGAGGCGATCCCGCGTCGGTCCACTTCTGTCATCGGGTCGGCCTCGACTACGTGAGCTGCAGCCCCTACCGCGTCCCGATCGCCCGCCTCGCGGCGGCCCAGGCGGCCTTGGGCGGGTAGACGAGTGCCCAGGCCGTCCCTTCCCCTCTTGGGTATACTTCTTTCGCGCGACGGGGGGGCGCGGAGGGGAGCGGGGTGACAGCGTACCTGGGGAGGCGGATCGTCGGACTACTGCTCGCGCTCCTTTTGATCTCCGTCGCTGTCTTCTTCGTCCTCAACGTGATCCCCGGTGACCCGGCCCAGATCGTGCTCGGGATCGACGCCGACCCGGCGGCCTACGCGGCGACGCGCGCGCGCCTGGGCCTCGACCGTCCTGTCTTCATTCGGTACCTGGATTGGTTGGGCCACGCCCTGCGTGGCGACCTGGGTCTTTCCTTGCACCGGGGCCTCTCCGTCTCATCCCTCGTTGGCTCGCGCCTCGGCGTGACCCTGTCCCTTGCGGGGCTCGCGACGGCGATGGCGCTTCTCGTGGGGATCCCCCTTGGGGCCTTCGCCGCGGCCCACCACCGCCGCACCGGGGACTACCTGAGCCGGTTCGTCGTACAGGTGGGAATGATTGTCCCCGAGTTCTGGGTCGGGATCCTCCTCGTCCTTCTCTTTGCGGTGCATCTCCACTGGCTCCCCGCCGGGGGATTCCCGGGCTGGACGGCGGGGGGGAGGGCCGCCCTCGCCCTTCTCCTGCCGGCCGTCGCCCTCTCCCTCCCGCGGGCGGCCGTCCTCGGCCGGATGGCGCGGGGGTCCCTCCTTGAGGTCCTCGGCGAGGACTACATCCAGGTCGCCCGCGCGAAGGGCCTGTCCGCCTCACGCGTCCTGTACCAGCACGCGATGAAGAACGCCCTCATCGCCCTCGTCACGGTCGTCGGGCTTCTCGTCGCCCAGCTCTTGGCGGGGAGCATCATCATCGAGAACGTCTTCTACCTTCCGGGTCTTGGCCGGCTCGTCTTCCAGGCGGTCGGGGAGCGCGACCTCCCCCTCGTGCAGGGATGCGTCGTGGTCATCGCCTTCCTGATCGCTCTTTTGAACTTCGGAGTCGATATCGTCTATGGCCTCCTCGATCCGCGCATCCGCTACCAGTAGACGGACGAGGGGGCGGATCGACCTCGTCCTCGGTGGGGGGATCGTCGCGGCGTTCGCTTTTGTCGCGCTCTTGAGCCTCGTCTTCACCCCGTACCCTGCGAGCCGTCAGGACATCCCCGCTCGCCTGGAGGCCCCCTCCCTCGCCCACCCGTTCGGGACCGACCACCTGGGGCGGGACACCCTCAGCCGGCTGATGGAGGGCGCGAGGAACTCCCTCTTCGTGGGGGTCCTCGCCGTGGCGATCGGCGCTCTGGTGGGGACCGTTCTGGGGATGGCCGCCGGCTACTTTGGCCCGTGGGTCGATGAGGTCGTGATGCGGACGATCGACTTCGTGATGGGCTTTCCCGTGGTGCTCTTAGCGATCCTCGTGATCGCCGCCTTCGGGCCGGGCCTGCGGAACGCGATGATCGCGATCGCCGTGGCGACCGTCCCGGCGTTCGCCCGCCTCGCGCGCGGCTTGCTCCTCTCCCTCCGCGAGCGGGACTTCGTGGCCGCCGCCCGCGCGTGCGGTGGCGGCCCGATGCGGGTTCTCGTCGTCCACCTCCTCCCCAACCTCTCCTCGCCCCTCTTGATTCAGGCGACAGTCAGCCTGGGGACGGCCCTCCTCGCCGACGCAGGACTGAGCTACCTCGGCCTGGGCGTGCAGCCGCCGCACCCCTCCTGGGGGAGGATGGTCTACGAGGCGCGCGCCTTCCTCGCCCTCGACCCCTGGCCGGCCCTCTTCCCCGGGATGGCGATCGCCCTGGCGATCCTTGGGTTCAACCTCCTCGGGGACGGCCTGCGCGACCGCCTCGACCCGCGCGGATCCCGCCGGCCTTAGGAGGACCAGGAGACGTCCACCACCTGGACGAGGTAGATCGGATAGAGGTTGAACCCACTGACTTCCGCCTTCATGACGAAGATCTGATCGGGGTCCTGGATGAAGTAGTTGACGACGTCGCGGGCGAGGATCTCTTGAACGTCGGCGTAGATCTCTGCGCGGCGCTCGGGGTCTACCGTGCGCCGGCCCTCTGCCAAGAGGTCGTTTAGAAGCGGGTTCGTGTAGCCGCGGCGGTAGTAGTAGTTCGGGCTGTCGGTGCCGTAGTTCGCGAGCATCGCGCCCGGGTCGAGCTTCCCCACGTGGCCGATCACGGTCAGGTCGTAGTCCGCCTGCGTGTAGACGCGGGAGAGCCACTGTCCCCACTCCACGAGCTCGATCTTGAGGTGGATCCCCACCCGTTCGAGCTCGTCGGCGATGATCTCGCCCGTGCGCACGTGGATCTCGTAGTTCGAAGGGAGGGTGAGGGTCGCGGAGAAGCCCTCCGGGTATCCGGCCTGCGTGAGGAGCCGGCGCGCCTCGTCGGGGTCGTAGGGGTAAAGCCGCGTGAGGTCGACGTAGTAAGGGCTCGACGGCGTGAGGTGGGACCCGATCGGGATCCCGTAGCCGAACATCGTCCCCTCGATGATCGCGCTGCGATCGAGGGCGTGGGCGATCGCCTGGCGGACGACGAGGTCAGAGAAGGGCGCCCGTTCCTTGTTCATGGCGAGGAGCTGGACCAGGTTCTGCGGCCCGGCGACCGTGCGGAAGCGCGGGTCGTCCTTCACCGCGAGGGCAATCTCCGCCGGGACGCGGGCGACGAGGTCGACATCTCCGGCGAGGAGCGCGGCGAGGGCGGAGGCGGAATCAGGGATGAAGCGGAAGGTCACCTCTTGGAGAAGAGGGACACCGGGGAGGTAGTAGCTTGCGAACCGCTCGAGGCGTAGGGAGTCCCCGACGCGCCACTCGACGAAGTGGAAGGGGCCCGTCCCCACCGGGCGATTCGCCAGGTCGGTGGGGACCTCTTCGGGGAGGATCACCGAGTCGCCCAGGGCGAGGAGGGAGAGGAAGGAGGCATCGACCTCGCGCATGCGCAAGATGATCGTGAACGGATCGGGGGTCTCCATCTCCGCGATCCCCGCGTAGTAATTCGGGTTGGGATGGCCGGTCGCCGGATCCATGTCGCGGCGGAGGGTCTCGACGACGTCGGCGGCCGTGAACGAACGGCCGTTGTGGAAGACGACTCCTTTCCGCAGGGAGAAGGTGTAGGTCCGGCCGTCCGGCGAGACGTCGAAGGAGGAGGCGAGGGCCGGCTCGATCCGGCCGTCCGGGGCGACGCGCACGAGCCCCTCGTACACGTTCTGTTGCAGAATCTGATCGATCGCCGCCGAGGCGTTCGTCGTCGGGTCGAGGCTCGGCGGCTCATCAGGAAGGGCGACGACGATCCCCGTCCGCGTTCCCTGGGGGAGGGCGGCGAGGGAGAAGAGGGCAACAACGACGGCG
Organism: uncultured Thermotogae bacterium; assembly: GCA_964355545.1. GTDB lineage: Bacteria > Bipolaricaulota > Bipolaricaulia > UBA7950 > UBA9294 > JAPLGE01. Next base: position 92 of record CAYHEK010000023.1, on the reverse strand, counting down.
AGCACAGAAAGGCGCTTCAGCATGGAGACCTCCGTGAGAACTTCTCTCTTTCGCCGCGATTGTCGGCGAGGGAGGAGCGGTTCGCAAGGAGG
>CAYHEK010000022.1:0-21101 GCA_964355545.1 uncultured Thermotogae bacterium | reverse complement strand
AGACGTGCGGGCCGAAGTCCTCAAGCAGCCCCTCGACGACGTGGCTCATCGGCCGGCCGGCGGAGGCGGCGATCTCGACGAGGAGGAGCGAGCAGAGGATCCCGTCCCGCTCCGGGATGTGGCCGCGGATGGCGATGCTCCCGCTCTCCTCGGCCGCGATCAGGACGTCCTTCTTCAGGATCTGTTCGCAGGCGTACTTGAACCCGATCGGGACCTCGACGAGTTCAAGGCCGTAGTGCGCGGCGATCTTCTGCGCAAGGTCAGTCAGGGCGAACGATTTTACGACCACCCCCCGCAAGCCCCGCTCCGCGACGAGGTAGCGGAGGAGGAGGGCGAAGGTGCGGTGGGCGTCGATGAAGCCGCCCTTCTCGTCCATGGCCGAGATCCGGTCCCCGTCCCCGTCGGTGACGACTCCGAAGACAGGGACGGGGCGGCGGCGGGATCTGATCACGGCACGCAAGGGAACGAGGTTCTCCTCCAGAGGCTCCGGCTTCTTCCCCCCGAAGAGGACGTCGCGCGTCGCGCGGATCTCAAGGTGCGGGACTCCGTGCTCTGCGAGGATCTCCGCCACGTACCCCTGGCCGGAGCCGTACATGGAGTCGACCACGACCTCGATCGGGGAGGCCGCGAGACGGACCGGGTCGATCAGGGTGCGGATCTTCTCAAGGAACGGCCGCTTCAGGTCGACCTCGCCGATCGCTCCTTTCGGCGAGCGAGGCGAGGGGGGCTCTTGAGGAAGTCTTGCCTCGATCGCGGCGGTGACCTCCTCCGGCGCGGATCCCCCGTACTCGGCCTTCACCTTGATTCCGTTGTAGATGGATGGATTGTGGCTCGCGGTGAACATGATCCCCAGGGCGGCGCGGCGGTGGGCGACGGCGTAGGAGAGGGCGGGAGTGGGGACCGGCGCGTCGGAGAGGACGACCGGGATGCCGCCATCGTGGAGGACGCGCGCGAAGTGGTGGGCGAACTCGCGCGAGAGGAAGCGCAGGTCGTAGCCGACGACGACCCCGTTCACCGCCGGCCGGTACGGGGCCCCCCAGTCGCGGTAGATGGCGAGGTCCTTGCGTTCGCTTGTGAGGAGGAAGGCGGCGGTCCCCGCCGCGACGCGGGAGACGTTGTCGAACGTGAACTCCCGCCCGATCACTCCCCGCCAGCCGTCAGTCCCGAACCTTATCGCTGCGCGGACCTTTCGTGCGTCTTGGCTTTCCACTTGTCTCCCCCGCTCGCGACTTGACGTTCACCCGCTCCACGTTCTCCGGAAGGACGAGGTCGTCCCGGGAGAGGATCTCCTGCAAGAGGTCGTATGGGATCGACGTCTCGACCCACAGGGAGTCGATGTCCACCACGCCGTTCTTCACCGGAACGTGGCGCATCGCCCTCTCCACCGCGCGCTTGTAGCGGAGGAGCATCTCCTCGCGCGAGACCCGATCCGTCACGCTATCCAGCAGCCTAGGTCACCTCGCCTTCGCGCGCCGCAGGGAGGGCGACCCGGAAGGGGGCCGCCTTCACGTCGACTCGTTCCCAACCCTCTTGTCAGGGTTCTTACATCGCTAAGTGCGATGATACCACAGTTTCTTTCGCATTGTAAAGGAGCCCCGGCCGCACTGGTCTCCGCGCCGCGTGCGGCCGAGATGGGGGAGGGGTTGTGCTTTGTGTCGAGCAAGGGAGCGTGCTACAATCGACTACCTTTCTCGAGGGGGGATCCGGTGCGGAAGGGAACGCTGTGTCTTCTTGCTTTTCTCGTGGCCTGTCTTCTTCCACTCCCTGCGGACGGAGCGGCCGAGGGGCGCCTGCACCCCTACCTACGCGCGATTCTCTCCTTCGACGAGCGGGACGAGACCTTCGATCTTTCCCGGCTCGCTCCCTCGATGGAGGTCCTGACGTCGCAGGGGATCGTCCTTCCGCCCTCGCCAGGCTTCATCATTGGAGGGAGCGCCCCGCTTTCCGGAGAGAGGATCGGGGTCCTGGTGAAGGCCCGCCGGGCCGTCTTTGGAAGGACCTTCCTCGGCCTTCCTGTGGGGGTGACCACGGGGACGGTGCTCACCATGCGGGTCTCCCTCGCGGAGCTCCTTCTTCTGGCCGCGAGTCCTGAGGTCGTCTACGTCGAACCGGCGTGGCGGACCGAGCCGAAGCTCGACCGAAGCGTCCCCGCGATCGGCGCCGACCTCGCCCACGCGGCGGTCCCGCCGGTGGTCGGCGAGGGGGTGATCGTCGGCGCGGTCGACACGGGGATCGACTGCACACACCTTGACTTCCGCTACGACGAGGACCAGGACGGCTTTGAGGAGAGCTCGCGGATTCTATTCGTGTGGGACCAGACCGCGTGGCCGTTCGGGGCCTACTACACGAACGCCCAGATCGAGGCCGACATCGCTCAGGGCTTGGGGCCGGGAGAGGGGCTCGTGCGCGAGACGGACACAGACGGCCACGGGACGCACGTGATGGCGGTCGCCGCTGGGGACGGGTCCTCCTCTGCCTCCGGGCTCGTCGGCGTCGCGCCCGGGGCACAGCTCGTCATGGTGAAGACCCCGTTCTACACCTCGGACATCCTCTCCGGTGCTTCGTACATCTTCGAGCGGGCGGAGGAGCTCGGTCTACCTGCGGTCGTCAACTTGAGCTTGGGCGGGCACTCCGGCCCCCACGACAGCACGAGCCTGTTCGAACAGGGCTTGAGTGAGCTCGCGCAGGGCGCGGGGCGGGTGATCGTCGTCTCGGCAGGGAATGAAGGGGATCAGGCGATCCACGTCGCCCGCGCGCTCTCCGGGGACTCCTACACCTTCTCCGTCGATTCGCGATCGGATTCCTTCGATCTTTCCCTGTGGTATCCCGGCGGATCCCAGTTCACCCTGACCGTCCTGCCACCGGGAGGAGGGCCGGTCGTCGTGCCGGCGGGGGCGACGACGTTCGTGAGCACGGGGAGCGGAGACGTCTACGTGGACAACGCCGCGGCCGGACCGAACCCGACGAACGGCGACCGGGAGGTCCTCGTCACGGTGAGCGGCCTCCTCGCCGGTGGACGGTGGACCTTCACCGTGAGCGACGCGGGAGGAGGGGGACGCTTCGATGGATGGATCATCTCCTCCGGCGGGGAGACGATCGTCGGTGGCGATACCTCGTCCACGATCGACGAACCGGGGAATGCGCTTGGGGTGATCACCGTGGGGGCGTTCAACACCAAGGCGCGCTGGTCCTCCCTCGCCGGCGACCAGGACTTCTCGAGCGAGTACCCGATCGGCGGGCTTTCCTACTTCTCGAGCCGTGGACCGACCCGCGACGGCCGCCAGAAGCCGGAGGTCGCCGCCCCAGGGGCGTGGGTGGCGGCCGCCCTCTCCGCGGCGAGCGCTCCCTCCGACTACCTCGTCCTCCCCGACCGCACGCACACCCTCCTCCTCGGCACGAGCGTCTCCGCTCCGCACGTCTCCGGCGCCGCCGCGCTTCTCCTCTCCGTCAACCCCGATCTTGACGCCGAGGAGATTCGAGGCAAGTTGATCGAGACCGCGCGCGCCGACTCCTTCACGGGGAACGTCCCCAACGCGCGCTTCGGGTGGGGAAAGGTCGCCGTCGACGCGGCCCTGGAGGCGGTGGAGCCGCCTCCAGGGGACGGGGAAGACCTTCCCACGGTGACCCTTGCCAAGAACCCAGCAAAAGAGCGGGCCCTCTTCGCCTACGCCCTCCCGGAGGGCGCGACACAGGCAACCTTGCGCGTGTACACCCTCGCCGGAGGGCTCCTGTTCGAGGTGGACCTCGACCCGGAGGGACGTGAGTACGAGTGGGACCTTGCGGACCGCCTCGGCCGTCCGGTGGCGAGCGGACTCTATCTCTACGTCGTGATCGCCGGGGAGAGGCGCTCGGCGATCGGGAGGCTGGTGATCGCCCGATGAGAAGGCGAGGGCCAGTTCTCGTTCTCTTCGTCCTTCTCTTCGCCCTCGCCGCAGGGGGGTGGGGAGAGGACCTCTCCGGCGTGGCGGGGATCTTCGATCTGGGGACGGGGGCGCGTCCTTTGGGGATGGGGAATGCCTTCCTCGCCCTCGCGGACGACGAGAACGCCTCCTTCTACAACCCGGCCGGCCTGGGGTGGCTCGAGCGGGTCGGCGTTCACTCCCTCTTCACTCAGGGGTTCGGAGGGGTGAGCTACGGGGTCGTCGGCCTCGCCCTTCCCGGCCTCGGGGTGACCGTGATGCAGATCGATTCAGGCCCGATCCTCTCTGGAGAAGAGACGTTCCGCTACGTGAGCCAGGCCGGCGTCGTCTCCTGTGGAGTCTCCCTTGGGCCGCTCGGCCTCGGCGGCCGCTTGAAGCTCTATCGCGTGAGCGAGCCGTACACGGCGTGGGGTGTCGCCTTCGACCCGGCCCTCCTACTCAGGGTGGGGTTCATGCAGGTCGGCCTTCTCGCCGAGAATGTCCTTGCAGCGCCGATCGTCTTCGGAGACGGGCACACGGAGAACTGGGAGCCGGCGCTCGAGGTCGGGGTCGCGCTCGTAGGGGAGCCGTGGCCCGGAGCCCGCTGGGCAGTCCTGGTCGAGGGGTCCGACCTCCTCGCGCGAGACCCGGCGCTGCGGGGCGGGCTTGAGGTTTGGATGGGTGCCCTCGCGGCGCGCGTCGGGCACGACGGCTCGACCGGTTCCCTCGGTCTCTCGGTGCGGTTTGCGAACCTCGAGGTGGACTGGGCGTACGGGGTCTCAAGTGACCTCGGGGAGAGCCATCGCCTGTCGCTCGTCTTTCGTTTCTGAAGGAGAATCGGGTGCCGGGGCGGAGGGAGGGTAAGGTGAGGGGAGTGGGTGGGGCTTTTCTTCTTCTCTTTCTGCTTTGTCTTTCTTGCTTCGCGCAGGAGGCAAGCGACGCCTTCCAGGTGGACATGCAGGGCCAGAAGACGTGGACCCTGCGCTACGGCCTCGGCGACGCGCTCGCGCTCGCCCCGCTCGGGATGGGGTCGAATCAGCTCGCCCTCGACCAGTCCCTCGCCGTCGACATCACGGGGGAGGCCTTCTCCATTCTCACGATCAAGGCGCACTTTAACGACCAGGAGCCAGCGACGATGCAGACGCTCACGGTCAGCCTCGACACCGACGAGCTCAAAGGGGTCTTCGGGGACTTCTCCATCAGCGGGAAGGAGGCCTTCGCCGTCTACAACAAGAAGCTCAAAGGCGCGCGCCTTGACTATCGGATCGGCGAGGCGACCCTCACCGGGATCGTCTCCCGCATCGAGGGGATCTCCGAATCGCAGACCTTCGTGGGCCGGACGGCCCACGACGAGGTCCTCTTCTCCCGCACTCTCCCCGCCGAGCCGTGGCGCGAGGCGCCGTACCTGAAGACGATCGAGGGGCTCTACCACTATCGCCTCGCGAGGCCGTTCGTCGAGGGGTTCTCCCAGGTGGAGGTCGAGTTCGTTTCCTCCGCTGAGCTAGGCGAGCTCCTCGTGACCTATGACCTTGGCTACTTGGTCGACACGATCGAGAGTGCCCCTGCGGAAGATCTCTCTCTTGGGAGCTTCGTCGCCGTGAGCGACGCGGGCGACTTCCTCCTTCTGAAGAGCGAGCCCGGGGGGATCCTGCGCGAGCGGCTGAGGGTCTACATTAAGGCGTACAACGAGGAGCACGACCTCGCCGGCGAGGAGCGGAAGACCTATCCGTTCAACGCGGGGACCGACTACGAGCGCGTCTTCCTCGACCGCCTGGCCGCCTTCGCGAACCTTGTGGTCGATGGCGACCCTTACCTCCTCGCGAACGGGGAGCGGCACCGCTTCTACTATTTGGGACAGACGGACATCACGGAGGACTCGGTCGTCGTCGAGGTCTCACTCGAGGGGGGGACGTTCCGAGCGATCAGCGAGCCGGATCTCAGTGACTACCGGGCGACCCCCTACCTTGAGGCAGGGGTCGTCGAGTTCGACTTTCCGGAGAGCTTCTTCGCGGATGCCCGGAACGAGGCGCGCGTCTCCTTCGACTACGCCATCTCCGGGGGCGTCTTCCAACTGGGGCTTGCCCTCGTGCAGGGGAGCGAAAAGGTCTACCTGAACGGGAAGCTCCTCGTGCGCGACACCGACTACACGATCGACTACGACATTGGGACGCTCATTCTCTTCACGGAGGTGGGCGAGGAAGACACGATTCGCATCGACTACGAGCGCTCGCGGGGTGGGCTGGGGAGCTCTGCCGAGTACTCAAGCAACTTCTACGGGGCGAGTCTCGAGCTTCCGCTCTCGGAGGCGGTCACCCTCGAGCTGAGCGCCCTTCAGGCGGCGGACAGCCCGACCCCGCTCGTCGATCCGGACCAGGCGCGCACGATGCCGAACCGGCAAACGGTCTGCGGCTTGGTGGGAACGGTGACGCTCGATGGCTTCTCCGCCGACGTCACCTTGGGGCTGAACTACGACCGATTTCCGTTCGACAACAACGCGCGGAGGAACCTCTCAAACGAGGTGACCTCCCTCCTCTCTCTTTCCGGATACACGTTTGCCAGCCACCTTGGCGGGATCAGCGTCTACGAGGACGGCGAGTGGACGGCCTACGACACGTCGGACGGCCTCTCGGGGAGCCGCGTGTACGACATGACGAGCGACGGGGAGCGGGTCTTCTTCGCCACCGCCTCCGGACTGACCGTCCTCTCGCTTGAGGGGGAGGCGCCGCTCGCGCGGGTGGGGAACTGGCGCCGCTATTACCAGAGCGACGGCCTTCCCAACTCCTCGGTCCGCGCCGTCCTCCTCGTCGAGGGAACCCTGTGGGTGGGGACGGAGGGCGGGTTGGCGTCCGTCTTGGTCCATGAGATCGATGACCCGGCGAGCTGGAAGATCTACGTCGACGAACCGTTCCTCGCCCTGGGGAAGATCCTCCACTTAGCGGGAGACGGGAAGACCTTGTACATCGCCGCGGAGGAGGGACTCTTCCGCCTCGACGTCGAGACAGGGACGCTTGTCCAACTCCCCGGGACGGAAGGGCTCGTGGCGGCGGACCTCCTCCTCGACGGGGATACCCTCTACGTTGCCTGCGGGTTGGGGATTCGCTCCTTCCACGACGGGGCCGGAGCAGGCTGGATCGTCTTCGGAAAGGCGGTCTACGCCCTCGCCACGGTCGAGGGAGAGCTGTGGTACGGGGCCGATGACGGCCTCTATCGGGCCTCGGGGGGCGCGTCGCCCATCCCGGGCTGGGCGATCACGGCCCTCGCCGTCGATCGAGACGGAGCCGTCTGGATCGGGAGCAGGGCCGACGCCGACTACAGGCTCGCCATCTGGAGGGAAGACGGCGGACTGGAACGCTTCGATAGCGACGAGACGGGGATCGACGGTCGCGACCTCTCGCGCTTCGCCGACATCCCAGCCGAGGGGCACACCGACGAGGGCTTCCTCGGCCGGTTCGACTTTCACCGCGAGATGGGGACGTTCTCCCTTTCGGGGAGCTTCGAGAGCGTCTCGCCGACCTTCACCTCGATTGGGCGCCTCGATCGCCGCGACTCGACCGGCTGGGAGCTCTCCGCGACCGCGCGTCCCTTCGAGGGGCTCGACCTCGCCCTTTCCCACAGCTACTACCTCGTCGACGTCGAGACAGGCCACCCCGCGAGCGCGCTCGCGAGCAAGGCCTCGCTTACCTGGGACTTCGGCCCGCGCCTCGATCTCTCGTTTGGGCTTGGGCTTGGGAACGACGATCGGTCCCACCAGGGATTCGACGACGCAAGCCTCTCCTACGCCCTGGGCCTGAGCGGCCGGCTGTTCGGGGAGACGCTTGACCTTTCTCTGCGGGTGAGCGACGCCTTCACCGCGAACCTCGTCTCCCAGAGCCTCGACCGCGACAGCCTCCTCCGCCTCGAGGGGACCTGGGCCCTCACCCGGGAGCTCTCGCTCGGGGCGAGCTGGGCCAGGCCGATGGCCGCAAGCGGCGGGGAAGAGAACAAGGAGGAGACGTGGGGAGGAAGGGCGACTTGGTCGCACGCGTTCGATCCGTTCCAGGTGACTCTGAACTACACGGGCTCGGCGAGCCACACGCTTGCGGGAGCCGACTGGCGCACGCAGGAGACCGGCCGTCTCGAGGTCGCCTTCGCGCGGATCGACCTCGTCGCTTGGCAGTTCACCCCCGGCGTCGACGCCTCGATCGAAGAGAAGGAGGGGATCCTCTCCCTCTCCGCGCGGGGGACGTTGCGAGGGAGCCTCGCCGCCCTCACGGCGCGTGGGGCCTACAGTGTGGAGATCTCCGGCCTGGGAGAGGCGCGCGAGCAGCGGACCGACCGGCTGAGCGTGAGCCTCGACTACTCCGGCTTCGCGCACCTCAAGCCGAGCCTGACCTACACGGAGACCGTCAATGCGGTGATCTACCAGGGCGAGGCGCGGCCCACGCTCACCCGCACCCTGAGCGGGCGCCTGGCGTGGACCCCCGCAGGAGGGACGCGCGACGACCTATCCGTTGTGGTGCGCGGGATGAGCGACCGCGAGGAAGAGAGGCTCAGCGTGACCGTGCGCAACTCCTTCTCCCACGCCGTCTCCGAACCCCTCTTCTTGCGGATCGACCTCGAGGGAAACTACGACGCGGACGAGAAAGGGGCGGACCTCGACCTCGACCTGAAGGGGAGCGCGGACCTTGTCCTCTCCGAGACCTGGCGCACCTCCCTCTCTCTTTCCTACCTTGGGGGGACGAAGTCCGATGGAGGGCTCTTCCACGGCCTTCTCGTCGAGCTCTTCGTCGCGGCGAGCTTCTAGAGACGGAGGTGAGGGAGAAAGATGAGGATGCCCGACGAAGGGGATCGCTACGTCCGGCAGCGGACCCTCCCCGAGATCGGGGAGGAGGGTCAGAGGAGGCTCGCCGGTGCGAGCGTCCTCGTCGCCGGCTGCGGCGCCCTGGGCACGAACGCGGCGGAGACCCTCGCCCGGGCCGGGGTCGGTCGAGTTCGGCTCGTCGATTCGGACACGGTCGAGCTCAATAACCTCCAGCGCCAGGTCCTCCTTGAAGAGGCGGACGTCGGCCGGCCCAAGGCGAGCGCAGTGGCGGAGGCCCTCCGCCGGATCAACTCGACGATCGAGGTGACGTACGACGTTGAGCGGGTGGAGAGGGGGAACGTGGAGCGGTTCCTTGCGGGGGTCGACCTCGTCCTCGACGGCTTCGACAACCTCCCCTCTCGCTACCTCCTGAACGACGCCTGCGTGAAGCACGGAGTCCCCTGGGTGTTCGCCGCGGTGGCGGCGACGTACGGGATGACGATGCCGATCCTCCCGGGGGTGGGACCGTGCCTGCGCTGTCTCTTTCTCACTCCCGCTCCCGAGGAGAGGGTCCTCACGGCGGGGAACGCCGGGCTCCTCAACACCGTCCCGCGGGCGATCGTGGCGACGCAGGTGACTCAAGGGATCCGCGTCCTCCTCGGCGCGGCCGACCCCGTGATCAAGCTCGTCACCTACGACCTCTGGGACGGGACTTTCATCGCGCAGCCCGTCCCGCGCAGCCCGAGCTGCCCCTGCTGCGGTGAGGGGCGTTACGAGTTCCTCGAGGAGAAGCGCCCCTGATCGGCCCTCTCGTTGAGGCGAGGAAGGCGCGCTAACCGCCGCCGATCGGCGGGACGAACGCCACGGTGGACCCGTGGGGGAGCGGCGGGTTCCCCTCGCTCTGGAAGAGGACGTTTCGGCCGTCGAGGAGGACGTGGATGTAGCCTTGCGTGACGCCGGGACGGAGCTTCTCCGAGAGGCCAGGGAAGAGAGCGTAAAGCTTCGCGAGAAGCTCGTCGAGGCAAGCCCCGCGCCTGAGGGAGACGTCCACGGCCCCAGGCCCGACGAGCGCGCGCAGGCCGCCGAAGAACTTCACCGTGACGGTGATCGTCTCGTCCTCTACCATCGTGGCTAGCCTCCCTTTCGCTCCAGGCGGGGGATCTTCACCCCGCGCGTCCGCGCGACCTCGATCGCCCGCTCGTAGCCTGCGTCTGCGTGTCGGGCGACCCCTACGCCGGGGTCGCAGGTGAGGACGCGCTCGAGACGCCGGTCCGCCGCGGCCGTTCCGTCGGCGACGATGACGAGGCCAGCGTGGATGCTCTTTCCGATCCCGACCCCGCCGCCGTGGTGGACGGCGACCCAGGTCGCCCCCGCGACGGCGTTCAACAGGGCGTTCAGGATCGGCCAATCCGCGATCGCGTCCGAGCCGTCCTTCATCCCCTCCGTCTCCCGGTACGGGGAAGCGACGGAGCCCGAGTCGAGGTGGTCGCGGCCGATCACGATCGGCGCCCGCACCTCTCCCGATCGGACGAGGGCGTTGAAGCAAAGGCCGGCCTTCGCGCGCTCGCCGTAGCCGAGCCAGCAGATGCGGGAGGGGAGCCCCTGGAAGGTCACCTTCTCCTGTGCCTGCTTTATCCAACGCCGCAGGGGTTCATCGTGCGGGAAGAGCTCAAGGATCGCCCGGTCGGTGCGCCAGATGTCCTTGGGGTCGCCGGACAGGGCGACCCAGCGGAACGGCCCCTTCCCCTCGCAGAACATGGGGCGGATGTAGGCTGGGACGAAGCCGGGGAAGCGGAAGGCGTCCTTCACTCCCGCCGTCTCGGCCTGGCCGCGGAGGTTGTTCCCGTAGTCGAAGACGACCGCCCCTCGGTCGAGGAACCCGTTCATCGCCTCGACGTGCCTGGCCATGGATTGGTAGGCCAGCTCGATGTAGCGGTTGGAGTCCCTCTCGCGCAGGGTGAGAGCCTCCTCGTAGGGGATCCCGCCTGGGACGTAGCCGCAGAGTGCGTCGTGGGCCGAGGTCTGGTCCGTGACGACGTCCGGGACGATCCCTCGCGCGAGGATCTCCGGGAGGACGTCGGAGGCGTTCCCGAGGAGGCCGACGGAGAGGGGGGTTCCCTTCTTCTTTGACGCGAGGGTGAGGCGGAGGGCCTCGTCGAGAGAGTCGGTCGCGCGGTCAAGCTGGCGAAGTTGGAGGCGGCGCTCGATCTTCGCGCGGTTCACCTCCACGATGATCCCGACTCCTTCGTTCATCGTGATCGCCAGGGGCTGCGCTCCGCCCATCTCGCCGAGGCCGGCGGTCAGGACGAGCCGCCCCTCGAGCGTCCCCCCGAAGTGCTGGCGGCTGCACTCGGCCAGGGTCTCGTAGGTCCCTTGGAGGATCCCTTGGGTCCCGATGAAGATCCACGACCCCGCGGTCATCTGGCCGTACATCGTGAGCCCGAGCGCCTCGAGGCGGCGGAACTCGTCCCACGTCGCCCAATCGGGGACGAGGAGGGCGTTCGCGATCAGGACGCGTGGGGCGTCGGGATGGGTCTTGAAGACGCCGGCCGCCCGGCCCGACTGGACGAGGAGGGTCTCGTCCTCTTCCAGTTCCTCGAGCGAGTGGAGGATGAGGTCGAAGTCCTCCCAGGAGCGCGCCGCTCTTCCCGTCCCGCCGTAGACGATCAGGTGGGCCGGGTCTCCGGCGACCTCCGGGTCGAGGTTGTGCTGGATCATCCGCCACGCCGCCTCCTGCGGCCATCCCTTGCAGTGGAGGTCGGTCCCCCGCGGCGCGCGCACGACCCTCTCTCGACCGCGCTCGTTCATCGTGCCTCTAGGGTAGCCGATCGGCGCTCCTTCCTTCAACTCCCTTTGCCTGATGGCGAGTAGCCAGGAGATGCTAAAGACGGCCGAGCGACCTTGGTTGATTGGCGCTCTCCTGGAAGGCCTGTATAATTCTACGTTATTCCTAGCTTAACGTCGTGAGGAGCGATGGAGAAGAAGAGGATCCTTGTCTTGAGCGCATGGCCGTACGCCTCCGGGGTTCCGCACCTGGGGAACCTCGTCTCCTCGCTCCTCTCGGGAGACGTCTTCGCGCGCTACTTTCGGATGCGCGGGCACGAGGTCCTCTACGTCTCGGGGAGCGACGCCCACGGGACTCAGATCGAGTATGAGGCCCTGCGCTTGGGGGTTTCACCCGCGGAGCTCGCCTTGCGGAGCCACGAGCGGATCCGCGCGGTGATCGATGGGTTCGGGATTGCGTTCGATCACTACACGACGACCGAGTCGGAGGTCCACAAGCGCTTTGTGCGCGAGATCTACCTTGAGATGGAGAAAAACGGCTACATCGTCTCCCACGAGGAGGAGCGCGCTTACTGCCGGAACTGCCACCTCTTCCTCGCTGACCGGTTCATCACCGGGACCTGTCCCCACTGCGGTGCCTCAGGCGCGATGGGGAACCAGTGCGACGTCTGTGGGACGATCCACGAGCCGGAGGAGCTCCGCGATCCGGTCTGCAGCCTCTGCGGAAAAGGGAATATCGAATTCCGCTCGACGCGGCACTGGTACCTCGACCTCGAGGCCCTCACCCCCAGGCTGCGCGACTACGTCGCCTCGCGCGACTTCCAAGGGAACGTCCAGCTCTTCACAGAGCGTATGATCGAGGAGGGCCTGAAGCCGCGGGCGATGACGCGCGACATCTCCTGGGGGATCCCGGCCCCGTTTTCTGGCGCGGAGGGGAAGGTGATCTACGTGTGGGGAGAGGCGGCCCTCGGCTACGTCTCCGCCACGATCGAGCACTTCGAGGGCGGCTCGGGATGGAAGGACTACTGGTTCGGCGACGACGTCCACCAGGTGTACACGATCGGCAAGGACAACATCCCCTTCCACACGCTCATCTTCCCTGGGCAGCTGATCGCCTCCGGAAGGGGCTACCACCTCCCCGATCAGATCGCCGCGACGGAGTACCTGAACTGGATCGACGGGGCGACCTTCTCCAAGAGCCGCGGGATAGGCGTGTACTGTGACGCGGCCCTGGAGGCCATGGATGCGGAACTCTGGCGCTTCTACCTCCTCTACAACCGGCCGGAGGGGCGCGACGTGAACTTCTCCTGGCAGGAGCTCGAGAAGGCGGTGAACGGCGTCCTCATTTCGAACGTCTCTAACCTGATCAACCGCGTCCTCTCCTTCGTTCAGACTCGGTACGCCGGGGTGGTCCCGGCGAGGGACCTCGATCCCGAGGTCGAGGAGCGGCTGGCAAGGGAGGTCTCCTCCTACGAGCGGGCGCTCGAGGGAGGGAGCCTCGCCGGCGCCCTGCGGACGGTCTGCGCTCTGGCGACGTTCGGAAACGAGTACTTCCAGCGGAAGAGGCCCTGGGAGGGCGAGGGCGATGCCGCCGTGGCGAGCGCCTTCCACCTCGTCAAGGGGATGGCCATCCTCCTCTATCCCTACCTCCCGCGCTTCTCCTCCGCGGTCCTTTCGGTGATGGGGATCTCGGTCCCCCGCTTTGCGGACCTCGCCGCGCCGGACGGCGGCCGGCGCCTCTCCGACGAGCGGGTCCTTCTCGAACGGATCGACGTGGAGAAGATGCGGGAGAGACTCGAAGCCAAGAAGCGCGAGAAGCCGGGGATCGCGGAGTTCTCGAAGCTAGACCTGCGGGTGGGGACGATCCGGTCGGCGGCGCCGATCCCGGGTGCCGACAAACTCTACCGAGTGACGATCGACCTGGGGGACGAGATCGCGACGACCGCCGCCGGGATCCGCGACGCCTATCGCGCCGAGGACCTCGTCGGCCGAGAGGTCGCGGTCCTGGCGAACCTCGAGCCAAGCCGGATCAAGGGGGTCGTCTCGGAGTGCATGCTCCTTGCGGCTCGTGGAGACGAGCTCGCACTCCTCGTCCCGGACCGCAAGGTCGGGCCGGGGACGCCAATCGGATGAGCCATTGAAAACAAGAAACCGGATCGCTAAAATCGGCTGGGATTGAGGTGCTTTGGTATGTATGCGGTAATTGAGACGGGTGGAAAGCAATACCGAGTTGAGGAAGGAACGCTGCTTGACCACGAGCGGATCGACGGGGTCGAAGTAGGCAGCCCGGTCGAGTTCGACCGAGTCCTCCTCGTCGTGGACGAGGAGGGCGCGCGCGTGGGGGCTCCTTACCTCGAGGGGGCACGCGTGAAGGGCGAGGTGCGCGAGCAGGGCTTGCAGGACAAGATCATCGTATTCAAATACAAGAGCAAGAAGGGGTATCGACGAAAGAAAGGGCACCGTCAGGAGTACATGAGGACGCTCATCACGGCGATCGAGGCCTAGGGGGAAAGGTGGGAGAGATCGTTGTCCAGCGCGATGACCAGAATCGGATCCTCTCCCTCACCGGCCGAGGGGTTCCCCAGGGAGGGGTCGCCGCGGCGAGCACGTTCCACCTCCTCCAGGCGGCGGTCGGCTCGATGGTGGACTACCTCCACCTCGACCCCGAGCTCCTCGTGGGGGAGGAGATTCGCCTCGTCGTCGATCGGAGCGATGCTCATCTGAACCGCGAGATCGACGCGATCATGGAGACCCTGGTCATCGGGCTCAAGATCCTGGCCAAGGAGTATCCGAGCGACCTCGTGGTGCAAGAAGAGACCCTCGGGATTCAGGTGTTGTGAGAAAGGGAGAGCGATGGCACATAAGACGAGCACTGGATCGACGCACAACAACCGCGACAGTCCCGGGAAGCGATTGGGAGTCAAGCGCTACGGAGGGGAGTGGGTGAACGCGGGAACGATCATCGTCCGTCAGCGCGGCACGAAGTACGGCCTGGGGAAGAACGTCGGCCTGGGGCGCGACTACACGATCTACGCCACCACCCCCGGCTATGTCCACTTCGCAGGGACGACCAAGAAGTTTGTGAGCGTCCTCTTGGCGCGGGAGACCTAGCTTCCGCGATGATCGCCCCGCACGCGTCCCATGTTCTTGGATGAAGCGGCGATCCGCGTTCAAGGCGGACGCGGAGGCGACGGAGTGATCAGCTTCATCTCCAACCGGCACAACCCTCGCGGCGGCCCGGACGGTGGGAGTGGCGGAGACGGGGGAAGCGTGAGGATGCGAGCGTCGGGGAGTCTTTCCACCCTCTACTCGCTTAGGAACGAACCAACGATCCGCGCCGGAGACGGAGGGCCGGGAGGCCGGAACGGCCGCCGCGGGGCGCGGGGGGAGGATCGCTTCATCCTTGTCCCTGTGGGGACAGTCGTGCGCGACGCACAGACGGGCGAGGTCCTCGCCGACCTCGCGGCGGCGGGCGAGGAGGTCCTCCTGGCGCGGGGCGGAGAGCGAGGGCGGGGGAACAGGAGCTTCACCACGTCGGTGCGACAGGCGCCGCGGATCTGCGAGCGGGGCACGAAAGGGGAGGGACGGACCCTGCACCTCGAGATGAAGCTCCTCGCCGAGGTCGGGATCATTGGGTATCCCAACGTCGGCAAGTCGAGCCTCCTTTCGCGCATCTCCGCGAAGCGGGCGAAGGTGGCCGATTACCCGTTTACGACCCTCGTCCCGAACCTCGGAGTGGTGGCTGTCGACGGTGAGCACCAGTTCGTCGCGGTGGACATCCCTGGCCTCATCGAGGGGGCGCACGCGGGGAAGGGCCTGGGTGACCGCTTCCTCCGCCATGTGGAGCGGACGCGCGTCCTCGTCCACGTGATTGACCTCGCCGCGCTCGAGGGGCGGGATCCTCTCGCGGACTACCGGAGGATCAACGTGGAGCTTGAGGCGTTCAGCCCGCTCTTGGCGAGGCGCCCGCAGGTTGTGGCGGGGAACAAGGTTGATCTCCTGCCGCAGGAGGAGGTCAAAGAGAGGACCGAGCGCTTCGCCGCGGCCGGGGTGGGGCTTCTTCCGATCTCGGCTGTGACCGGGGAAGGGATTCGCGATCTCGTTTGCGCGACCTACCGGGCGCTCGTCGAGGCTCCACGAGAACCGGAGGAGAGAGGCCTGCGCCGCCGCGTCTGGCGCTATCACGACGAGGAGGGGTTCCGCGTGGACCGGGACGGAGACGTGTTCACGGTGCGCGGAGAAGTGGTGGAGAGGTTGGCGAAGAGGCTCGTTCTCGACAGCCGCGACGCCCGGGAGTATCTCGGGGAGGAGCTTGCGCGCATGGGAGTCCTGCGTGAGCTCAACCGGCGAGGGTTCGAGCGAGGAAATCTCCTTCGGATTGGGGACGTGGAACTTGAACTTACGGAATAGGATCGGGCTCTTCGGGGGGACGTTCAACCCGGTGCACGCCGCGCACCTCTCGGTCGCGGAGGAGGCCCTGGAGCAGTTTGGCCTCTCAGAAGTCGTGTTCGTCCCGAGTGGGATCCCGCCGCACAAGGAGGTCGAGGACGGGGTCAGTGGGGAGGACCGCTTCGAGATGGTGGTGCGGGCGATCCGCGGCCACCCGCGGTTTTCCGTCTCGCGGATCGAGATCGACCGCGAGGGCCGCTCGTACACGATCGACACGATCCGCGCCTTGCGCGGGATGCATCCGGAGGGTCTCTTGTTCATCGTGGGGGCGGACCTCCTCCTCACAATCGAGACGTGGAAGGAACCGGAGGCGCTCCTCGAGCTTGTCCCGTTCATCGTCGCCCCGCGGGACGGGATCCACAGGGAGGCGTTCTCCGTCCTGCCCTTCACGCGCGGGTCGATTCACTTCCTCGACATGGAGGAGGTCGATCTCTCCTCCACGTGGGTGCGGGAGCGGATCAAGCGGGGGGAGCAAATCGAGGGCTGGGTGCCGCCGGCGGTCGCGGCCTACATCGCCGAGCGCGGGCTGTACACACGTCGGGAGTTGGTGAGATTACGGACAACAGGGACAGGAGGTAGAGGATAAAGAGAGCACTGCGAGTCAACGAGGGGATCAGTGAGAAGGAGATCCTCGTCATCGACGAGAAGGGGGAGAACCTCGGGGTGATGCCGACGGCGGCCGCGGTCACCCTGGCAAAGGAACGGGGCCTCGACCTGGTGGAGGTCGCCTCGCAGTCCAAGCCGATCGTCTGCAAGATCAGCGACTACGGGAAGTACCACTATCGGCAGGAGAAGCGCGAGAGGAAGCAACGCCACCGCTCGCGCCTGAAGGAGATGAAGTTCACGATCAAGATCGGCGAGCACGACTTCGAGACGAAGATGAGTCGGGTGCGCGAGTTCTTGACGCGCGGGGACTCGGTGCGGGTCACCATCTTCTTCCGGGGGCGGGAGATCGTCCACTCCGCGCGCGGGCGCGACCTGCTTGCCCGCGTGGCCGCGCAGGTGAGCGACGTCGCCCGGGTGGAGGAGGAGCCAAAAGCGAAGGGGAAGGTGCTCCAGATGCTCCTGGTCCCCACGCAGTCGTAAGGGAGAGGAGGCGGCGGCAAGATGCCCAAGCAGAAGACGCACCAGGCCGCGAGCAAGCGGTTCAAGCGGTCGAAGAGCGGCAAGCTCTTCCACCACATGTCGAACTACTTCCACAAGAACGTGAAGAAGCGCCAGAAGTCCAAGCGCCAGGCGCGTCAGTGGAAGGAGTTGGGGCGCGGGCCGGCGAAGATGATCCGACGGCTGATCGGAAAGAAGTAAAAGGAAGGGAGAAGGAAGATGCCACGAGCGCGTGGGGGGAATAAGCGGGCGGAGAGGCGGAGGAAGATCCTCGCTCTCGCTAAGGGGTTCAAGGGGAAGCGCGGGACGTCGCACAAGATCGCAAACCAAGCGGTCATGAAGGCCCTGCGCAATAGCTACATCGACCGTCGACGTCGCAAGCGCGACTTCCGCGGGCTTTGGATCACGCGCATTGCAGCCGCGACCAAGCAAAACGGGCTCTCTTACTCGGCGTTCATCGGAGGCCTGCAGCAGCGTGGGGTCGCCTTGAATCGCAAGGTCCTCGCCGACATCGCGGTCCACGACGGGAAGACCTTCGCCACCCTGGTAGGGATGGCCAAGGAGGAGGCCGTCAAGGGGTAGATGACGCGGAAGGGGAGTCGTCTTTCCCTCTGCGGCTCGCGCGGCGAGGGCGGAAGATGGGAATTCTCCTTGAAGAGAGCGTGCCTTATCCTGAGCGGGATCGAGTTCGTCGGGTTCCATGGTCAGGCCGCCGCGGAGCGAGAGAGGGGGAACCGGTTCCGGGTCGACCTCGCCCTGGAAGGCGACTTTGAGAGGGCGCTCTCCACGGACAACCTCGAGGACACGATCGACTACAGTCAAGTGGTGAGGGCGGTTCGCGAGGTCAATCGCGCGAGGTGCTACCTCCTCATCGAGTCCTTCGCCGATGCGATCGCGAACGCTCTCCTCACTCGTTTTCCCCGGATCACGCGGCTCTCCCTGCGGTTGGCGAAGCTCGACCCGCCCGGCCTGGATGGCGTGGGCGAGGCGGCGATCGAGCTCGTCAAGGAACGACGATGACGGAGGACGAGGTCTTCCTCGGCCTGGGGGCGAACCTGGGGAACCGACGGCGCAACATCGCGGCGGGGCTCAGCGCGCTCGAACGCGGCGGGGTGAGGATCCGGCGACGTTCGTCCCTCTACGAGACCGAGCCGGTCGGGAAGGGTGACCAGCCGTGGTTCCTGAATGCGATCGTGGCGGCGGAGACCGACCTTGCGCCGAGGGAACTTCTCCTCCTGTGCAAGCGGATCGAGAAGGAGAGTGGCAGGGGGAGGACGGTGCGCTTCGGGCCGCGGCCGCTCGACATCGATATCCTCCTCTACAAGGGGCGGGTCATCCGCGAGGAGGACCTCGAGATCCCCCACCCGCGCATGAGGGAGAGGCGGTTCGTCCTCATCCCCCTCGTTGAGATTGCAGAGGGCATAAAAGACCCCCGAGATGGAAGGCGATTCTCTGAGATTCTTGCTTTACTCGATACGGAAAAGAAGGTGACAAGATCAAGGGAGAACGGATTCTGATTTCGGTCGACTCCGCCGAGAAAGAGGTCCGACGCACGCGCGTGGCGATCCTGGAGAACGACCGGCTGATGGAGATCTACTACGGGCACCCGTCGCAGGAGAAGATCGTAGGGAACATCTACAAAGGGCGGGTGGAGGACGTGCTTCCTGGGATGGGCTCGGCGTTCGTCGACGTGGGAGAGAAGCAGAGCCTTTTCCTCTCGCAGAACGAGATCAACGACGGCATGCTCCTCAGCCGCGGCTTCAAGCCATGGCAGGGGGCCGCGCCGATTAACAAGCTCCTCCGGCCGGGGGATGCGCTCGTCCTGCAGGTGAGACGGGCGGGGATCGGCTCCAAGAACCCGCAAGGGACGACGAAGATCAGCATCCCCGGCCGATTCTGGGTATACCTTCCCACCGAGGACCGACTCGGCGTCTCCCGCCGGGTCGAGAGCGTCCGGACGCAGCGCCGGCTGCGGCGGATCGCGCGCGAGCTAAAGAAGGAGGGCGAGGGGCTGATCGGCCGCACCGCAACCCAATGGGCGAGCGACGAGGACCTGGAGCGCGACTTGCGCTTCCTTCAAGAGACGTGGGCCGGGGTGGAGGCGGCGGCCCGCGGCGCCTCCGCCCCACAACTCCTGTACAAGGCGATGGGCCTCGTGCAGACGGTCGTGCGCGACCGTCTCCTCCCCGACGTCGACGAGGTGATCGTCGACTCGCAGTTCTTCTACGAGAAGATTCTCTCCTTCCTCGAGTACATGCACATGAGTGAGTACGAGAGCCGCGTCCGCCTGCACCGGGAGAAGACCCCGCTCTTTGAGCACTATCGGATCGAGGAACAGATTCAGGAGACCCAATCTCGCCGGGTCAACCTCGCCGGCGGAGGGTTCCTCGTGATCGACGAGACCGAGGCCCTGACCGCGATCGACATCAACACGGGGTCCGACGTGCGGCACAAGAACCAGCAGGCGGCGATCCTGAACACGAACCTGGAGGCGGCCGCAGAGATCGCGCGGCAGCTCCGCCTGCGCCAGATCAGCGGGATCATCATCGTCGACTTCGTGGACATGGAGAACCCTGACTACGTCACGAAGGTGACGGAGAAGGTGAAGGAGGAGCTGAAGAACGATCGCGTCTCGGCCGACTTCATCGACATCACCGCGCTCGGCCTCGTGGAGATCACCCGCAAGCGGGAGGGCGAGAGCCTCGCCGGGATGCTCGAGAACGCCGACTTCGATGCTTGATTCCACGCGAGATCGTCGCTAGAATCGAAGGGCACAAACGGGCGAATAGCTCAGTTGGGAGAGCGTTCGGGTCACATCCGAAAGGTCGCAGGTTCAAGCCCTGCTTCGCCCAGTTTCTTTGGCCCTCGTTAAGAGTCCACCTTAGCTGCAGGTGACGCGGTCCTTCCCGAGCGTCTTGCTTTGGTAGAGGAGCCGATCGGCCCGTTTGATGAGCGTGGAAGGGGTGTCGCTTGCCTCGCACACGGTCGTTCCGATCGAGGCGGTGACGCGCAGGCGGGCGTGCCCCATCGGCACAAAGGTCGTTGCGATCTCCGCTCGTACGCGCTCGGCGAGGGTGGCGAGCCCCGCTCGGTCGGTGAACGGCGCGGTGACGAGGAACTCCTCGCCTCCCCACCGCCCAGGGGAATCGGCTCCGCGGATGGACTTTCGAAGCGAATCGGCAATCGCCTGGAGGAGCCGGTCGCCGGCCGGGTGACCGTAGCGGTCGTTGACTTCCTTGAAGTTGTCGAGGTCGGCAAGGAGGACGCCGAAGGAGACGCCGTAGCGGCGGAGGGCCGAGAAGCGCTGCTCGAGGTCGAACTCGAGCGCGCGACGATTCGGGAGGCCGGTGAGGTAATCCCGGAAGGCGAGCTCCTCGAGGAAGCGGAGGTAACCGGGAGGGACGAACCCCGCCGTTGCGACCTCGCTCATCGGAGGCTTCACGGTGCTAGCGACCGGTGATCTTGCCTCTGCCATCGTTACCCTGCGCGTCATACGACTCCCAAAGGAGAGGATAGGAAGAGGACGCGCACCAACAGGAGACGACCGGGCGGCACCACGCAGACATTCGTCCGTTGCGGGCGCCGATCGTTCGTCAGTCGCCGAGCGTCACCAAAAGGTCGAGGACGGTCCTCTCTCCGTGATGGATCCTGACGCGGTAGGTCCCCGGTTCAAGACCGAGGATCGTCCCCTCGTAGTCGACGATCCCAAGACAGAGAGGACACGCGCCGGGTTGGGGAATGGCTTCGATCGTGACGAGAAGATCCCGGCCACAGGCGGAAAGCGCGGGGAGGAGGTGCTGGCAGGGAGTGTCCGCGGCGATCTGGCCGGTGAAGCGGAGGGCCCTTTCCTCCGCGGCGAGGGCTCCCCATTCTTTATCTTCTTCCGCGCGGCAGGCGGACTCGCCCTGGCGGAAGAGGAGAGTCGCCCTCTCCCCGGCCGGCGGGAAAAGTGAGCACGCCGGGAGGAGCGCGGCGAGGCAAACGACTACAAGAGCGAAGAAACGAGCCTTCACGTCGATTCCCCCTCCTTGTGAATCAACAGAAGCAGCATAGGGGCAAATCGCAGTGGCGCCATCCTCCAAGGC
>CAYHEK010000021.1:0-21500 GCA_964355545.1 uncultured Thermotogae bacterium | reverse complement strand
CCGGTCGCGACCTACGCGGACTACAAGCCGCAGATCGAGCGGGTGATGGCCGGCGAGACGCGCCTCCTCCTCTACGAGGACCCGATCGGTTGGGCGATCACGCGCGGGACGACGAAGGACGAGCCGAAGTTCGTCCCTATGACGCCGACCGACCTTGCGGTGAGGGTGAGCGCGAGCCGGGCGATGCTCCACTACGTCGCGACGAGCGGCCGCGTTGGCCTCTTCCAGGGGGTGAACTTAAACCTCAACTTCCCCTCCGTCGTGGGAAAGGTGCGGGTCGGGGAGAGGGAGCTTGAGTACGGCTACAGCTCCGGGATCTACGTGAAGCACGTCTCGAAAAAGACCCCGATCCGCTCCCTCCCCACGCAGGAGGAGATCGACTCCCTCGGCGGCGGGAAGACGGCTCGCGACTGGGAGGCCCGCTTCGAGCTTGCCTACGAGCGCTGCAAGGACGAGAACGTCACCCTCGTCGGAGGGGTCGCGCCGACCGCGATCCGCTTCGGCCGCTACCTCCGCCGCCGGCACGGGGCCTACCCCAAGGACCTTTGGAAGACGCAGGTCATGACCCTGGGGAGCGTTCCCGGGATCAACACGCGCTACGCCCCGGCCCTGCGCGCCCTCTACGGGCCGGTCGCGATCCGCGAGATCTACGGGGCGACGGAAGGGATGTTCGGCCAGCAGATGGACGAGCGGCGGGCGTGGGTCCCCAATTACGACCTCTTCTTCTTCGAGGTGGAGTGCCGCGGCAGGGTGAAGCTCCTCCACGAGATGCGGCCCGGGGAGACAGGGAGCCTCGTCGTCTCGACCCCGATCCTCGCCCGCTACCGGATCGGCGACCTCGTGCGCGCCTACCGCAGGCCGTACTTCCGCTGCATCGGCCGAGAACGGTGGTGGACGCCGCTTGCCTGCGCCTTTGGCGAGCTTTCGACCCTCAACCTTGGCCGGCTGTAGGAACCTCGCGCGGCCTTCGCGCCTAGCGGCGGAGGAGGACGCCGCGCACGAGGAAGACGAGACCGACGGCGATCACGAGCGCGGGCCAGACGAGCTCCCAGCTGACAAGCTCGCTGAGGCCGACCCCGAGGAGGACGAGGGCTAAGACGAGGTTCCCCCCGACCGGCCGGCGATGCTCCGGGATGACGGCCCGCACGAGGATCTCAACGAGAAGGATCACCCCGATTCCGGAGAGGATCACCGCCCAGGTTTCCCACCACGGGTAGCGTCCTACGAGGTCGAGGTTCGCAAGAAGGAGGACGACGCCGGTCCAAAGGAGGATCGCGGCCCACGTCGCGCTCCCCACCCGGTCACGGCGCCACTTCTCGGCGCCCCATTTCTCCTCGACCTTCTCCTCCTCTTTCTCCTCGGCCTTCTCCTCGTGCTCAGGCCTTGAGTCTCGCTTTGGTTCGGTCATCGTCTCCCTCCTTCCCTCCGACTCACCTTCCTTGCGGCGAGTCTAGCAGGAGGGGCGGCACCGAGGCAAGGGCGGCCGGGCAGGGCCTTGGATCAATCCTGCGGTCGGTAGAGCGGACTTCTCTTCACGGTCCGTTCGATCTCCTCGCGGAAGGCGGCCCCGTCCGGGAAGGGGTAGTAACGCTCGAGGACCTGCCAGGCAGTCTCAGGCTCTCCGGAGTAGAGGTAGTCCAGGACGAGGGGGAGGACGGCGCACTTCGTCGTTTGGTCCCACTCCCCCATCTCCCCGGGTGTCGTCTTCTCGGCGAGGGCTCGATCCCGCGCGATCTCCTCGATGTAGAGGTGGGCAAAGCGCGGGCCGGCCGGGACGTAGCCGCGGCCGGGCTCGTAGCGGAGGATCGCCCGCACCGTCGGGGAGGCGCAGTAGGGGCAGTAGGCGTAGGCGAAGGCGTCGTCGCAGGTCACGAACTCGAGGATCGCGTCTCCATCGAGATCTTCAAAATAGCCCGAGCAGTTCGACTCCCGGCCGACCGGGATGACGGTGAGGACGGCGCCGAGGTCGTAGACGATCGTCGAGAAGCAGCAGTGCGCCCCGCCGGAGTAGCACTCGAGGATGAGGTCGGGGTTCCCCTCCCCGGTGATGTCGGTCCCGCTCTTTGGGTCGACGCGGAAGACCCACTCTACCTCGATCGTCGGCATTCCAGGCCGGCTCAAGGTGACGACGCGCTCGCCGTGCTCCCACGCCTCCTCCGGGACGAGGAAGACCTGCACGGTGTAGGGGCCGATCGCGCGCTCCTCCTCGAGCCGAAAGCGCGGGTCCGAGGTTCCCGCCGGCCCCTGGCCGAGGAGGGAGGGCGCGGCGGCGAGGACGGAAACGGCAGCGATGACCACAAGGGATCTCAAGCGCATTCTCTCCACGACCGGCCTCCTTTCCGGGGATAGCCTAGTCGGAGCGGCCTCGAGAGAAGGGTCCCGATCGTCCTTGACCGAGGGCCCTTCGGTCCCTTCTTTTCCTATGCCCTCGTGAGTCTGCCCAGGGCGACGGCGATCCGTTCCAGGGCGCGCTCGATATTCTCGAGCGAATTCGCGTAGGAGAGGCGGAGGTACCCCTCGCCCAGCCTCCCGAAGACGGTCCCCGGCAGGAGGGCGACCCCGGCCTCCTCGAGGAGGTACTCCGCGAGCTCGGCGGACGTCTTTCCGAAGGCCTTGACGTTCGGAAAGACGTAGAAGGCCCCCTCCGGCCTCTGGCAGCGGACCCCGGGGATCTTGCGCAATCCGGCGACGATCGCGTCGCGGCGGCGGGCAAACTCGTGGCGCGCCCGCTCCACCTCGTCCTGAGGTCCGATCAGGGCCTCGATCCCGGCGTACTGGGTGAAGGAGGCGGTGCAGCCGACGGAGTGAGTGAGGAGGAGGGCGACCCGCTCCGCGAGCCCAGCCGGCATCACCGCGTAGCCGAGGCGCCAGCCGGTCATGGCGTAGGTCTTGGAGAAGCCGTCGAGGAGGATCGTCCGCTCCCTCATCCCGGGGAGGCCGGCGATGCTCGTGTAAGGAGCGTCGCTGTAGATGAGGCGCGAGTAGATCTCATCCGAGAGGACCCACGCGTCGTGCTCTTGCGCGACAGCGGCCGCCCGCTCGAGGTCCTCTCGCGGCATGATCCCGCCGGTCGGGTTCCCGGGCGAGTTCAGGATGATGAGGCGGGTCCGGTCGCTCGCGAGGTCCTCAAGATAGTCGAGGTCGAGGGTGAAGCTACCCTCCTCGCGCAGCGGCACGGGGACAGGCTTCCCACCTGCGATGCGGGTCATCGCCTCGTAGCTCGGGAAGCCGGGGTCGGGGTAGAGGACCTCGTCCCCTGGCTCGACGAGGGCGAGGGTGGGGAAGAAGAGGAACGGCTTCGCCCCGGGTCCGACGAGGACTTCCGCGGGGTCGACCACGATCCCGCGGCGGGCGCCCACGTCCTTGGCGATCGCCTCCCGGAGGGCCCCGATCCCGGCGGGCGGGTTGTAGCGGGTCTTCCCCTCGGCGATCGCGCGGATCCCGGCCGTCGCGATGTTTTGGAAGGTTGCGAAGTCGGGTTGCCCGATCTCGAGGTGGATCACCTCCCGCCCCTCCTTCTCCATCCTCTGCGCCCGATCGAGGACGGCGTACGCCCCCTCGAAGCGCAGGTCGCGCACGCGCTTCGCGAACTCCATGCGGCCTCCTCTCTTGTGCCTTATGCGGGGGAAGTATAGGTTCGACTTCGGGCCTGGGCAACGCTCACGCGAGGAACACAAGGAGGAGGCCGATGGTGAGGACGCTCCCCGCGGTCGTGAGGAGGACGACCGCGGCGACGAGGTCGGGGCGGCGGTCGTACTGGAGGGCGAGGAGGAGGGAGTTGATCGCCGCCGGGGTGCTCCCCTCGACGATGAGGACTGCGCGGAGGAGGCCGTGAATCCCCAGTAGAGCGGTGAGGCCCCACGCGAGGAGAGGCGGGAGGATGAGCTTGGTGAGCGCGATCGGCGCGGCCTGGCGAAGGACTTTCTCCAGGCGGACCCAGGAGAACTCGATCCCGAGGAGGACGAGCTGCATCGGGATCGCCGCCTGGGCGAGAAGGTCGATCGGTCGGGCGAGGGGTGTCGGGAGCGCGACCGCGGTCGCGCGCAGGACGAGAGCGAGGCCGAGGGCGTAGAACCACGGGACCTTGAGGACGTTTAGGGAAAGGGTCACGATCGACATTCCCTTCTTCCAGGAGGCGACCCCTACCCCGAGGGTCGTCTGGAGGGCGATGTGCGCGACCATGTAGATGATCCCCAGGGCGAAACCCCGCTCGCCGAAGGCGAAGAGGAGGACCGGTAGGCCGTAGGTCCCGGCGTTGTTGAAGGCGAGGGAAAGGGAGGTCGCCGCCTGCCTCTCTCTATCCCAGCCGAGGACCCGTGGTCCGAGAAGGCCGGCACCGAGAAGGATCACGTGGAGAAAGACGACGAACAGGACCGTTCGGGAGATCTCACCGCCCGAGACGACGTTCGTGTATAAGGACTGAAAGATGAGGGCCGGCCCGAGGACGTAGAAGACGAGCCTCGTCAGGGGCTCGGGCTCGAAGCGAGTGAGCCGCCCGAGGGCGTAGCCGACTCCTCCCACGAGGAAGACCGGGAGGAGGACGTTGAGGAAGATCACGGCTCTCCCTTCCTATTCTTCATGGGACGAGGCCGCAGGCGCGGCGCAGCGCCTCGACGTGCAAAGGCGGTACGCGCACGGCGCCGAAGGCCTCCCTCACTGAGCCCGGGCCGTGGTCGTCCGAGCCGCCGGTGAGGAGGAGCCCCTCCTTCCTCGCGAGGGCGGTGAGGGCCGCGGGGGCGATGTGGAGCGCTCCGCGGCCGAGCGTGTACGGGTAGAAGGCCTCGACCCCGTCGACCCCCTCGGCGTGGACCCGCGCGAGGAACCCCCTCCAGTCGGCGATCTCCATGAGGCACGGGTGGGCGATCGCGGTCGCCCCCCCGGCTGAGTGCACGGCGGCGGCGGCATCCCGGAATCCGGACTTCTCCAGGGGCACGTAGCACGGCCGTCCCTTGGCGAGGAGTCGATCGAACGCCTCGGCCGGCGAACGGGCGATCCCCTTCTCCACGAGGAACTGCGCGAGGTGCGGCCGGCCGAGGCTCCCCGCCGCGCGGGCGCTCACCTCGGCGATCGAGAGGTCGATCCGCAGCTCGTCGCGGCACCGCTCCACCATGCGCGCCATCCGCTCCCTGCGCGCCCGCTGCATGAATGAGAAGAGTTCCCGCAGGAGGGGAGCCTTGGGGTCGATGAAGTAGCCGAGGAGCTCTCCGCGTACACCATCGAAGTCAACCTTGATCTCCACCCCGGTCACCACCTCGATGCCGTTCATTTGCGCAACGCGGCCCGTGAGCTTTTGGGAGATCGTATCGTGGTCGGTGACGGCGATCGTCGATAGGCCCCAGGCGGCCGCGCGGCGGAGGAGGTCGGCGATCTCTTGGGTCCCGTCCGAGGCAGTGGTGTGGAGGTGGAGGTCGGCGTAGCCCTTCCTCATGCGCACCGCTCCTCGAGGACCTCGCGGATCCGCGCCGCGGCTCTCCCGTCCCCGTAGGGGTTCTCCGCGGCCGCCATCTCCGCGTACGCCTGCGGGTCCTGAAGGAGGCGCTCTGCCTCGGAGACGATCCGCTCTGGGTCCGTCCCCACGAGGCGCGCCGCGCCGGTCAAGAGCCCCTCGACCCTCTCGGTCTCGTCCCGCAGGACGAGAAGAGGGACGTGCAGGGCGGCTGCGGCCTCCTGAACCCCGCCGGAGTCGGTGAGGATCAGGGTCGAGGTCGCCATGAGGTGGACGAAGGAGGGGTAGTCCGGTGGGTCGAGGAGGGCGACCCGCTCCGCGCCGGAAAGCTCGCTAGCGACGACTCTGCGCACGTGGGGGTTGGGGTGGACGGCGTAGACGATTGTGACGTCTTTGTTCTCTTGTGCGAGCTTGCGCAGGGCGCGGCAGATCCGTGCAATCCCGCCGCCGAAGCTCTCCCGGCGGTGCGCGGTGACGAGGACGAGCCGACCGGGGAACGAGAAGCGCGTCGTGGGGGGGCGATCGCGCACGAAGTAGAGCGCGTCGATCTCCGTGTTTCCGGTGACGAAGACGGTCTCTTCCCGGATCCCCTCGGCGAGGAGGTTCGCCTTCGCGCGCTCCGTGGGGGCGAAGTGGAGGGCGGCGATCCGATCGATCAGGCGGCGGTTCATCTCCTCGGGGAAGGGAGCGTACAGGTCAGAGGTGCGGAGCCCAGCCTCCACGTGCGCGACCGGAACCCTCTCGTAGTAGGCGGCGAGGGCCCCCACGAACGCCGTGTGCGCGTCGCCCTGGACGAGGACGAAGTCGGGCCGCTCCGCAGCGAGGACCGGCTCGATCCGCTCCAGGATCGCGCGGGTGATGTGAAACGGACTCTGGTCGGGGATCATCACGTCGAGGTCGTAGTCGGGGGTGATGGAGAAGACGGCGAGGACCTGATCGAGGAGCTCGCGGTGCTGGCCGCTCACACAGACGACCGGCTCGACCCGCTCGCTCCGTGCGAGCTCCAAGAGGACCGGCGCGAGCTTGATCGCCTCCGGCCGCGTCCCGAAGACGACGAGGGCCTTCATCGAGTGCACCTCTCTGCCGCCTCAACCACGTGCTCGAGGAGGATCGTCGTCGTGAGGGGCCCGACCCCCCCGGGGACGGGACTGATCGCCTCCGCGAGCGGCGAGACCCCATCGAAGTCGACGTCGCCCACGATCCGGCCGCCGACCACGTTCGTCCCCACGTCGACGACGACCGCCCCGGGACGGACCATCCCTGCGGTGAGGAATCGCGGCCGACCGACGGCGACAAAGACGAGGTCGGCCTCTCGCGTCGCCGCTGCGAGGTCGCTCGTCTTCGAGTGGCAGAGGGTGACGGTCGCATCCTTTGCCAGGAGGAGGAGGCCGAGCGGCCGGCCGACAACGAGGCTCCGCCCCACGACCGTCGCGCGCCTCCCGGCGACCTCGATTCCCTCCTCCTCAAGGAGGGCGACCGCTGCGGCCGCCGTGGCCGGGACGAAGAGGGGCTCCCCCGCGAGAAGGCGGCCGAGGGAGGCGGTCCCTGCGCCGTCGACGTCCTTCTCGAGCGGCATGGCGTCGCGCACTCCCTGGCCGTCGATCTCCGGCGGAAGAGGGGTCTCGATCACGATCCCCGAGACGCTTGGGTCCTCTCCGAGCTCCCTAATCTCCTCTTGGATGGCCTCCGTCTCCGCGCTGTGGAGGATCCTTCTCTCCACCGCGATCCCGACCTCGCGGCCGAGCCTCTCCTTGGCGCGGAGGTAGGCGAGGGTCGCGGGGGCCTCCGCCGCGAGGATCACAGCGAGCTTGGGAAGGATCCCCCGCTCCTTCAGGGAGGTCACCCTCTCGGCGAGGCTCTTCTGCCTCCGGGCGGCTATTCTCTTTCCGTCCAGTATCCTCACCTTGGCGCTTCTCCTTCCAGATCCGATCGAGGATCCCATTCACGAAGGCGCGGGCGTTCTCCGTCCCGTACTTCTTCGCCAGCTCGACGGCCTCGTCGATCGCGACCTCGGGCGGGACGTCGGGGGAGAAGAGAAGCTCGTACGCCCCCAGGCGAAGGACGTTCCGATCAACGAGCGCCAGCCGCTCGAACCGCCAGCCTACGGTGCGCTCCCCGATCAGAGCGTCGATCTCCTCCCGGTGGGCCATGATACCAACGAAGGCCTGTTCGATGTAGGGGCGCTGATCGCCCGGGTCGACCTCCTCGAGCGTCTCCGCAAGCGGCGTCTCGACGAACTCCCTCTGATAGAGGGCACAAAGCAGGAACTCGCGCGCCTCTCTTCGATGCATCAGGAGCGGAAGAGACGTCCCAAGAGCTCCCGCACGCGTTCGTGCACGTCCTCCCGCGACTCAAGATAGGTTCCCACGAGGTATCCGGCGACGCCGAAGCCAAGAAGGATCAGGGTCACCTTCCACTTGGCGAGGACAAGGAGGAGGCCAGCAAGGAGGCCGGCGAGGACCCCAAGGAGCCTAGGGCTGATAATACGCATCGGATTCCTCCTCTTTCAGCCTGTGGCGCCCCTCCAGCCGGATTCCCTTCACGAGGACGGCGACCTCCTTCACCTCGACTCCCGTCCGCTCCACGACGCGGCGGGCGAGGGTCCCCTGGATCCGCCGGCCGATCTCTCCGACCCTCTCCTGCGGGGAGAGGGCGGTCTCGACGACGATGCCGATCCCGCCTTGCATGCGGCGCAGGTGGACCTGGAAGCGGTCGATCCCAACCTCATCGCGCAGGATGCTCGTGATAAACTCGCGCAGGGCGCGAGGGGAGAGCTCGATCCGCCCCCACTCTCCCTCTTGAGAGAAGCGCAGGGAGGCGGTGCGGCTGCGGAAGGCGAAGACGACGAAGTGAAGCGAGATGATGAGGAGAAGGCTCCCCAAGGCGAACAGGACGACTACTCCCTCCGACGAGGAGAGGAAGTCCGAAAGCTCCGTCCAGGAGAAGACCGCGAAGCCCTGGAGGATACACAGGACGCCCACAGCAGCCACGAGGAGCGCGGCCACGGCGTACAAGGGAAGAACCACCCGTCTCATCCTTCCTCCTCTTTTTCTTCGCGGGGCTCCTCCGCCTTCACCAGGCGCTGGACGTCCACGTCCACCCCGCTCACGCGCAGTCCGGTCATCTGCTCGATCTCTGCCTTCACGCGCCTCTGCACCTCTTTCGCCACGTTTGGGATCGCATTCCCATAAACGACCGTGATCCGCACGGTCACCTTGACGCTCTCCCCCTCGACCTCTGTGTCGACGTAGCGCTTGATCCCGTCGCCGCGGCGGAGGGCCTTGTCGCCCGGCCGGAGGTTGGCGATCCCGTCCACCTCGGAGACGGCGATCCCCGCGATTGCGGTGACGACATCCCGCGAGATCCCGACCCGGCCCCTCTCCCGTTCTGCCATCGGTCTCTCCTCAGTCGTTCTCGGTTCGCCTCGCAACCTGCGGGGGGACGACCTTCTTCACGTACACGTCCACCCCGGTCACCGCAATCCCGGTCATCTCCTCGACGTCCGCCTGCACGTGCGCCTGCACCCCCTGGGCGACCTCGTGGAGCGGGTAGCCGTACTCGACGACGATGCGGAGTTCGACGCGGACCCCGTTCTCTCCGAGCTCGGTCTTAATGTTGGGAGAAAGGTCCTCCCCCCCGAAGAGGCCCATGATCCCGGCGCCTCCGCTGCGAAGGGGGCGGGTGGCTCCGGGGACCTTCTCCGTGGCGAAGCGAGCGATCGCCGTGATCACGTCGTCCCAGATCGTGATGCGACCGTCTTCGTTTAAGATCTCGACCTTCCTCTCCGCCATCGTCTCTCCTCACACCCGCTCTACGTACTTTCCGGTGCGGGTGTCGACCTTGAGGGTGTCCCCCTCCTTGACGAAGAGCGGGACTTGGATCACGGCGCCGCTCTCCAGAGTCGCCGGCTTCTCGACGTTCGAGACGGTGTCGCCCTTGACCCCCGGCTCCGCGCGCGCGACCTTGACGAGGACGAAGTTGGGAAGCTCCACTTTGACTAGGTCGTCCTCGCGGAAGTAACCCTGTGCGGTGATCCCTTCTACGATGAAGGCGCCCTGCGGCCCGAGCAGCTCGGGGGAGACGGTGAGCTGGTCGAAGCGCTCGCTGTCCATGAAGACGTAGGTCTTCCCATCCCTGTACAGGTACTGGAGCGGCCGCGAGTCCAGGAAGACCGATTCCGTGTTCTCTGCGCCCTTGAAGGTCGTCGAGATCGCCCGTCCCGTCTTGACGTGGCGGAGCTTCGTGCGCGCGATCGGCCCTCCCCGCCCGCGCTTGGAATGCTCGTACTCGATGATCTCGTACATCTCGCCGTCATAGAGGATGAGCATTCCCCTCCGCATCTCGCTGACCGCTAGGCTCATGTGGCGACCACTCCCCTCACGTCTTTCTCATATTCTCCCTTTTTGCCCGGCCGCTGCAAACACGGTTTGCGTTCGGGAGAGAAAGGGCCTGTTCGGCCGCGGCCTGTCCGCGGCCCGCGTTCATCGCCGCGCCCTGCGGCCCCAGAGGGAGGAGAGTCGATCGACGAGGGTGTGGATCTGATTGGGGAGGTAGAGGCCAGAGAGGACGGCGACGAGGAGCGGGAGAGTCGGCGCGGAGAGGCGAAGGGGTTCCTTGGTGAGGAGACCGGTCGCGAGGACGGCGAGGAGGGCGACCGCGCCGAGGTAGAGGATCCGCGTCAGGGGGCCGACGAGGACGTGGTGCGAGAGGCGACGGTGGCGGAAGAGGCCACTGTAAGGGAGCCAGAGGACGCGGGCGATCCCCCAGCGCCGCGATGGGCGGCTTGAGTAGAGGTCGAGGTCCGGGCTCAAGAAGAGGCTCGAGAAGAGATAGGAGCCGATGAAGGCAACGGCCTCCGGCCAGGGGAGTGCCCCGGCGCACCACAGGGGGGCGGAGGCGGCTGCGCCGGCCGCGAGGAGTCCTATCTCGATCCGAAGGTGCACCTTACCCGACGGCACAAGGAGAAGATACCGATCACATCAGGGATGGACAACCCTGCGCCCTCCCTTGACGTTCTCTGAATCGGCGGATACAATACGTTAGCAACCGAAAGGCGAGAGTGCTAATATCAATCTAAAGGAGGAGACCGCCAGATGAAGATCAAGCCGTTGGGGAATAGGATCCTGGCGAAGAAGATCGAGGAGGAAGAGCGGAAGACCGCCGGCGGGATTGTGATCCCGGAGACCGCCAAGGGCGACAGGGTCGTCCGCGCCAAGGTCGTGGCCGTCGGCTCGAATGAGCGCATCGAGGTCAAGAAGGGAGACGTGATCTTGGTCCCTGACTCCGAGTTCGCCATGATGAAGGTCGAGCTTGGCGCAGAGAAGCTGTTCCTGGTCAAGTCGACCGACGTGCTAGCGGTCATCGAATAGGAAGGAAGGGAGATAGCAAATGGCAAAAGAAGTGATCTTCGGCGAGGAAGCGCGGCGGCGGATGAAGGCGGGGATCGACAAGCTGACGGACGCCGTGCGCATCACGCTCGGTCCCCGCGGCCGGAACGTCATCATCAGCAAGAAATTCGGGACCCCGGACATCAGCGACGACGGGGTGACGATCGCTCAAGAGCAGGAGTACAGGGACGAGTTCGAGAATATGGGCGCGCAGCTCGTGAAGGAGGTCGCCTCCAAGACCAACGACATCGCCGGCGACGGGACGACGACGGCCACGATCCTGGCGCACGCGCTGATCGACGAGGGCTTCAAGATGGTCGCCGCCGGCTCAAACCCGATTCAGCTCAAGCGAGGGATCGAGAAGGGGACGGCGAAGGTCGTCGAATCGTTGAAAAAGCAGAGCCGCGCCCTCAAGACCAAGGCGGAGACCGAGCAGGTGGCGACGAACTCCGCCCACGACGAGTCGATCGGGAAGATCATCGCCGACGCCATGGAAGCGGTCGGCGAGGACGGGGTGATCACCGTCGAGGACTCGGACACGATCGAGACCCACTACGAGGTCGTGGAGGGGATGCAGTTCGACCGCGAGTACGTCTCCCCCTACTTCGTGACCGACCCCAAGAAGATGGAGGTCGTTCTCGAGAACCCCTACATCCTCATCACCGATCAGGACTTAAAGAACGCGATCGACCTCATCCCGCTCCTGGAGAAGGTGGCCCAGACGGGTAAGCCGCTCCTCGCGATCGCGAAGGACGTCACCGGCGAGGCCCTGACTACGCTCGTCCTGAACAAGCTGAAGGGGACCCTGGCGAGCTGCGCCGTGAAGGCGCCTGGCTTCGGCGATCGCCGAAAGGCGATGCTCGAGGACGTCGCCGTCCTGACCGGGGCCACGGTCATCGCCGAGGACGCGGGGATGCAGATCAAGGACACGACGCTCAGCATGCTCGGCCGGGCGGAGCGGGTGAAGGTCGACCACGAGAACACGACGATCATCGGCGGGAAGGGGTCAGCGGACGCGATCAAGGGACGGATCGAGCAGATCGAGGAGCAGATCAAGACGACCGACTCTGACTACGACAAGGAGAAGCTCGAGGAGCGCAAGGCGAAGCTCGCCGGCGGCGTGGCGGTGATCAAGGTCGGCGCGGCCACGGAGACCGAGCTTTCGGAGAAGAAACACCGCATGGAAGACGCGCTCGAGGCGACCAAGGCGGCCGTCGACGAGGGGATCCTTCCCGGCGGCGGCGTGGCCCTCCTCACCGCGGCGAAGAAGCTCGACGACCTGAAGCTCGAAGGCGACGAGGCGGTCGGAATCAAGATCCTCCGCAAGGCCCTCGGGGCCCCCCTCCGCCAGCTCGCGGACAACGCGGGGTTCGAGGGGGCGGTCGTCGTGGAGCACGTCAAGCAGGAGAAGGTGGGGGTTGGGTTCGACGTCGTTGCGGAGGAGTACCGCGACATGTTCGAGGCAGGGATCATCGACCCGACCAAGGTGACGCGCGCAGGCCTGCAAAACGCGGTTTCGATCGCCGGGATGCTCCTCCTGACCGGGGCCCTGGTCGCCGAGATCAAGGAGAAGGAGGAGACGCCGCCGCCGCCGATGCCCTACTAGTCCGAGTAAAGGTTGTTCTTTCCCCCTCCGCTCGACTAAGATCCGTGCGGAGGGGGATCCTTTTGGAGGGACGCGCGAAGGTCGGAGTGGCGCTCGGCGGAGGGGGGGCGCGCGGGTTCGCTCACCTCGGGGTCCTCACCGCTTTCGAGGAGAACAGGATCCCGGTCGACGTCATCGCGGGGACGAGCATGGGGGCCGCGATCGGAGCGGCCAAGGCCCTGGGGATGGACCTCAAGAAGCTGGCACGTCTCCTCGCCGCCCTCGACCTCAACGAGCTCTTCCACCTCTCGGGGAGCACGATCCGGGAGATCCAGCGGGCGATCGGGCGCGGGATGGTCGAGTACATGCGCGGCACGAGCTGGCGGGAGATGACGACCGCGCCAGAGAAGCTCGCGCGCATGTACGAGTTCTTCTCACTTCTGACAGCGAAGAGGAGCTTTGCCGAGACGGCGATCCCGCTCGCCGTCGTCGCCGCCGACCTGGAAAGCGGAGAGCGGATCATCCTGAACGAAGGGAAGATCTACCCGGCGATCACGGCGAGCGCGGCGGTCCCCGGTGTCTTCTACCCCGTCCGCCACCACGGCCACTTCCTTGTTGACGGGGGGCTGGTCGACAAGGTCCCGGCCGACGTGGCGATCGACATGGGCGCCGAGGTCGTGATCGCGGTCGATGCCGGCGCGTCGCTCACCCGCCGAGTCGACACGAGCCTCGAGGCCCTCTTGCAGTCTCAGCGGATCACCTCCGAGCACCTGAGTGCGCTGCAGCTCGAACAGGTGCGGGAACGGGTGGGCGGCCGCCTTCTCCTTCTTCATCCGGACGTCAACTGGATCAACATGTTCGGCTTCGAGCACGTCTCCGCGGCGGTCCGAGCGGGAAAGGAGGAGGTCCTCGCTCACCTCGCCGAGATCGAGGAGCTGTGCGGGATCCGTCCCGCTCCTAGCGTGGGTTGACCACGGAGAAGAGAGGGCTCGTCGCCTCTCCGGCGAGGGCGACTTGATCCGTGGCGATCACTTTGAGACGGTAGTTCTCGCCGTTTTGAACTCCTTTGGTCTCCCAGGCGTAGGACCCGCTGTTCGTCAGGTTTCCCGCGAGGGGCTCCCAGGTGGCCCCGCCGTCGCGCGAGAGATGAAGGTCGATCCGCAGTAGATCCGAGAGGCCGTCTGGGTCGGTCGCGATCCAGGTGATGATGAAGAGGTCGCTCACGGTCGTCCCTTCGGCCGCGGGGGCGAGGAGCTGCACCGCGGGGACCGTTTCTAGCGCGGTCGTCGCCGAGTTCTTCGCGCGCGGAGTCCCGTTTAGCGCGTTTCCTTGCGCGTCGTGGCCGCTTCGGAAGAGGTCGCTGTTCGTCCGCCAGTTCGAGGGGGTATCGGGTGCGGCTGGGTCGACCCGCTCCATGGAGGCGTAGGGCGGAGTCCCCGTCGCGCTTCCCGCGGCCCAGCCCTCTATGCCGGCGTTCGCCGTGTCCACTTCGGCCCCACTTGCATCCAGGAGTCGCATCACGACACCACTGTTGGATAGGCTCCCCGTGTAGATG
Source organism: uncultured Thermotogae bacterium (assembly GCA_964355545.1). Lineage (GTDB taxonomy): Bacteria > Bipolaricaulota > Bipolaricaulia > UBA7950 > UBA9294 > JAPLGE01. Next base: position 7,527 of record CAYHEK010000021.1, on the reverse strand, counting down.
AGGTCGGCTTGGATGTCGGAGACCGTGCTGTCGTCGCTCCGTTCGAGGAGGAAGTACCCACCTGGCTCGATGACAGAGCTTCTCACCTCGGTCGTCGCTCCCTCCACGCTCCCCAAGTGAATCACCACGTCGCCGAAGACGAGCGTCCAACCGGTGAGGTCAACTGTCCCTTGGGAACGATTGAAGAGCTCGATCCATTCGTCGTTTGGACTTGCCGCCGCAGTCCCGGCCCACCCGACCTCGTTGATCACCACGACCGGCGAGGTTCCTCCGACCCCTGTGAAGGAGAGGACGAGCCCTACAAGAGCGATGAGCGCACTAGAGATCCGGTGATGCATCGATTCCTCCTTAGACGTTCTTGTCCGATCCTAGCCGTTTTCTCCATACTTCATCTCCCATGATAAGGTATGAATGCCGGTTTGTCAAGTCCTCCCGGAGAGCGCTGCAAGAAAGCGGAGCGCAACGAGCCGGATCGGTGTGCGAGGAAGGCAGATCTTCCCCGGCTCCTTCTCATCCGCTATACTCGAGCGAGTTTCCGTGGAGGTGGTACACAGGGTGAGAAGGGTCTTTCTCGCCGTTTTTTTGGCCTTTATCACTTTTGTTCCGGTCTGGGGGACCTCTCCTTCGATCCTTCCGCCGAACGCGACCGCCTACTCCGCCGCGGAGCTGGAGACTCTCCTTGCCGCGCTCTCCTCCCTGAGAAGGGACATCAGGGGCGGCGATCTCGGTTCCTATCGCACCCTGAGCGAGTGGGGGAGCCGCGACTTCGCGGCCTACACGGCGGGAACTCTCGCGCGGCTTGGCTACGAGACAAGGTTGGTCGCAGCGGGCGGATGGCCGGAGGGGACCCACGCCTTTATTCTTGTGGGAATTCCTCTTGCAGGACGGACCGCCTGGATCCCCGTGGAGGCCTCACCGCCCCCGGGGCGGGCGCAAGAGAGCCTTGGGCTCGTCCCCCTGTACACCGACTCGGCAGGGGAACTGTGGTTTGAGAAGGCTTACCTTGGTCTCCACGAAGAGGTTCGGCTGCCGGAGAATCTCCCGCCGGTAGCGAAGATCCGTTTGAGCCCGCTGAGCGGGAAGGTCGGTGAAGGCGTCGCGTTCATGGCGGTGGACTCCTACGATCTGGACGGAGAGATCGTGCGCTACAGTTGGGACCTGGGGGACGGCAGGGTCTCCTCCGCGCCCACGGTCCGCCACATCTTCAAGAAAGCGGGAACCTACCTAGTCTCCCTCACGGTGATCGACGCGCGCGGGGCAAGCACGACCGCGACCGCGGCGTTTATTGTCGCGGATCTTACCTTCGTGCCTTTCCCAGGTTCTTCGGGGAGGGGGTGTGGCTGCGGCCGGTGAGACGGGGGAAGGGAGGGCTGAACGTGCCACTCGGAGCTCGTCCGGATGGCGGGGAGTCCTCCCTCGACTGGAGGTTAGAGCGATGAAAGAAGATCGAGCCATCGTTTGTCTTTTGCTCGTGCTCCTTGGAAGTTCTTTGGCGGCTCGAGCCGATCGGCTCGCCTTCCTCGGAGCGGAGGCCCCGCAATACGACATCGCGCTCACCATCGATTCTGCGTGGACATCGTTCACCGGTGTCGAGGAGATTGAATTCGTGAATACGACGGGGACGCGCCTCGAGGAGGTCTTTCTTCGACTCTACCCGAACGCTCCGTCGCTCTATGGGAACGGCACCCTGCGCGTGGAAGAGGTCCTCGGCGACGGGGTGTTGGCCGAGACGGAGATTCTCGCCGACGGCACGGTCCTCGGGGTCTTCCTCCCGTCTTTGGTTGAGGAGGATCAAGTGGTCCGTCTCGCGCTCACGTTCAGCGGTCGCCCAGCGGCGTGGGGCGAGGAATTCACGGGAGCATCGCAGGTCGGCTACGGGATCTTCGCCTCCTCGGAGCGTGCGATGACCCTCGCCTCTTTCTATCCGATCCTCGCGCTCTACGACGAAGGGGGCTGGGAGATCGATCCAGTGGGAGAGGTCGGCGATCCGGTGTCGAGCGCAGCCGGCTCCTACGCCGTGAGGGTGTTCGCTCCGTGCGACTCTTCCATCCTTGCCTCGGGGAGGCTCACCACCTGGGAGATGAGCGACGGGGAGTGCTCTGCGAGCTTCAGCGGAGAGGGGATGCGCGACTTCATGATGGTGATCGGTAGAGACTATCGGGAGGTCGTGGAGGACGTGGATGGGGTCACCCTGCGCGCCGCCTTCTTCCCCGAGCACGCTTTGGCGCAGGAGACCGCTCTGGCACGGGCGCGCGCCGCCCTCTCCATCTATGCGGAATCCTTTGGACCCTGCGCCTACGACGAGCTCGATTTGGTCGAGGTCCCGCTCGAGCGCGCCGCGGGAGTGGAATACCCGGGTCTCATCCTCGTCGGCGAGGGGTACTGTGCCAATCCGGAGGATCCTTTCTTCGATGTGATCATCGCCCACGAGGTGGCCCATCAGTGGTGGTACGCCGCGGTCGGAAACGACGTCGTCAAGGAACCCTGGCTCGATGAGGGGCTCGCCACCTTCTCCTCCGGCCTCTTCTTGGAGGAGGCCTTCGGGAAGGAGGCGGCCCGTCAGGCGATCGCGCGGTGGGAGGGCTCGTATCGAGCCGCCCGGGCGCAACATCCCGAGCTCTCCGTCGCAAGCCCGGTCGATCTCTTTCCGGACGCGGGGACCTACTCCGCGTTCGTGTATAGCGGCGGCGCCCTCTTCTTCCACGAGCTGCGCCAGGTCCTCGGGGACACCCTTTTCTTTTCTGCCCTCTCAAGCTACTACCGCGAGGAGGCGTTCGGAGTCGCTCACGGCTCCGACCTCTTGGCGCAGTTCGTGCGCGTCGCTCCCCGCGATCTTTCGAGGATCTTCGCGGAGTATCTGGGGCCTCAAGGGACGGGTTCGAGCGCCTCCGCGCGGTGAGGAGCCGGCCGAAACTTCCCCTCCCCCTTGGTGTATCTTTAGTGAGTCCCATCCGTAAAGGAGGCTTTGATGGCGCATCGATCGAAAACAAGCGGAGTTCTCTTCCTTTTCGTGAGCGCCCTTCTTTGGGGAGTGGGGCCGGTCGGGGCGCAGGCGGATCTCTCTGCGGCTCAGTACTACATCGCTCCGATCGGACGGGTCGACGTGCCGCTTGCTTCGCTCATCCAGTCCGTTCAGTCGAGCGGGTTCACCACGATCATCCGAAGTGGGGACGAGGTGACGGCGTACCTCGGGACGGCGAGGACCGATCAGCCGGAGGAACTCCTCCTCGGGGCAAGCTCTCTTCTCTACGTCGACGACGGCTTCTTCCTCCTCAAGGTGGCCGGCGAGGACCTGGATTACGTGGTCCGGCCGGCGGAGGGAGGGTACGCGCTCGTTCTCATTCCTCACCGCGACCTTGGGTCCGGGGAGGCCCTCCTCGGGGTCCTTTCTTCTCTCCAGACCCTGGGGATCCTTGGTCAGGATGTGGCGATGGAGCTCACCGGGCTCCCCAAGGAACCGGCGAAGCTTCCCGCCCCACCGCAGGGGGTCGCCCTTGACTCCTCACTCTACGGCCTCGCCCTGGCGGCCGACTGGTTCTCCTACGCCGCCGCGCACGGCCTTACGCGGGTCGGCCTGCGGGCGGAGGCCGTGGCGGAGAAGGTCCCCGGCGGAGGGATCCCGGAGGCCTTCCGTCCCTACGTCGTGAGCGAGACGGAGGGGCTCGCCAAGCTCCTTGTTCCCATCCATCAACTGGTCGACCTCGCGCGGTCGCCCTCGATCGGCTACGTCCGGCCTCCCTACCGGCCTCAGCCGATGGCTCCGTAAGGAGGTGAGTGCCATGCAACGAACGGTTCTCTTCGTCCTTCTTCTTGGCTTTTTGTCTCTAGGCGCCTGGGCTCAGTCCCCCCGGCCCGTGGGGATCGACCAGGGGACGCGCGCGAACTGGGATCCCGTCGTGACCCAATTCCAGAGCGAAACCGCTGTCAAGGTCTCCCTCTTGCCCTACCCCCAGTCGCAGCTCGCCCAACAGGTCGCCCTTCAGGCCCGATCCGGGAAGATGAACCTGGCCATGATCAGCCAGGCGTGGGGAGAGAGCGTCCTTCCCTACCTCGCGAACCTCGCGAACTACGAGCGGACCCTCCTCGACGCGGGGGTCTCCCTCGCCTACCTTGGCGGATACCCAGTCGGCGTCACGATCCCCTTCTCCCCCGGTTGGTTCCTCGCCGTCCTGTCCTGGCCGCCGGATCCTCAGACTGCGGTCTCATTCCTGGTTGCGGCCGGAAAGGCCGCCGCAGGTCCGGCCAAGGCGACTCCCTCGACCAGCCCGGAGGCGACGATCGCCTCCTTCCGCACGACCAAGGTCGACCGTTCCAAGCACAATCCCAAGCTCGACGGGTCGCTCGAGGCGCTCCTGGGCGCCGTGCAGGCGTCGCTGGGGACCGTGGCGGCGAACGTTCTATCCATGCTCCCTCCGGCGGCGCAGCAGGCGCTCAGCGGACTGGCGAGCGTGCACGGGGTCCCCTTCTCCTCTTCGACGGCCACCGTGACCGTTGTCCTGGAGCCCCAAGGCGGACGGACGAGCCAGGCGAACGTCGCCGCGCTCTCCGCCTTGGGAGTGAGCCAGAGCGCCATCGAGACCTCCCCAAGCCTGATCAAGGTCAGCGTTTCCCTCTCCCAGCTCGCCACGATCGTGGCGCAGGTGGGCGGGATCGTCTTCATTCGGCCGCCCTACGTTCCCTACCCCCTCGGGGTGACTGGCCAGGGGATCGCGGCGATCGGGGCGGACGCGTTCCACGCCGCGGGGATCACCGGGAGTGGGGTCAAGATCGCGGTGATCGACCTCGGGTTCTCCGGCCTCTCTCAGGCGCAGGCGCGCGGTGACCTCCCCTACTCCGTGCAGCAGAACGATCTCACCGGCACGGGCTTGACAACCGGGATCACCCACGGGACGGCGGTCGCCGAGATCGTGCATGAGATCGCGCCCGACGCGCAGCTCTTCCTCGTCAAAATCGCTGACGAGGTCGAGCTCGATCAGGCAATCACGTACTGCCTCAATAACGGCATCGACGTCATCAACCACTCCCTCGGCTGGTACAACACGAATTTCTACGACGGGACCGGCACGATCGCCGACATCGCCCGCCGGGCGATCGCGGGCGGGAGCCTGTGGGTGAATGCGGCCGGGAACGAGGCACAGAGTCACTGGGAGGGGACCTTCACGGACGCCAACTCCGATCAGTGGAACGATCAGTCCCTCACCTTCTCCGCCACGGCCGGTTCGCAGGTCGTCCTGTACATGACCTGGAACGACTGGCCGCGGGCGTCGAGCGATTACGACCTGTACCTCTACGACCTATCTTCGAACCTCGTTGCCTCTTCGACCAAGAACCAGACCGGGATGGAAGAGCCGACCGAGGCAGTCTTCGTCACCGCGACGTCGACGGGGACCTACACGGTGCGGATCAAGGGGAGCGGATCGAAGAAGATCTCGGTCTACAACCTCTACCAGGGCCTCTCGCCGGCCGTGGCCGCAAGCTCGATCCTCGCTCCTGCGGACGTGACCGAGGTGGTGGCGGTGGGGGCGATCGATTACGCCCACTACGCGAGCGGACCGCAGGAGCCCTACAGTTCACAGGGCCCCACGCACGACGGTCGCCCCAAGCCGGACCTGTGCGCCCCGGACAACGTCAGCACGGGCACGAGTCCCTACACGACCTTCGCCGGGACCTCAGGGGCCGCCCCGCACGCGGCCGGCGCCGCCGCGCTCCTCCTCGCGCAGGAGCCGACCCTGAGCGAGTCTTCCCTCCGGGCGCGCCTCCTCTCGCAGACGGTCGCGATGGGCAGTCCCAATCTCTATGGCCGCGGCCGACTCGTCCTCGTCCCACCGGCACCGCCGAACCAGCCTCCTACCGCGTCGTTTGCGTACTCGCCGGGATCGCCGATCCTCGGAGCCGCGGTCGCGTTCGACGCCTCAGGCTCGATGGACCCTGACGGGGCGATCGTCTCCTACGCCTGGGACTTCGGGGACGGCGCAAGCGCCTCTGGGAAGACGACGAGCCACGCCTATGCCACGGCCGGGACGTACACGGTCCGCCTCGTCGTGACGGACGACGACGGAGCGACCGGGACCACCACGCGGTCCGTGGTCGTGACCCCACCGACACCAGCGAACCAGCCTCCCACGGCGTCGTTTGTGTACTCGCCGGGATCGCCGGTCGCTGGAGCTACGGTTGCGTTCGATGCCTCAGGCTCGATGGACCCCGACGGCGCGATCGTCTCCTACGCCTGGGACTTCGGGGACGGCGGGACCGCGAGCGGCGCCGCCGTGACGCACGCTTACGCCTTCACGGGGACGTACCCCGTCCGCCTGGCGGTCACCGACAACGATGGCCTGACGGACACGACGACTCGCTCCATCGGGGTCGGCGAGGCGGCCAAGGCGGACCTCGTGATCGCAGGGATCACCCACTCCCCGGCGAACCCCGCGATCGGCCAGGCAGTGAACTTCGCGGTCACCGTCCGCAATCAGGGGGCGGCCCCCGCCGGAGCGTTTCGCGTCCTCGTGAGCGGGACCTCCGCCTCGACGCAGGGGACCGTCGCCTCGCTCGGCCCCGGGGCGTCGACGACGCTCGCCCTCGCCCTCGCGCTCTCGCAGAGCCCGGAGACCTTCACAGCGAGGGCGGACGATCTCGACCAGGTAGTGGAGTCGGACGAGACGAACAATACCGGGACGGACGTCGTATCCGCTCCGGCGCCTGCGGCCCCGGTCGCCGAGGCCGGCGGCCCCTATTCCGGGACGGTCGGTCAGTCGATCACCTTCAACGGATCCGGCTCGACTGGCGCGATCACGAGTTACCTGTGGGCCTTCGGCGACGGCCAGAGCGGGCAGGGCGCCACCGTCACTCACGCCTACGGTGCCCCAGGGACCTACACCGCGACCCTGACGGTGATCGGGCAAAGCGGCCAGCAGTCGATGGATAACGCACAGGTCACGGTGACTCAGGCGGGTGCGGCCCTCTCCATTCGGCTTTCTTTGCCCAAGGGATCGTTCCAGGTCGGCGAGTCGATCGCGATCGGGTACACGACGAACCGCGAGGCGTACGTCTACCTCTGTGAGGCAAACGCGAGCGGAAAGGTGACTCTCCTCTTCCCGAACTACCTTGAGCAAAACAATCGGGTCCCCGCCGGAGCGCACTCCCTCCCCGGGGCCGGGTACACGTTGCGCGTGAGCGAGCCCGCGGGAAGCGACACCCTGTATGCATTCGCCGCGACAGCGCCCCTCTCGATCTTCCCGACGAACCTGGGGAGGACCTTCCCCGTTCTTGGCACCAACCCGGCCTTGTTCCGCGCCGCCGTGCGACAAGCGATGCAGGCGCAGGTTCCCTCCGGCGATTGGGCCGAGGACACCCTCACCTTCACGATCACTCCCACGGCGCCGGCGACCGGAGCGCTCGTCGTGACCTCCTCGCCCCAAGGGGCTAGCCTCACGGTCGATGGCCTCCCCATGGGGGTGACCCCGACGCAAGTTTCCCTCTCCGCGGGGACGCACACCGTGACCCTCTCTCTCCCCGGCTACCAGACGGCGA
>CAYHEK010000020.1:0-22821 GCA_964355545.1 uncultured Thermotogae bacterium | reverse complement strand
CGCAACAACCCTTGAGGGCGGCAGAGCAAGATGACCTCGAGAAGAACTGCGACAATGATGATTCTAAGCGACGCGGCCTGAGTAGCCGAGAAGGGCAAGTAGCCGGTCAGGAAGTCGGTCCCTGCCCAGATGCCCCACACGACGAAACTCCCCAATATGGCGCCTTTGTTGTTTCCGCTTCCGCCCAGGACCAACATCACCCAGATCAAGAAGGTGCCGTAGAGGGGTTCGAACGAGGAGGGGCTGATAAACCTGGCGTAGTGGGCATAGAGACTCCCGCCGATTCCCATGACCATCGCCCCAAGAACGAGGGACTGCAATCGAAAGGAAAACGTGTTCTTCCCTGACATGGCTGCTACAGACTCGTCCTCTCGGATGGCCTTTAGTACGCGTCCCCAGGGGGAGCGCACGAGGCGTTCGAGAATGAGATAAAGAGAGAACAGAACGAACAGAACGAGTAGAAGATAGAACCAGTTATACGCCTTTGAGACGAGGTCGTGAACCCATGACGGCCAATTGGGGTGCCCCTTCAGAAGCCCCGCAGCGCCGCTGTGGATTGGACCGTACAAGGGAGAAGGAATCTGCTGCAATCCCCATACCCCGTTGGTGAGCCAAGATTCATTTTTGAGTACCAACCTGATGATCTCGGCGATCCCAATGGTGGCAATGGCGAGATAATCCGCTTTGAGGCGCAGGGTGGGAATGCCGATAAGCCAAGCGACGATGCCGCAGACAAGAGCCGCCGCCAGAAGGCCGACCAGGAACGGGAGCTCAAAACCGCCGACGATGCGAGCATCCCATGCGCTGGGCAACGGACCGCAGAGCAAGGCCGACGTATAGGCACCTAAGGCGTAGAAACCGGCGATTCCTATGTTGAACAGGCCGGTGTGCCCCCACTGGAGATTGAGCCCTAACGAAAGGATTCCATACGTACTCGCTGTGATGGCGAAGAAGACCAGATAGTTGAGGATTCCCATGAACTGCTCCATTATCGCCTTCTCCCCAACAGGCCGGTCGGCTTGATCAACAGCATGAGGATCATGATGACAAAGGCCACGGCGGGTTTGTACCCTGTGGATACGAATGCCGTTGAGACCTCTTCCGAGACTCCAATCACCATTCCGCCGAGGATTGCTCCGTATGGGTTGCCTATTCCGCCCAAGATCACCGCGGCAAAGACAGACAGGAGCATCTGCCACCCCAACTCCGGGGTAACGAACTTGTTCTCGATGCCGGCGAGGATGCCTGCTGTCGCCGCCAGCGCACCACCGATCGCCCAGGTCCAGAGGATGACTCGGTCCGTATTGATACCTGTTATGCGGGCAAGCGCCATGTTGTCCGCGGCAGCCCGCATTGCCTTGCCCATCTTGGTGTGTTGCAGGACGTAGTGGACAAGCGTCACCAAGATGACAGCAACGATGACGATGAACACTTGATCCGGCTTGATCCTCACGCCCAAACCCGGGACCACAATAGCCAGTTGGATCTTTTCGATGTAGTAATGGGGCTGCGGCCCCCAGCAGAATTGGAGGATGTTCCTTAGGCCCAACGCGACCCCAATCGAAGCCATCATCAGGATGATCGAGTTAGCATGCCGTAAGCGTTTGTACAGGATCCGGTCGATCAGGATCACAGCCAAGGCGGTTAGCCCCAGCGCCAACGCGAAGGACAACGTGAAGCTCGCTCCGAATGAAAGCGGGCCGAAAGGAGCGTTTGAAAGCCCCAAGCCGGTGAAGAGCGCAAGCAACCCCAGGCCGACATAGGCGCCCAGGGCCATGACATCTCCGTGAGCGAAGTTGGAAAACCCGAGTATGCTGTAGGTAAGCGAAACTCCTATCCCGCCCAAAGCGAGAATGCTTCCGGAGATCACGCCATATACAAGCAACTGAGGTATTCTATCTAATAGCCCCATGCCCGCCCTTATTTACCAAGATAGAGCTCTCCAATGTCCTTGTTAGCCAGTAGGTTCTTCCCCGTGTCCTCAAAGCGGTTCCGTCCACTTGCCAGGACATACCCTCGGTTGGACAACTTCAGGGACTCCTTGGCGTTTTGCTCCACAATAAGAATCGCTACGCCCGTCTTGTTGATGGCGATGATTCGATCGAAGACGACCGCAGCGAGATTCGGGGCGAGCGCAGCAGAGGGCTCATCCAAGAGCAACAAACGGGGATTCAGCATAAGAGCGCGTCCCATGGCGACCATCTGCCGCTCGCCGCCGCTCATCTTCCCTACGCGCTGTTTCCGTCTTCCCTTCAGGATGGGGAAAAGGTCATACACCTCCTCCAAGCGCTGGCTGAAGTCGTTGGTCAGGATGAACGCACCCATCTGCAAGTTCTCTTGTACGGTGAGTGAGGGGAAGACGTTCTCCACCTGGGGCACATACGCCATCCCTCGGCGCACGATTTGGTCGGGTGAGAGGCCGGTGATCCTCTCTCCTTCGAAGAAGACATCTCCCGTTGTTGGCTTGAGCAGGCCGAAGATCGTCTTCATCAACGTCGATTTCCCGGCTCCGTTGGGCCCGATGACCGTCACGATTTCGTCACTATCCAACGTGAGCGAAACATCGTGGAGGACCTCCATGTCCCCATATCCGCTCGTTACGCCTTCAACCTTCAACAGCCTCATACTGCCCCCCGAGATACGCATCCAGTACCTCTTGGTTCTTCTGCACCTCGCTGGGAGTCCCTTCCATGAGCTTACGTCCCTCGCTCATCACAATCACCGGGTTGCACAGTCGCATGATGAAGTCCATGTCGTGCTCGATGACGAGAAAGGTTATCCCTTTCTCTCTACACAGCCGGTGAATGGAGTCGGCCAAGCGCTTCAGCAGGGTACGGTTCACGCCGGCTCCAGGTTCATCGAGCAGAACCAGTTTTGGGTTGACCATCATGGTGCGAGCAAGTTCCAGGAGCTTCTTCTGTCCGCCAGAGAGACTCGCCGCATACTCACCTTGTAGGTGAGAGAGCTCCAAGAAGTCGAGAACCTCAGCTGACTTCGCGCAGATCGCCCGCTCCTGCCGACGCACCGCTCGTGGCCGAAAGAACGGGTTCCAGATCTTCTCGCCGAGCTGGCGAGGAGGCACGAGCATCAGGTTCTCCAAGACCGTCATCTCCTTTAATTCGCGTGGGATCTGGAAGGTTCTACAGATTCCTTTTTGGAAGATGCGATGCGAAGGCAGACCGGTGATGTTCTCATCGGCCAGGCGGACCTCGCCACCATCCGGTTTGAGAAAACCGGTAATGAGGTTGAATACGGTGGTCTTGCCCGCCCCGTTCGGGCCGATCAGTGCGGTGATTGTGCCCCTTTGCACCGAGAATGAGCATCGCTCCACGGCTCGCAGCCCACCGAATCGCTTGGAAAGACCCTCCACGACGAGCAAATCTCCCTCCGAATAAAGAAAAAACCGTCGGCCTCTCGGCTTCCGGTTTTCGGGTCTAGTAGCGTCTCTTGAACGCTACTATCCGACCCACGGGACCATCAGAAAGTACTGACGCAGGCGTCTCGCGTCCAGTCTCACCTCCGGAGCCGGATTCTCGTGCATTCCATCTCCTTCGCATCAGCAGCCTAGCAGATCCAAACAGAGTTGTCAAGAGACTTGCGGAAGAGCCTTGCGAGTTCGACAGCCTCACAGGAGTCGAAGCCACGACCGTCGCGGCACCCCGCGCAAGCCGTCAGAGCTTGGGGTCTAGAGCCGGCTCCCGGGCCACGCCGCTCGTCCCCGCAAACTGGAGGGCGTGGAGGGCGGCGTACAGACCGCCCAGGGCGAGGAGCTCCTCGTGCGTCCCTCGTTCGATCACCCGCCCCTTGTGGAGGACGAGGATCGCGTCCGCCTCGCGGATCGTGGAGAGCCGATGCGCGATGACGATCGAGGTCCGGCCGCGCATGATCTTGCGCAGCGAGCGCTGGACCAGGTCTTCGGTGTGGGAGTCGACACTCGCCGTCGCCTCGTCGAGGACGAGGACGCTTGGGTCGAAGGCCACGGCGCGGGCGAAGGAGAGAAGCTGGCGCTCCCCGAGGGAGAGGGTGACCCCGCGCTCTTTCACCTCGGTCCGGTACCCCTCGGGAAGGGCCTCCACGAAGTCGGCGGAGACGAAACGGGCGGCCTCGATCGCCTTCTCCTCCGGGATCTCACTCTGGAGGCGGATGTTCGAGAAGATATCGCCGGAGAAGAGGAAGACGTCCTGGAGGACGACTGCCATCCGCGAGCGGAGAAACCCGAGGTCGAGCTCCTCGATCGGGACCCCGTCGAGGAGGATCTGGCCTCTCTGGATCGGGTACATGCGCAATAGGAGCCGGATGATCGTCGTCTTCCCTGACCCGGTCGGCCCGACGATCGCCACCCGCTCCCCCGGCCTTGCCTTCAGCGAGACGCCTTTTAGGATCCAGTCCTGGTCATGGTAGGCGAACCAGACGTCCCGGAATTCGATCTCGCCCCGGAAGTCCTCGATCACGCGCCCCTTTCCCCGGTCCTCCTCCGGCTCGTCGAGAAGGAGGAAGATCCGCTCCGAGGAGGCCATCGCTGCCTGAAGCACGTTGTACCCCTCCGAGAGCTCCAGGATCGGCTCGAACAGCATCCCGACATATTGGAGGAACGCGGTCAGCTCTCCCAGGGTCAGGCGGCCGCGGAGGACGGAGAGCCCGCCGTACCAGATGACGAGGGCGACGGCGAAGGAGGAGAGGAAGCTCATCAGCGGGCGGAAGACGGCGAAGGTAAACATCTGCCGAAGGTCGGCCTTGTACTTCGCCCAGTTGATTCCGGCGAAACGCTCGTTCGCCTTCCGCTCCTGCACGAAGACCTGGATGATGCGCATCCCCGAGATCGACTCCTGGAGGTAGGCGTTTAGACGGGCGATCTGGCGGCGGACCTCGCGGTAGGCCACGCGGACGCGGCGGCGGAACTCGATCGCCGCGAGGACGACGAGGGGAAAGAGGGCGAGGATGACAAGGGAGAGCCGCCACTCAAGCTGCAACATGACAACGACGATCCCGACGATGAGGAAGGCGCCGCGGAAGAGGCTGACGAGCATGGACGTAACCATCTCGTTGATCGCCTCGACGTCGTTCGTCGCGCGGGTGACGAGGCGGCCGACCGGTGCCCGGTCGAAGAAGGAGAAGGGGAGCCTGAGGACGTGGCGGAAGATCTCCCGCCGCAGGTCGTACATCACCTTCTGGCCGGTGTACTGGAGGAGGTAGACCTGGGCCACGCGGAACAGGAACCGAGCCAGGAGGGCAAAGAGGAAGATCGCGACGAGGCGGAGGATCCCGTCGAGCGACGAGCCGCGCAGGGGGGCGAGCTCGTCGCGCGGGAGCCCTGACAGAGTTTTTTCATCCGCGATGGCGCCTCCCGGGACCGGGGTGAACCAGTCCGGGTGGCGGGAGACGATCGCGGCGGCTGGGACGAAGAGGTAGCGCTCCGACCCAAGGGCCTTGCTCGCCTCCCACTGCTGGACCGTCCGGGGGGGGACGGCGCGCACCTCGACGAGGTACCTTCCGCCCCCAAGCGCGATCGGGTTCCCCGACTCTGGCGGCTCGGCGAGGGTCACGATCGCCCGTGGGAGCGTGAGATACCGGTCGATGGCCAGGCGGGAGATGTACGGGATCCCGACCTGGATCCCGGTCAGGATGAGGATGAGGACGACGCAGACGGCGAACAGGGCGCGGTAGGGCGCAAGGAAGCGGAGTAGCCGCCGCATCAGGCGGAGGTCGAGTGCCTTGCCGACGACCTCGTCCTCGTGCAGGAGGTCGCTCATCCTAGACTCACCCGCCTCTCCGCCTGCTGCAGGTCCCAGATCCTGCGGTAGATCCCGCCGTGCGCCAAGAGATCCGCGTGCGTGCCCGACTCGACGATCTGTCCCCGGTCGAGAACGACGATCCGGTCGGCGCGCATCACCGCCGACAGGCGATGGGCGACGAGGAGGCACGTCCTCCCGCGGAAGAACTCGCGGAGGTTCCCCAGGACAAGCTCCTCCTTCTCCGCGTCGACGGCGGAGAGTGGGTCGTCGAGGATGAGAACTCGCGGCTGGAGGAGGAGGGCGCGGGCGATCGCCACGCGTTGCTTCTGCCCGCCGGAGAGGGCGATCCCCCGTTCTCCGACGACCGTCTCGTACCCGTTCGGGAACTCGCGGATCTCCTCGTCGACCCCGGCGAGGCGCGTCGCCTCACACACCGCCTCGTCCGTCGCGTCGGGGACCCCGAAGGCGATGTTCTCGCGGACGGTTGCTGAGAAGAGGAGGGCCTCCTGCGGGACGAAGCCGATCGCCCGGCGAAGGCCGGCGAGCGGGACGTCGCGGACGTCCGCCCCTCCAACGAACAGGGTCCCCGGCGCGGGGTCGAAGACCCGCGGGATGAGCTGGACGAGGGTGCTCTTCCCCGCCCCGGTCAGGCCGACGACCCCGAGGGTCGTCCCCTCCTCGATCAAAAGGTCGATTCCGGAGAGAGCGGGAGTCGCGGCCTCCCCGTTCCGGCTTGGGTAGGAGAAGGAGAGGCCCCGGAACTCGATCTGCGTCGTCGAGAGGGGGACTGGGGCCGGCCGGTCGGCGATCTCGGGGACGACTTCGAGGAGGCGGTTCACGCGATCCAAGGAGGCCCTCCCGCGCTGGATCAGGTTCACCGCCCAGCCGATCGCGAGCATCGGCCAGACGAGCATCGAGACGTACTGCCAAAAGGCGACGAGGTCTCCAAGCGACATCGAGCCGAAGATCACCCCTTGCCCTCCGATCCAAAGGACGGCGGCGAGCGCCGCTCCCCCGATCATCTCGATCAGGGGATCGAACAGGACCGACAGCCGGATGAGCTTGACGTTGCGGTCGACGAGGAGCCGGTTCGTCACGTCGAAGTCACGCTCTGTCCCCGCCTCCTGGACGAACGACTTCACGACGCGGATTCCGGACACATTCTCCCGCACCTTCTCCATCACGAGGGAGAAGGTCTCCTGGACCCTCTCGAACAGGCGGTGGACGGCCTTCCCGTAGCCAAACATGAACAGGGCGAGGATGGGAAGGGGCAGACAGGCGTAGAGGGTGAGGTGGGGGGAGATGGAGAACATGATCCCGATCGCGATTGGGATCATGAACAGAGGGTCGGCGATCGTCAGGATCCCGAAGCCGCAGGCGCGGCTGACGGCCTCGATGTCATTCGTGACGTGGGCCATCAGATCTCCCGTCTTCCGCTCGTTGTAGAAAGAGGCGGGGAGGAGAAGGAGGTGCTCGTAGAACCGGCCGCGCAGGTCGCGCTCGATTCGCCGGGCGGTCCCGATGAAGAAGTAGCGCCAGAAGAACCGAAAGATCACGACGAGGACGGCGAGACTGAGGATATAGACGAGGCTTAAGAGGAGGTTCCCGCCTCCGCGGGCGAGGTCGTCGATCGCGCGTCGGACGACGAGGGGGACGACGAGCTCGGCTCCGTCGACCAGGAGGAGGGCGAGGAATCCGGCGAAGACCCTCCCCCGATACCGCCACAGCCACTTCCACAGTTGGTCCACGAAACGAGTGATCCTACTCGATCCCCGCGCCCTCGCAACTCCGTCCGCGCCTTTTTGTCCACCCGCGCAGGGCCGGTATAATCGAGCGACTAGAGTCCAGGGGTGAAAAAGGAGGACGGTATGCCTCAGGCCAGGCGCCTGATCGTCGGTCTTTCTCTCCTCAGTCTGTCTTTCTCTCTTGTTGGCATGGGCACCGATCTTCCCCGGCTTCGCGTCAGCCTCCCCGCGGTGATGAGCTCGCTCCCCATCGCGTTTGCCGGCGCCTGGGGCCTGTTTGATGAGCACGACGTGAACGTGGAGCTTGTGGGGCTGAGCGACAACGAGGAACGGACGACCGCCCTGATGGCGGGAGCGATCGACGGCATGGTCTGCGACGTGACGATGGCCGTCCTTCTCTCGAGCCAGTGTGACATCGTGATCACGAGCGCCTCCTATCCCGGGGAGCAGAGCGGGAGTCTGGCGGTCCTCTCCCCCAAGTCTTTCCGCATCGACTCTCTGAAAGCCCTCTACGCGAGCAAGACGGGCTCGAATCGGCTCGCGACCGTCTATCGCAGTGACCTTGAGTACCAGACGGACGAGTTGCTCGAGGGCATGGGGTACTCGATTAACCGGGGAGATCTTTACTCCTATTGGACGGACATCCTACAGCTCGCCCTCTGGTTCGCCGGGCAGGGGGTTCCGGCCGCCGTCCTCCCCGAGCCCTACATCACCTACATCTCCCGCTACCCTCTCCTCGCCGGGACCACGCCGCTTGAGCTCGTCCACCTCTCCGACTTCGAGGGGATGGAGCTGCTCCCGAGCGTCCTCGTCTTCCGCCGCGCCGTGGTCGAGGAGAGAAGCGATCTCGTGGTGCGCTTCTACGGGGCCTATCGGGAGGCGATCGACCGGATCAATGCGCTCAACCGGGAGGAGCTCATCGAGACGGGGATCAATGCGGCCCTTTCTCTCTTCTTCCCCGGAGTGAACCCGGAGACGATCCCTGCGGGGGTCCTGGACAGCTTCGCGATCCCCCGCTTTCTCCCACCCCAGCGGCTCAGCCAAGATCAGTTTGAGAGTGTGGTCGCTTGGGTGAACCGGAAGGGCTACGCCGCGGCCCACCCCTCCTACGACGCGATCACCACCGGCCGGTTCTTGCCATGATCGAAGTGGACGCCCTGACGATCGACTACGGGCGGGGAGAGAGAACCGTCCGGGCGGTCGATCGCATCGGCTTCCGCTTGGAGGACGGAAGGAGCCTCGCCCTCATCGGTCCATCCGGGTGCGGGAAGACGTCGATCCTGTTTGCCGTCGCTGGCTTGCTCAAGGCGACCGAAGGGAGGATCGCGATCGGCGGAACACCGGTCACCGGTCCGCGCCGGGACGTCGCCCTCATCCTACAGAATGCCGGGCTCCTGCCCTGGAAGACCGTCTGGCAGAACGCAAACTTGAGCCTCCTCCTCGCGGGCGAGTACCCGAGGCAGCACGCCGGGGCAGTCCTCGAGGAGCTTGGGCTTGCTAGCGTCAAGAGCCGCTTCCCCGCCGAGCTCTCCGAGGGGATGAAGCGGCGGGTCGGGGTCGCCCGCGCCCTCTCCACCTCCCCAATGGTCCTCCTGATGGACGAGCCGCTCGCCTCGCTCGACACCCTTACCCGCGAGCGGATCCAGGACCTTTTCCTTACGCTCTGGCAGGAACATCGCTTCTCCCTCGTCCTCGTCACCCACGATATCGAGGAGGCGGCCTTCCTCGGGCAGGATGTCCTCGTCCTCACCGAGAGGCCGGCGCGAATCAAGGCGGTCGTGGAGAATCAAGGGATGGGATCGGTTGACTACCGGAAGAGCGAGGGGTTCCGCGGGACGGTCCGCGCCCTGAAGGAGGCGCTCGAGGGATGAGGATCACAGAGAAGCGGGACCGAGCGGCCGTTCACCTCCGCGCGGCCGGCCACGCCCTCCGCGAGGGGTGGGGAGTGCGGCCGCTTTTGACCTATGCCGCGAGCATCGCCGTCCTCCTTTTTCTTTGGGAGGTGGTGAGCCTTGTCGTGAACGCGATCTACCCTTCCCCGATCCTCCCGGGGCCCTACCAGGCGCTCTCCCAGGTGGTGAAGAACGTGGCGGAACTTGAGCGTCACTTCCTCGCGAGCGGGGCGCGGCTCCTCGGCGCGATGCTCATCGCGCTCTTCCTGGCGGTCCCCTCGGGCCTCCTCATCGGCCACGAGCGGATCCTCGACCGCTTCGTCTCCCCGATGATCTACATCACCTACCCTATTCCGCAGGTCGCGTTCATCCTCTTCCTCTTCCTCGTCTTCGGCACCGGGAACGCCACCAAGGTCGTGATCGTCGCCTTTGTCCTCTTCTTTCAGATCCTCGTCTCGGCGCAGGGCGCGGCGCGGAACATCGGCGCGGAGCACCTGACGAGCGTTCGCTCTGCAGGGGCGACGCGCTGGCAGGTCTACTGGCACGTCGTCCTCCCGGCCTCCCTCCCTGCGATCCTCACGAGTGTGCGGGTGAGCATCGGCCTGGGGATTGCCTTCCTGTACATCGCGGAGACGAGCGCCGCGTTGGGCACGGGCCTGGGGATGTACATCAAGTCTCACATGCTCTTCAGTCGGGACCGCGCCTTCGCCGGGATCGTGGCGATGGCGATCCTCGGCCTCGTCCTCTACGTGGGGGTCGACCTCGTGGAGCACTTCCTCTGTCGCTGGAAGTACGCGGGTGGACGCTCGCGTTGATCGCAACAGGGGCTCGCGAGTACGATCATCAGGATGGAGATTCATCGGATTTACGTCGTCGCTAACACGACGAAGGAAGGCGCGGCGCGGGCCCTGGCGGTTCTGAAGGCCTGGGGTCACCTGAAAGGGATCGAGGTCGTGGCCGAGGGCGGACGGCCGTCTGCCCAAGAGGGCGAGGGAGCCTTGGTCGTCGCTCTGGGTGGAGACGGGACCGTGCTCCGCGCGGCAGCAGCCTTCGCCGACCGCGGCCTTCCCATCCTTGGAGCGAATCTGGGGAGTCTCGGTTTCCTGACCCAGGTGGGGGCGGCGTCGCTCACGCCCGCCTTGGAGGGGGTCCTGCGCGGCCAGTTTGAGATCGAGGAACGGATGCGCCTTTCCTTCTCCATGACCGGTGGGACGCGGGGGACCGCCCTGAACGACCTTGTGATCGCGCGACCGGCCGAGGAAGGCTTCTGCGAGGTGGAACTCTCGTGGAGGGACGGCACGGTAGCGACCTACCCTGGAGATGGGATCATCCTCTCCACGGCGACCGGCTCGACCGCGTACGCCCTCTCCGCCGGCGGGCCGGTGGTCGTCCCGTCGGCAGAGTGCATTCTGGCGACCCCGCTTGCGGCACACAAACTGGGTCTGCGGCCGGTCGTCTTCCCGGCCGAGGAGGTCCTCCACCTGCGGACGCGCACGCCTGCGGACGCCTATGCGGACGGCGACCTCGTCGCTTCTCTCCCCGAGAGGGCGGAGGTCACCGTGGGGCGGGCCCCGCTCCCGACGCGCCTCGTGCGGATGCACGAAGCCCCGTCCTTCTTTGCGGTCCTCGAAAACAAGCTCAACTGGGGCGACGATCGCCGCCGTAAGGCGGACCGGTAGGTGCCCGGAGGGCTTCCTCAATCTGTCTGAGTCCTTCCCTTGCTCTCCTTGTGTGCGCGGGGTAATCTTTGGTTTGAGCCTCTAGCGGGGGGTGAGAGCATGGTGAAGAAGGGAACGTTCCGTGTGAAGAGCGGCCTCGCCGAGATGTTGAAGGGCGGGGTGATCATGGACGTCACCACCGCGGAGCAAGCGAAGATCGCGGAAAAGGCCGGTGCGGTGGCGGTCATGGCCCTGGAGCGGGTCCCGGCGGACATCCGCGCCGAGGGCGGGGTCGCGCGCATGGCCGATCCGACCCGGGTGAAGGAGATCGAGGATGCGGTATCCGTCCCGGTGATGGCCAAGGCGCGGATCGGCCACTTCGTGGAGGCGCAGATCCTCCAGGCCCTCGGGGTCGACTACATCGATGAGTCGGAGGTTCTTACCCCGGCCGATCCCCACTATCACATCGACAAGTGGGCGTTCACGGTCCCCTTCGTGTGCGGTGCGCGCGACTTGGGGGAGGCCTGCCGCCGGATCGCCGAGGGAGCGGCGATGATCCGCACCAAGGGCGAGCCGGGGACGGGGAATGTCATCGAGGCCGTGAAGCACATGCGCTTGATGAACGCGCAGATCCGCGCCGTCCTCGCCGCGCCCGAGGAGGAACTCGTCCGGATGGGGAAGGAGATGGGAGCTCCCCACGAAGTCCTCCTCGCCATCCGCGAGGCGGGACGGCTCCCCGTCGTGAACTTCGCCGCCGGCGGGATCGCCACCCCAGCCGACGCGGCGATGATGATGCAGCTTGGCTGTGACGGAATCTTCGTCGGAAGCGGGATCTTCAAGTCCGCCGACCCCGCGAACCGGGCGCGAGCGATCGTGCAGGCGACCACGCACTATAACGACCCCAAGGTCCTGGCCGAGGTCTCCGCCGGGCTCGGCGAGGCGATGCCAGGGATCGTGATCGAGGAGATCCCGCCGCACGAGATGATGCAGGTCCGCTAGATGAGGATCGGTGTCCTCGGCCTGCAGGGCGCGGTGCGCGAGCACCTGGCGAGCCTCTCGCGTCTCGGGATCGAGGGCGCGGCGGTGAAGTGCATCGAGGAGCTTCGCTCTCTCTCCGGGATGATCCTCCCCGGTGGGGAGTCGACGGCGATCTCTCTCCTTGCCGCCGGTCAGCTCTTCGAGGAGCTGGGCCGCCGCGCGAGGGAGGGGTTCCCCTTCTTTGGGACCTGCGCCGGGATGATCCTCTTGGCCGACCGGATCGAGGGGCAGAAGGAGGCGTACCTTGGCGCGATCGACATCACCGTCGCCCGCAACGCCTCCGGTCGGCAGGTGGAGAGCTTCGAGACCGTTCTCGATGTGGAAGGGATCGGGAAGGACATTCCCGCGGTCTTCATTCGTGCGCCCTACATCACGCGCGCGGGGAAGGGGGTCGCCCTTCTCGCCCGACACGCCGGGGTGCCGGTCATGGCTCGCCAGGGGAACGTCCTCGTGGCGAGCTTTCATCCGGAGCTGACCGACGACCTGCGCATCCACCGCTACTTTGGGGGGATGGTGGAGGACTATGAAAAGGAGGTTCTAGCGTGAACAGGGTGGCGATCAACGGGTTTGGGCGGATCGGGCGGACCTTCTTTCGGCAGGCCTTCGGAAGCCGCGATCTCGAGGTCGTGGCCGTGAACGACGTACGGCTCTCCTCCAAGGAGGCGGCCTACCTCCTCGCCCACGACTCGGTCTACCGCCGCTACGAGCGGTCGGTGGTGGCCAAGGAGGGTGGGATTGAGGTCGACGGGGTCTTCATTCCCCTCCTTGCGGAGAAGGAGCCGGAGAAGCTCCCCTGGGGAGAGAAGGGGATCGACGTGGTCCTCGAGTCGACCGGCGTCTTCCGCGGCCACGACGGGCCGAAAGGGGCCTCGCGTCACCTCGTGGCCGGGGCGAAGCGAGTCCTCATCTCCGCTCCTCCCAAGGGAGAGGGGGCGGAGAAGATCCCCCAGATCGTGTACGGGGTGAATCAAGGGGCTTACGACAAGAAGACGCACAGGGTCGTCTCCGCCGCCTCTTGCACCACGAACTCACTCATCCCCGTGGCGCACGTCCTGGAGAAGGAGTTCGGGATCGTGCACGCCTTCCTGACCACCGTGCACGCGTACACAGCCGATCAAGAGCTTGTGGACGCGGCCGGGAGCTCGCTCTCTCGCAGCCGGGCCGCGGCGGTGAACATCGTTCCCACCTCGACCGGCGCGGCGACGGCGACGGCCAAGGTCATCCCTTCCCTCGCCGGGAAGATGGACGGGATCGCCTTCCGCGTCCCGGTCGTCTGCGGCTCCGTGAGCGACTTCGTCGTCGAGATGCGAAAAGAGGTCACCGCGGAAGGGGCCAACGCCGCCTTCCGGCGCTACGCGGAAGGGGAGCTCGCCGGGATCCTCGGGGTGAGTGACGAGCCGCTCGTGTCGAGCGACATTCTGGGCGACCCGCGGGCGAGCGTCGTCGACCTTTGCTCGACCGCCGTGGTCGACAAGCGCCTCCTAAAGGTCGTGGCCTTCTATGACAACGAGTGGGGGTACACGAGCCAGCTTCTGCGCGTGGCGAAGATCCTCTGAGGGGCGGCGTGGCCGCCTGGTCGCGGAGGACCTCCTTGCGCTTCTCTTTCCGCAGCGCTGCCTCCTCTGCGGGGAGCCGAGCCGGGGCCTTGTGGTTCTATGCGGCCGGTGCGAGGCGGAGCTTCCGTCCCTCGAGGGAGCCCGCTGCCAACGCTGTGAGGAGCCCCTCTCCGACCCTCGTCTTGACTTGTGTCGGGCGTGCGGGACGCGCGGCCGCGCCTTCGACCTCGCCCGATCGCTCGGGCCGTATGACGGGGCGTGGGGAGGGCTTGTGCGGGCGCTCAAGTTCGAGCGGGAACGGGCGATCGTCCGCTTTCTCTCCCGGCGCATGGCCGACTACCTCACGAGGGAGAAGGCGTTCGCGGGGATCGAGGAGATCACCTACGTGCCGATGAGTCGGCTCGACCGCCGCCGGCGTGGTTTCAACCAGGCCCGTCTCCTTGCGGAGGGGGTCGGACGGAGGCTTGGCCTCCCGGTCCGCGCCCTCCTTACAAAGACGAGGGAGACTGTCCCTCAGGCCGGCCTCCCCGCCGCCGCGCGGCGCGAGAACTTGCGGGAGGCCTTTGGTCTGATAAGATTCGGGAAGGGGATGGTCCTCCTGGTGGACGACATCTACACCACCGGCTCGACCGCGGAGGAGTGCGCCCGGGCCCTGAAGGCGGGTGGGTGCGAGAAGGTCTTCATCCTGACCGTTGCGCGCGCGTAAGGAGGGGACACTGCAGGTCGAATCGGTCTCTTTGGGCGAGCTTTCGACGAACTGTTACCTCGTGACGACGGAGGGCCTCGTCGTCCTCATCGATCCAGCCGAGGCGTCGGGAGAGCTCTTCTCCCTTCTTAAAGGGAGAAAGGTCGACCTCGTGTTGAACACGCACGGTCACTTCGACCACGTCGGCGGCGACTGGGCCCTCAAGGAGGAGGGGGCGCGGGTCGCCATCCACAAGGCCGACCTTGCGATTCTCGACCACTTCTATCCCGGCCACCCGCCTGTCGATCGCTACCTCGAAGAGGGGGACGAGGTCGTCCCCGGCCTCGTCGTCCTCCACGTCCCTGGCCACTCGCCGGGGAGCGTCGTCTTCGTCGGGGACGGGATCCTCTTCTCCGGGGACCTCCTCTTCTCCGGGTCGATCGGGAGGACCGACCTCCCCGGCGGATCGGACAGGGCGATGGAGGAGTCCCTTCGCCGGATCCTGGAGCTCCCCGGCGGCTACACGGTCTATCCGGGGCACGGGCCGCGGACGACGCTTGCGCGGGAGAAGAGGACGAACCCATTCCTCCTTGAGCTGAGGCCAGGATGAAGGAAGAGCGAGCGGACGCGCAGGCGATCAAGGAGCGGATCGACACGATCTCGGTCATGTCTCGCTACCTCTCGCTTACGAAGTCCGGAACAAACTACAAGGGGCGCTGTCCGTTCCACAAGGACGACACCCCCTCCTTCGTGGTCAGCGCGGAGAAGGGGCTGTGGCACTGCTTTGGCTGCGGGGAGGGAGGGGACCTCTTCGCCTTTCTGATGAAGATCGAGCGGATCTCCTTTCCCGAGGCGCTGGAGAAGCTGGCGGCCGAGGCCGGGGTCGTGCTCGGCCGGAAGGTGGACACGGAGAAGGAGAGGCTGCGCGCGATCATGACCGATGCGGCGGGCTACTTCTCCCGGAACCTGGCCGAGTCCACAGCGGCGCGGAGGGCGCGGGAGTACCTCGTGGAGCGGGGCTACGATGAGCGGGCCTGGGAGCAGTTCGGGCTTGGCTACGCCCTCCCCGGCTGGGAGAACCTGAAGAAACGGTTCCTCGACCGTCACGGAGAGAGAGTCCTCGTCGACCTCGGCCTCCTTGTCGAGGGGGCCGAGGGGACCTACGACCGGTTCCGCGACCGGGTCATCTTCCCGATCCACGATCTCTCTGGCCGGCCGATCGCCTTCGGCGGCCGTGCCTTCGAAGGGGAGCCCAAGTACCTGAACTCGCCGAAGACGCCGCTCTTCGACAAGGGGCGCCAGCTCTACGGGCTCTCTTGGGCGCGGGACGCGATCGGGGCTCGACGCGCGGCGGTCCTCGTCGAGGGCTACACCGACGTCCTCTCCCTTCACCTTTCCGGGTTGACCCACGCCGTGGCGAGCATGGGGACCGCCCTGACCCGGGAGCAGGCCGAACTCCTCGCCCGCTACGCGGAGGAGGTCGTGGTCGCCTACGACCGCGACACGGCTGGGGAGGCGGCCTCCCTGCGGGGCATGCGGATCCTGTACGAGAGCCTGCGCAACGTGCGCGTCGCCGTTCTTCCCGAAGGGGACGACCCCGACACCCTCGTCCGCCGCGAAGGGAAGGAGAGGGTGACGGCGATTCTCGACGCCGCGGTCCCCTTCCAGGCCTTCTTCGTGGACCGGGTGACGCGCGACCGTGACCTTCGGACCCTCTCCGGCAAGGAAGGAGTCCTCGAGGAGGCGCGGGGGTTCGCTTCCCAGATCCGCGAGCCGATCCGCAGGCAGGAGATCATCGCCGAGCTTGCCGAGCGCCTGAGGATCGGAGAGGCGGACGTGCGGAGCTCCCTCGAGGGGAGGCGGGAGCGGGAGTCGGGCGAGGAGACGGCGCAACTTGAGCTGCAGAAGCCTGAGGCGATCGTCCTCGCCGTGATCCTCCAAGGCCACGCGGAGTGGGAGAGCGTCGCTTCCCACCTTTCCCCGGAGGACTTCTCGCCCCCCTACCGGCCGATCGCGCGCGCCCTGGCGAGCGCCGAGAAGGGCTCGACGGTCTCCGCGTGGATCGCCGAGCTCGAAGAGGAGGAACAGAGCCTGACAAGCGGGCTCGCCATGTCCGACGTCTTCGCGAATCCAGAGAAGGCCCTTCAGGATGCGCTCGGGAAGCTCGTCAATCGGCCGCGGGTTGAGGAACGGCTAAAGGCGCTCCGCGACGAGATCCGGCGCACAACGGAAGTGGGGGATCGGAGCCGGATGGACGAGCTGCAGCGCGCCTACCGCGCCCTCGTGGCGGAGAAACTCGCAAGGAGGGAGACGAGTGGCACACGATAAAAAGAAGGCCCGCCCGGAGCCCCGGCCGAAGACAGAGCCGGAAGAGACTCGCCTGGACGACGAGCCTGAGGTAGAGCCCGAGTCTCCTCTTGGGTTGGGCTCCCTCGAGGGAGGGATCCCGGCGATCGACCCCGACGCGGACCCCGAGCTCCTTGCCGAGGCGGAAGCGAACGCGGAGGCCCTGAGCGCGACCGAGGAACTCCTCGCCGAAGAGGAGGCCGCGGAGGAGGCGGAGGCCGCGGCGGAGGAGACGGGCGACGTCGACGACCGCGACGCGACTGGACGGCGCGACGACCCAGTGAAGACCTACCTGCGCGAGATCGGGAAGGTCCCCCTGTTGACCAAGGAGGAGGAGGTTGAGCTCGCGCAGGCGATGGAGAAAGGGATTCACTCAAGTGCGCGCCTCGCGCACGCCCGCCTCTCCGAGGAGCACGGGATCGCCCTCCTTTCTCCAGAGGAGCGAACGGAGCTCGAAGGGCTCGTGGAGAACGGAAAGCGGGCGCGAGAGCGGCTGACCGTCTCGAACCTCCGTCTCGTCGTCTCCATCGCCAAGCGCTACATGAACCGCGGGCTTTCCTTCCTCGACCTGATTCAGGAAGGGAACATGGGCCTGATGAAGGCGGTGGAGAAGTTCGACTACAGCCGGGGGTACAAGTTCTCCACCTACGCCACCTGGTGGATCCGCCAGGCGATCACGCGCGCCATCGCCGACCAGTCTCGCACGATCCGTGTCCCGGTGCACATGATCGAGACCGTGCGCGAGCTGAACCGAGTGAAGCGCGAGTACATCCAGGCAAACGGCGTCGCCCCGACGCTCGAGGACCTCTCCCAGATCACGGGGATGTCGATCGACAAGATCAAGAAGGTGGAGAACGTCTCCCAGTACACTGCCTCTCTCGAGCGGCCGATCGGCGAGGAGGACGAGGATACGCTCGGCGACTTCATCGAGGACCCCGCATCGCCCTCCCCGACCAAGGAGACGTTCCGCATGTTCTTGAAGGAGCAGCTCGCCCACGCCCTGGACCAGTTGGACGAGCGGGAGCGAGAGATCCTCAAGCTCCGCTATGGCCTCGACGACGACCACCCCCGCACTCTCAAGGACGTCTCCCTCAAGTTCAACATCACCCGCGAGCGGGTGCGCCAGATCGAGATCAAGGCGATCGAGAAGCTGAAGCACCCATCCCGCCGCGCGGAACTGAAGCGCTTCCGCGAGCTCCTCTTGGGAGAGGACTAGGCGGTGGCCTCTCGCCTTCCGCAGGGAATCCCGCGGCCTGCCGAGGCGCCCGAGGAAAGAGAGCAAAGCGGCGTCGTCCTCGTGATCCTTGGCCCGACCGCGGTCGGGAAGAGCGCGGTCGCGGTCGAGGTCGCCCTGCGACTGGACGGGGAGGTGATCTCCGCCGACTCGCGCACCTTCTTCCGCGGCCTCGACGTCGCGACGGACAAACCGTCCGCGGCGGCCCGGGCGCGGGTTCCCCACCACCTGGTCGACACGGTCGAGGTCACCGGAACGTATGACGCCGCCTCCTTTCGCCGTGACGCCGACCGGCTGATCGGCGAGATCGAGGGGCGCGGCCGCCTCCCCATCCTCTGCGGCGGGGGGACCCTCTACCTCGGGGCGATCCTGCGCGGGGTCTTCGCTGGCCCCTCATCCGACCCCGACCTGCGGCGGGGCCTCACCTCCCTCCCTTCGTCCGACCTTTACGCTAGGCTCCTCGCGGTCGATCCGCCCGCGGCGAAGCGGATCCATCCAAACGACCGCCTCCGCCTCGTGCGCGCCCTCGAGGTGCACACCCTCACCGGACGGCCGATCAGCTCCTGGCAGGAAGAGGCGCGGCCCCTCCCGTACCGGTTCCTCGTCTTCGGCCTCCGCCGCGATCGGGAGGACCACCGCGCCGCGATCGCCGAGCGGGTCCGCTCGATGATCGCCCGCGGCCTGGTCGAGGAGGTGGCAGGGCTCCGCGAGCGAGGCCTCGACCGGACGGCACAGGCCTACCGTACGATCGGGGTCCGCGAGGTCTTTGCCTTCCTGGACGGCGAGATCACGCGGGAAGAGATGGAGGAGCGGGTCGTGCGGAATACGTGGTCGCTCGTCCGGCGGCAGACGGCCTGGTTCCGAGCCGATCGAGGGGTCGTCTGGATCGACACGACCGGCCGCTCGCCGACCGAGGTGGCGGAGGAGATCGTGAGGCGCTGCGAGTCCTGCGGGGAAAAAGATGGATAGGGAGAGGCTCGTCCTCACAAGCGAGGCCCAGCGCGAGGCCGATCGCCTCGCCGTGGCGGAGGGCGCTCCCACAGAAGTGCTCGTGGAGAGCGCGGGGGAGAGCGCGGCCGAGATCGTCCTCGCGGAGGCCGCTCCCCGGCGGGCCCTCGTCCTTGCCGGTCGAGGAGGGAACGGTGGGGACGCACTCGTGGTCGCGCGGCGCCTCCTCGAGCGCGGGGTTGATGTCTTTGCCCTCGCCCTGTGCGGCCGCGAGGAGCTCTCCTCCGCGACGGCGGTCATGGCGCGGCGCCTGGAGGAGGCGGCTCCCGGGCGCCTCTCCTTCCTCGGTGAGGATCTCTCCCTTCTCGAGAAGCTCCTCGCGGAGAGTGACTGCGTGATCGACGGCCTCTTCGGGAGCGGCCTCGATCGTCCCCTCGCCGGGCCTTGTGCCGCGGCGGTCGAGCTCGTGAACGCGGCGGGCAGGCGGACGATCTCGCTTGACCTCCCCTCCGGCCTTCCATCCGACCGCGGAGAGCTCCTCGGCCTCGCGGTCGAGGCCGACCTCACGGTCGCCATGGAGTTCCTGAAACCTTCGCACCTCCTCTACCCGGCGCGGGCCTTCTGCGGCGAGGTCGTCGTGGCGCGCGTCGCCTACCCCGAAGAGGTCCTTGCGCGCGTCCACCCGCTCGCCCGCGTCCTCACGCGGGACGGGGCGAGGAACCTCCTGCCCGCGCGGCCGCCGACCGGCCACAAGGGAACTTTCGGCCGCGTCCTCGTCGTGGCGGGATCCGTCGGGATGAGCGGCGCCGCGATCCTCTGTGCGCGCGGTGCCTTGCGCGCCGGGGCCGGCCTCGTGACCGTTGCCTCTCCGGCCGCGGTCCAGCCGGTCGTTGCGACCGCTCTGCCCGAGGCGATCACCATCCCGCTCCCTGACCGAGAGGGCCGCGTCGCCCGCGGCGCGGTCGAGGCGCTGGGTACGGCCCTCGACCAGGCGAACGCCCTTGCCATCGGGCCAGGCCTCGGCCGGCACGAGGCGGCGGCCGAGCTCGTGGCCGCCCTTCTTGAGCGGACGAAGGTTCCCCTCGTCCTCGATGCCGACGCCCTCTTTGCCCTCACCTCGCACCAGGACTGGCTTAAAGACGCGGCCGGCCGCGCCGTCCTCACCCCACACCCGGGCGAGATGGCGCGACTCGTCGGCCGACCCGCCGACGAGGTGGATCGAGATCGGATCGCAGTTGCGCGCGACTTCGCGAAAGAGCACAACGTTGTCCTTCTCCTCAAGGGGAGGCCGACTGCGATCGGACGGCCGGACGGGGAGGTTTATCTCAACGACACCGGGTCGACCGGGCTCGCCAAGGGCGCAAGCGGGGATGTCCTCACCGGGATCATCGCTGGTCTCCTCGCCGGCGGGGCCGCGCCGGCCGACGCCGCGGTCCTCGGCGCCTACCTCCACGGCTACGCGGCCGACCTCCTCGCCCGCTCGTCCTCCGAGCGCTCGATCCTCCCGAGCGATGTCGTAGATGCCCTTCCCAGCGCCCTCTTCGAGGTCGAGCGATGAGGCTCGTCGACACCCACGCCCACCTCGACGACCGCGACTACGCCGCCGACCGCGAGGCGGTGATCGCCCGCGCCTCGGCCGAGTCGATCGGGATCGTGACCGTCGGGGTCCACGTGCGCTCAAGCGAGGAGGCCGTCCGGCTCGCCGCGCGGCACGCGACGGTCTGGGCGGCGGTCGGCGTCCATCCCCACGACGCAAAGAGGCTCGACGCCGCCGGCCTCGCCCGGCTCGAGGTCCTGGCGGGAGAAGGGCGCGTCGTGGCGATCGGCGAGATCGGGCTTGACTACTACCGCGACCTCTCCCCCCGCGACGTCCAGCGCCGCGCCCTGCGCGAGCAGTTCACCCTCGCCCGAAGGCTTTCCCTCCCGGTCGTCCTCCACAACCGCGAGGCGACCGCGGACCTCCTTGCGATCCTTGACGAGGCGCCGCTCCCCACAGGCGGAGTCGTCCACTCCTTCCTCGGAGATCGGGATCTCGCCGAGGCGTTCCTCGAGCGGGGGCTTCACCTGGGGATCGGCGGACCGGTCACCTTCGGCAAGAACGCGATCCAAAGCGAAGCGGTCGCCGCGATCCCCCTCGAGCGGATCCTCCTTGAGACCGACTGCCCGTACTTGACGCCGGTGCCGCATCGGGGAAAGCGGAACGAGCCGCTCTACGTTCGCCACGTCGCCGAGGCGGTCGGCCGGATCAAGGGGGTCTCGGTGGAGAAGGTCGCGCGGCAGACGACGGAGAACGCCCGCGCGCTGTTCAGGCTCTCTCCGCCCTGAGCGAAACCAAGTTCAAGAGAGTTTTCGCCTGCCTGAAGCTCTTGAGCGCATCGAATCGATGGCAGACCGAATCGCGACAGGATGCATGACGCGGGTTTGACGGAGCCACTCTACACCCACAGGATGAGGCCAGTAGCATTCGCCGTTCTGTGGAATGCAGCGGGGGAGGCGGCAGCGATTGAGGAGCGGAGATCGCGGCTTGAGCGGAGAAGCCCTTTATGGACTACAATCTGACTGAGCATGCCCGCGATGCGCTGAAGAAGCGGCAGATCGCGCTCGAGTGGCTGGAGAAGACGCTGACTGCTCCGGAGTCGATCGAGGGAGACTCGATGGACGAGACCCTGGAGCACCGCCTTGCGAGAATCCCGGAGTTCGGCGGGCGCATGCTGCGGGTCATCGTGGACGTTAGGGCAGCCCCGCCGCTCGTTGTGACGGCCTATTTCGACCGAAGGAGGCGAGACCGATGAGACTGAAGGTGGACCACGAGGCAGACGCGCTCTACCTGAGCCTCGCCGATGGGCCTGCGAGCGAGTCCGAGGAGGTCTCGCCCGGGATCATCGTGGACTACAACGAGAGAGGACAAGCGGTGGGAATCGAGATGCTCCACCTCTCGAAGAGGGCTGAGGGCGCCGACATCCATCGCTTGCTCTTCGAGTCGGTTCCTCAAGCGACGTAGACCAAGGATGCACCTCTGAGGGCGCAGGGACACTCCGCCGCTCCATCGCTCGACCGACCGGTTCTCGAGACCGACTCCCCTTACCTCACGCCCAGTTTCCACCGGGGAAGGCGAAACGAGCCGCTCTACGTCCGCCACGTCGCCGAGGCGGTCGGCCGGATCAAGGGGGTCTCGGTGGAGGAAGGTCGCGCGGCAGACGACGGAGAACGCCCGCGCCCTGTTCCGGCTCGTCTAGGAGCTTGCCTTGCGTCTGCCGCTTGACGCCGCGGTAAGGACGCGCTACTATGTAAGGCACATGGAGTATGTAAGGAGATACGGATGAGCGTGGCCAAGGTGACGTCCAAGAGGCAGATTACGATCCCCCAGGAGATCGCCCGCAAGTGGGGCGTCGAGAAGGGCGATGGTATCCTCTTCCTGGAGCGCGGAGACGAGGTCGTCGTCCGGCCGGTGAAGCGGAGGGACCTCCTGTCGCTGAGAGGGTCCGTGCCCGCCGAACGGCCGGCCCTGCCTTTCAGTCAGATCCGTAAGCGCGTTCAGGCCGAGCGCGCGGAACGAGATGTCGACCCCGATCGCGGCCGCTGACACCTGCTTCCTCCTCCGCTACCTTACCGGAGAGCCTGCTGAGCAGGCGGACCAAGCCGAGGCACTCATTCGACGGGCGCAGGCAGGGAAACTCGTGCTCCGCGTCCCGGCGCTCGTCATCGCAGAACTCCTATGGACGCTCGAGTCCTCGATCTACCGGCTCTCGAAGGCCGACGCGGCTGAGAAGGCCATCGCCATCCTCCATGCCCCCGGCATCCAAGTCGACGACGCCGATCTCCTCGAGGAGACAGCCCTTCTCCGCGCGGAGAAGAACGTCGACTTCCTCGACGCGTACCTCGTTGCGTACGCCAAGCGCGCGGGAATCAGGGACATCTGCACCTTCGACCGGACCGACTTCCGCAAGATGGAAGGGATCCGACTCCTTCTCTCACCGCGGCGCACAC
>CAYHEK010000019.1:0-22995 GCA_964355545.1 uncultured Thermotogae bacterium | reverse complement strand
GAGTTCGTTCTCAGGGATGAACCGGCATGCCTGGCGGAAGATCGCGTGCAGGGTTCCGCGATCCAGAACGCAGTGCTTCGGGATGGTCAGAACCTGCTCTTGGCCGCCCTCGACCCTGTGTTTGAGCTTGACGTGGCTGCCGCGTTGGGAGTGAATGACAAAGCCATGCCGCCGGAAGATGGCGAGAACTTCGTCGCCGGAGAGGTGCCTAAGCTTGGGCCCCAACCGGATCCAACTCCATGGTGATGACGATCGTCGGTTCCGGCACGAGGCCGAAGTCAGCCGGGTCCTCCCCCGCAAGATGGAGAGCCACTGCTTCCCTGAGATTCTTGAGCGTCTCGTCGAGCGTCCGACCTTGGCTCACCACCGCCAGCTCGACGCATTCGGCGACGTACTGGGTCTCGCCCTTCCGCACGACCGCTTTGACAGTCCGCTGCAGAGCCATCCTTCCCTCCCGCAAGCTAGCACGTGGAACGCACAACGATTATAGCATTCCCCGGCTCGCGAGGCAGCGGACCGAAGTCAGGTGCTGTAGGAATGGCCGGTAGCTTGTGGCGTGTGGTTTGTTGTGAAAAAGGCGGTGCGGGGTTCGAGAGGCGGCGTGTGGCGCGTGGCACGCAGCTCGTGGAAGGGCGGTTCGTGGTCCGGGGTTCGTGGTTCAGGGTTGGGAAGGCAGCGTGTGGGCCGCAGGCTGCGGCGGCTGGCCAGGCAGGCAGCGCTCGTCGACGTTCGCTCACGTCTCCGTTGCGGCCGTGTTCACGCTCCAGGTTCTCGAGCATCGAAGCCAATCGGCTTCCGATCTTGCTCGTCGGGTGGGGTCATGAGCTTGCGGATGGCGGCGAGGAGACCGGCAATCGCTTGGTCGTGGCTCCCGACTTTCCGCTCCAGTTCATCGAGCTTCGCGGCCAGCTCCCTCGTTGCACTCAAGACTCCCCGAAGCCTGACGAAGGCGCGCACGACGAACACGCTCATCTCGATCGCGTGCTGCGAGCTAAGAACGTTGGCGGCCATGATCGACCCATGCTCGGTGAATGCCAGCGGAAGATGCGGTGAGAATCGGAGCCTCGCGAGGTGATCACATTTCGTGATGACCTTCTGCTTCTCTTCTTCCGTGAGCCTGAAGGCGAAATCCTCTGGGAATCGATCCGGGTTCCGGCGGACCGCCTGATTGAGAATCCTCGTCTCAACGCCGTACAGCTCTGCCAGGTCGGAGTCGATCATGACCTTCGCACCTCGAATCTCGAGGATCCGACGTTCGGCGTACTCGACTGGAACGATCCCCTCTCCAACCATTGCCTGGAGCAGTTCCTCCCCATCGCAGCGTCAAGCGACTTCTGTCCGTTCACCTAATCTATGACATGCTATCGTACGCGCCATCGGCCCGCAAGAACCGACCAGCGAGCTTGCGCGGGCATCAGACTCTCGCGGAAAGAGGCAGTTCGTGGCGCGTGGCATGTGGCTTGTGGAAGAGCGGCTCGTGGTGCGGAGTTCGGGGTTCGTGGTGCGGGGTGCGAGAGGCGGCACGCAGCTTGTGGCCAGTAGCTTGTGGCGCGTGAAGGGGCCGGCATCCGCGCGAATTGCCTGTGCTACACGCAACGAGCTACATGCCACAAGCCCGGGTGTGTCTGAGCTCGCGCGCTGGCTACGTCTTTTCGTACGCCCTGGATCGATGAGCGACCTTGATGATCACGATGGACCGGTCGGCGTCCTGGATCTCGTACAGGACCCGGTAGCTCCCTTGGCGGACGCGGTAGAGCTCCCGCCCCGCCAGGCGCTCGCACCCGGGTCCGCGTGGATCATCGGTTAGTCTCTCGATTCGCTTGAGGATGCGCACGACATCGCGTTTGGGAATGACGCGGAGGTCCTTGGCAACGGACTCCTTGAACAGCGCCCTATAGCTTCCCATGCGCCTTGAGGTCGTTGAGAAGCGCTTCGTACGTCATGACCGGCTCGGCGGCGCGTTCGGCAAATGCCTTGAGGTCTTCCTGATCCTCGCGGAGGGCTTCCCGCACGGCGGCGTTCACGAGGTCGGACATCGAGCGCTGGGTGTGCGCCGCCTTGACCTTCAGGGCGGTGTGAAGCTCGGGTTCGAGGTAGATCGTCGCTCGCTTGGACATGGTGGTTCACCTCGATGATAGCGTAGCGCTTTGATGTTATGATGTCAAGACGTCACGTGCGTGGAGTTGCTGGGCGGCTGGGCGCGAGTGGAAACCGGTGCGCGGTTCGGAAGACAGGACGTGGCCTGTGGCGTGTAGCTTGTGGAGAAGCGTTCGTGAAGAGAGGTGGAGAAAATACGGCCGAGCGTGCCGTTAGCCAGCTTCCTCACAATCCTGGGCGGCTTGACTCGCTTCGGGAAGAGTCTCTTCCTTCTCTGTCGGTTCGATCACCGCCCGCTGCCAGCCGGGCCGCGCGAGAAAGGCGAGGGCGAGGAGGCCGGCGATCCCGTTGCTCGCCGACATCCCCCACCAGACGCCGTCGGCGCCGAGGCCAGCGGGAAAGGCGAATAGATATGCGATGGGAATGCGCAGGCCCCAGAGGCGCACGATCTCGAGGACCATCGTCTGCACGTTCCGCCCCGCGGCGCGATAGACGGCGATGGCGGCGAAGAACGTGCCGAAGAAGGGGAGCGTGGCAGCGAACGCCTGGACAAAGCGGGCTCCGGCCTCGGCGACGTCCGGGCTTCCGGGGACGAAGAGCTCGATGAGAGGGTAGCGCACGGCCCACAGGAAGAGGGCCTCGGCAGAGAGGATTCCGACGAGCGCCGCGAGGCCTTTGCGCAGGAGCTCGCGGGCGCGGTCGATCCGGCCCGCACCGAGGGCCTGCCCGACCATCGCCGTGAGGCCGGTGTATAGCCCTTCGCTCGCGATGAGGAGGATCCCGATCAAGCGGTCTCCGACCCCGTAGCCGGCGAGGGCCGTCGCGGCGTCGGGGACGCGGCCGATGACTCCAGTCATGACGACGAAGCCGAACGCCGCCCCGGATTGCCCGATCCCGGCGGGGAGGCCGATCCGGAGCCCACGCGCCATCCAGCTCCACCGCGGCCGCAGGTCCGCGACTCGCAAGTGAAGCCTACCCCGGCGCCGCGCGAGGAGGAGGAAGAAGATCGCCGTCGCCACCCCCTGCGCGGCGACGGTCGCGTAGGCGGCTCCCAGGATCCCCATGCGGGGGATTGGTCCCCACCCGAGAACGAACGGGGCGTCGAGGAGCATGTTGAGGAGCGCCCCCGCCCCGTTCACGAGGAGCGGGGTGACGCTATCTCCGGTCGCGACAAAGGCGAAGGAGAAGAGCCCGGGGAGGAGCATCGTGGGAAGGCCGAGGAAGACGACCTGGAGGTAGAGGGCCGCCGCGTGGGCGACCGACGGCACGCCGACAAGGACCGAGAGGACCCACGGGGTGAGAAGGAAGCCGAGTAGGCCGAGGCTGACCCCGGCGATCGCGGAGAGGGAGACAAGCTGGTTGAGCGCGAGGTTCGCCTCGCGGGGTCGGTTCGCTCCGGTGTACTGCGCGATGAGGGCGCTCGCCGTCGCCCCGCCGAACCCGAAGACAAACGAGATCAAAAGCCAGACAAGCGGCCAGGAGACCTGGATCCCGGCGAGGGCGGCTCCGGCCTCGGCAGTGGGGAGTCGACCGACCCAGAACGCGTCGGCGAGGTTGTAGAGCGTGAAGATGAGCGAGGAGAGAGCGGCCGGGGCGCCGATCTGCGCCATCGTGCGTAGCGCCGGGCCAGAGAGGATCTCCTCGCGAGTGGGGGTCTTGAACCGGAACATGGCGAAAGGGTATCCGGTGTTAGAAGGAACGGCATGTGGCACATAGCGGGTAGGAGCGCGGCGTTGAAACTCCCCGTGCGCGCTCCGAAGCCAAGCGACTCGGGCCGGCGATCGCTAGCGGCCGGATAGCCGCGACGACTCCTTGAGGCGGGCCGCGAGGGCCAGGCTCGCCACGAGGAGGGCGACGAGAACGAGGAGCGAGGTCGTCATCGCACCGGTCCCCGGAGCGCGAAGGACGTCCATCCCGAGGATGAACAGGATCCCCGACACCTGTCCCACCATGAGAAGGAGCCCGTTTGAGGTCCCTTCCGGCACGGGATAGGTGACCTCGGCGGCGTACTGGAAGCCGAGCGGCCCAGAGCTCAAGAGGAAGAGCCCGAAGGTGAACGCCGATGCCAAGAGAAGCCCGTAGCTTGTGGCGAGCGTGACCCCAAGAAGCCCGGGGACCGCCCCAGCGAGCGCGACAAGGAGGAACGGAACCCGCCGGCGGAAGCGATCGGAGAGGAGCGGGAGGACGAGGGCGCCGATGATCCCTCCGGCGACCATGAGCCCGCCGGCGAGGCCGGCCTCTCCACTCGAGAACCCGCGTGGCCGGACGACGTCCTCGATCCACGTGGTGACCGCGTTGAACGCGCCGAGCCCGACGAAGAAGAGGACAAGGAGCGTCTGGAACTGCCGATCGCGGAGGAGCACCCTTAGCCCGTCCAGGACCAACGAGCGCTCCTCGTCACCGGCGGGGGAGGGGGGCCGCTCGCGGACGAGGACGAAGAAGAGGACGGCCGCAGCCGCGGCGACCGCGCCGTAGATCACAAGCGTCGTCGGGAGGCTCGTGCGCGCGAGGAGCGCCGGGGTGAGGGCGAGGCCGACCAGGATGCCGACGTAGATCGAAAGCGTGCCAAGGCCGGCGGCGGTCGCCCGCTCGCGCTGCGCAAACCAGCGCGCGGCCACCTTGGTGATCGCGTTCAGGACGAACGGTTGCCCCACGGCGAGTCCGATCTGCGCCGCGAGAACCCACCCGTAGGTGGGCGGCAGGAGGCCGCGCAGGAGGGCGCACCCGCCGGTCAGGACCGCGCCGATCCCGACGCCGACGCGGATCCCGTAGGTGTCAATCACCCACGAGGCAGGGATCGACATCACGATGAACACCGCCATGAAGACGAGGGAGAGGAGCCCGATCGCGAGGTCCGAGACGGCGTAGAACACCGCCGCGTCGCGGGTGATCGAAGCGAACGTGATCCAGGCGAGCTGATTCGTGGCGACGATCGCCATGAACGCGACGAGGACCACCCAGCGGTAGCCGTAGACCCGATAAGCCTGCTTCTGCACCTGCACAAACTCCTTGTTGTGACCTTACCGTGCGTGGCCCTCGTCCCCACGCCCAGGCCGCGAAGAAACACTCGGCCCGCGGTCTCCCCAAACGCTACCGCGGGCCGGCAAAGAGGAGAAGGAGAACGGCGAACAGGGTGAGGAAGGCGACCGAGGCCAGCAGGATCGGCTCTTGGGGAACGGGGACCGGAAGCCGGGCGAACCAGTCGCAGAACTGGTTTGGCGAGGCAGACGCTTCCTTATCCGGCAATCCGGATCCTGCGGGAGGTAGAGTGAACTCGCCGATCGCGCTTCGTTCCTCCGCGGCGCCCTCCGTGAGGACCACCTGGTAGGCGTAGCGGGTCCCGGGCGTGAGGCCCTCAAGGCGAACTTCGAAGGTCTGTCTCTCCGCCGCGACGACCGGCGCGGGGGCGATCGCTGCGGGCATCCAGGCCTGAGGAAAGGCCTCAAACGGTCCGTATTCGACCCGTCCAGCGACCGGTGGAGACGTCGTCCAGCGGACGATGACCGCCCCGTCGGAACGCACCTCGACCTGGGGAGCCTCGACAAATTGGCCAGCCAGGGCGGGGACCGCCAGGGCCGCTGTCAAGAGAACCGCCACTACCCATGGCCTCATCCGGTTCCACCTCCTCTGGGTTCAACTCGCACGACCCTCATCGAGACCAGAGTACAGCGAGAAGAAGTCCCCGACAAGAGGGGGTAGGAAAGATCCGAGCCCTCCCCGGCGGGATGCATCCAAGAGCGATTGCAATGGGAGGAGATGTCGGATAGTGTAGGTTATGAGATGAATCGTGTCCGCGTGGAGGTGGCGATGACGAAGAAGAAGGGGATCAAGGACCTTCCGCTCTGCGAGCGGCCGCGCGAGAGGCTCGTGACGAAGGGCGCGGCGGCCCTGTCGGACACCGAGCTGGTGGCGGTCCTCCTGAAAAGTGGGACGAAGGCAAAGGGTGTGCTCGACGTGGCGGCCGACCTCCTCGGGCGGGTCGGCCCACGGTTTGACGCGCTCGACGTCGCCTCCCTCGAGGAGATCGAAGGGGTGGGGAGGGCCAAGGCTTGCCAGATCGTCGCGGGGTTCGAACTCGCGCGGCGCCACCTCCTGCACGAGAAGACGCCGATCCGTGAGGCGAAGGACGTCCTCCCCTACGTCGCGGAGATCCGCGACAAGAAGCAGGAGTACTTCCTGTGCCTGGCCTTGAGTGGAGCGAACGAGGTCCTGGCAAACCGGGTGGTGACGGTCGGGCTCCTCGACTCAAGCCAGGTCCATCCGCGCGAAGTCTTCGCCGACCCGCTCGCCGACCGCGCCGCAGCGATCATCGTGGCGCACAACCACCCCTCGGGGGTCCTCGAGCCGAGCGCCGAGGACCTTGCCCTGACCGATCGTCTGGCGAAGGCGGGTGAACTCCTCGGGATCCGGGTCCTCGACCACCTGATCGTCACCAAGCACGGCCACCTCTCCTTGAAGGAGGTAGGACACCTCTAGAGGCGCCGCGGAGCGTGTCGATCCTCGATCACGCTCCGCTTTGGAGTGACCAAAAGGGACGCGGCCCCGTTGGGCCGCGCCTTCTTCCTTCCGTGAGTGCGATCAGGAGGTCGAGGAGCTCTCCTCTTCTCTCAACCTATCTCTATCGAGCGACCTTCCCAATGAGACGTGGACCTCTGCGCGTCATTCTCGCGTGCCGCGGACGGCCGTGCGCGAATCGCTAGCGGATGACCAATCGGAACGTGTAGTGCTTGATCTCGCGAGCCCCGCAGGTGCCCCCCTTCTCGACCGCGAAGACGACCAGGAACGGCGCCTGGTCGAGGACGCCGGTCGAGGTCGCCCATCCAGTGTCGTCCAGCCAGCTCACCTCGGTGACCGGGATCAGGCTCTCGAAGAGGTCGCCGCAGGGCGCGACGGAGAGGGGCGTCGAGGGAGGCCCCCAGACGACTCCGTCGAGCTGAGCCTCTGTCGTGATGTTGACGGTGTTTCCAGCGGGGAGCTGCATCGAACAGCGGTCCCACAGGACCGTGATCACCTCGTTCGATACGTTGTGCAGCCAGAACGGCACCTTGCTCTCAAAACCATCTTTCGTCTGCGAGGCCTTGAACGAGATGCGGATCATGTCGTCTTCAAAGACCGCCTTCTCCGAGTAGATCGGATCAAGCATCTCAAGCGTAAGCTGCGGGAGAACCACCGTCTCCTTCGTCTCCGTCACTTGTGCCACGCTCGGCGCTTCCGGGGCCACGGTGGTCGAATGCAGCGCCAAGCCACCCACCAGGATCGCCAGCACGATCGCGGCGAAGATCCCGAACTTCGTGAGGT
Organism: uncultured Thermotogae bacterium; assembly: GCA_964355545.1. Taxonomy (GTDB): domain Bacteria; phylum Bipolaricaulota; class Bipolaricaulia; order UBA7950; family UBA9294; genus JAPLGE01. The sequence continues at coordinate 15,600 of CAYHEK010000019.1, read as the reverse complement.
CGTCCACGTCCTCTCACCCCTTTTCTCGGTGAATAGAAAGCCAACAAGGCTCCCTTCATGATGCGCATGACAAGATCCGACGAAGGCGCTCTTTGACCGCTCGAAAAGGGAACCCCGTCACCCCGCGCGCGATCTGCCTAGGTCCATCGCGCGCTTGGACCCACCTCAAGCTCGTTCGTACAATGAATGGAGTACGTCGATTCCATCTTTCGGGCAGCACGGAGGGCCGATGGCAGAGCACACGAGGCGCCGCATGGAGGCGGAGGACCTCTATCGGTTCAAGCTCCTCTCGGAGCCGCAGATCTCGCCGGACGGCGAGACGGCCGTCTTCGCGCTCCATCGCGTCGACAGGAAGACGGAGAAGAAGCACTCAAACCTGTGGGTCATCCCCACGGCCGGCGGGCGGGCGCGGCCCTTCACCCAGGGCGATCAGTCCGACCTGCGGCCTCGGTTCTCCCCCGACGGGAGGACGGTCGCGTTCCTCTCAAACCGCGACGACGAACGGCAGCCACAGGTCTACCTCATCCCCGCCGACGGCGGGGAGGCGCGCCGGCTGACCGACCTTGAGGGGACGATCGAGGCGTTCGAATGGTCCCCCGACAGGAGGAGGCTCGTGCTCCAGTTCCGCGAGAAGGATAAAGACGAGATCGAACGCGAGAAGGATAAGACCAAGAAGAAGCTCGGCCTTGTCTCGCGCCGCATCACCCGCGTCTTCTTCAAGGAGGACGCGGTCGGCTTCCTCCCCCACGGGCGCTGGCATCTGTGGACGGTCGACACGAAGAGCGGCAAGGCGCACGCCCTGACGAGCGGGGAGGTCTACGATGAACGCTTCCCTGCTTGGTCCCCTGACGGGGCGCAGGTCGCCTTCACCTCGAATCGCTCGCCGGACCCGGATCTTGACCCCGACGCGATCGACCTCTACGTCGTCACGGTGAAGGACGGACGAGTCCGCAAGGTCCCCACCCCGGCCGGGCCGAAGGCCTACCCAAGCTTCTCCCCGGACGGCCGGTGGATCGCCTACTACGGCCGCGACGGGAAGAACGAGGACTGGAAAGCGATGCGCCTGTGGATCGTCCCAGCCGCAGGTCGAGGGAAAGCGATCTGTCTCACCCGCGGCTTTGACTTCAACGTCTCCCCGTGGACGATCGCCGACCTGGGAAGTCTTCCCCAGGTCCCGCCGACCTGGTCCCGCGACGGGGAGCGGCTCTACTTCCAGGTGGCGCACCACGGGAGCACGGCGCTCGAGTCGGTCCGGGTCAGCTCAAGGCCGGAAGTCTCCGACGTGATCCCCGGCCCGGGGGTCGTCGGTGCGTTTGGCTTCGACCGCGATCAAGAGAGGCTCCTCTACTTTCACGCCGATATCAGGAATCCGTGCGAGGTCGTTGCCCGCGACATGGCCTCCGGCCGCTCACGCGTCCTTGTCAACCCAAACGCGGACCTTTTGCGCGGGATCGACCTGGGAGAGGTCGAGGAGGTCTGGTTCAAGGGAGCTGCTCGAAACGACCTCCAAGGCTGGATCTTGAAGCCCCCGGGCTTCGACCCGAGGAAGAAGTACCCCTCCATCCTCGAGATCCACGGAGGGCCGCGGACCCAGTACGGGAACTTCTTCATGCACGAGTTCTACTACTTGGCCGCGCAGGGCTACGTCGTCTACTTCGCCAATCCCCGCGGCGGACAGGGGTACGGCGAGGAGCACTGTCGGGCGATCTGGCGCGACTGGGGTGGTGCGGACTACGACGACCTGATGGCGTGGGTCGACTTCGTAGAGGAGAAGCCCTACATCGACCGGGTGCGCATGGGCGTGACCGGCGGGAGCTACGGCGGCTTCATGACGAACTGGATCATCGGCCACACCGATCGGTTCAAGGCGGCGGTGACGCAGCGTTGCGTCTCAAACTTCCTGAGCATGTACGGGTCGAGCGACTTCAACTGGGCGTTCGAGGTTGAGGTCGCGGGGAAGCCGCCCTGGGAGGACTTCGCGAACTACTGGCGCCAGTCCCCTATCGCCTACATCGGAAGCGCCAAGACCCCGACTCTCGTGATCCACAATGAAGAGGACCACCGCTGCGCGATCGAGCAAGGGGAGCAGGTCTTCGTCGCCCTGAAACGTCGCGGTGTCCCCACGGAGATGGTCCGCTTCCCCGGCGAGCCGCACGGGCTCTCCCGCACCGGCCGGACCGACCGGCGGGTGACCCGCCTCGAGGCGATCGCGGAGTGGTTCGACCGCTATCTTAAATGAGGGGGCGCTAGGGAGCCGTTTTCCCGCACGACCGACTGGTAGAATCGATCAGAAGAAGGAGGTTTGCACGGATGAGAAAGGCAAAGTGGCTCACCTGGATCGTCCTCTGTGGAGCGGTGTTTCTCCTATCCGGGTGCCTTGGGCCGGCGACCCTGCATGAGGCGGACGGTGGAAGGACCGTCACCTTGAACGTGGGCGATCCGTTGATCGTGGAGCTGCGTGGGAACGCTTCAACGGGTTTCGCCTGGGAACGGGTCGGGCACCTCGCCGAGTCGATCCTCCAACCGATCGAGGAAGCAAGCTTTCGCCCCGACGCGGAGATGCCAGGAAGTCCAGGGACGTTCACCTTCCACTACCTCGCGGCCGCTACCGGGACCACCCGTCTTGACCTCGTGTACAAGCGCCCCTGGGAGGAGGAAATTCTAGATACCTTCTCTGTCTTCGTGGACGTCCGCTGAGGCGGAATCGCCGCGCGAGACTGATGGAAAGATCCTCCCGCGCGCCCTGAAGAGAAGAAACCCGCGCGGGCTCGAAAGATCTCGCTTTCCTGCAAGGCAGATTGGACCGAGCTCCGGACGAAGGCCCTACTCCGTTACGCCGAACCCCTGGCCGGACGACTCCGGGCAGGCTGTCTAATCCTTCCTCTCCTCGCGTTTCAGATACTCCAGAATGGCATCCACGACGAGGTAGTTGATGGAGCGGTCCTTCTTCTCCGACAGCCGCAACAGGCGTTCGCCCATCTCCCCTCCCGTCCTCGACTGCGGTAGGTAGACCGAGATCCTGTCGAGGATGTGTTTCCTGGGCATTGCTTTCACTCCTTGCGGTAAGTGGGAAGTCATTCCCCTCGATATATAATACATACTATAACAAGGTATGTGTGGGAGTCAATGGAAAGGGCATGGAAGGGTGGGGCGTGCAGGAGAGCCCATGGTTTGGTATGTCATTTAACTTCCAGAATCACGATAGCGGACGGCCCTCGTGCGCCCTGCTGGAGGAGATCATTTGACTCCGGTTTTCTGTCGATCTTAAGGGGAACCCCTCGTCTTCTCCTAACGAGCACGGGTAAGATCACAGCGCCCTGCACCTGTCGGCTGGTCTCCCGTTCCATTCTAAAGAAGCGACGACTTGACTTCGCTCGGAAAGTTCGCTACGTTAGATCTTAGATACTTCATGCCGAAGGGGGACGGAGGCTGCTTGCTGCAAGCAGAGAGCGTCTCACGAGTGTCAGGTGAGGCCAGGGCCAGAGAGGGCAGGCTCCGAAGGTATTCCGCAGATCGAGGTACTATCGGAGGCATTGAGAGCAAGACAAGAAACTCACCGCATTTCACGCGCCCATCGCAAGAGGAAGTACTTGGTTCGCGTGTCTAAGAAGCTGCATGACTCAAGTCCTTCGTACACACTCGCACGTGAGACGGATGATGCCCGTGCGCAACACATGCAGAAGGACAAGGTTCGCCGCGCGCTGCCTCTTGTCGCCAGGCGTGAAGCCACAGACGGCGTAGCAGCCGCCGAGAACATCTCGATGGAGCTTCGCAAAGTGGCTCAGAGAATCTCGCCATGGCAAGGATGCCCGGACCGCTGAGGAGGCGCTGCTCGCCTCTCCGGTAGTCTAGAGCCTCTCTTGTGGGCAAGGAGGTGATGGAAAGGTACAGAATCGGAGGCGTAGTGGACCTATGTCGTTAAAGGAGGAGATTCCATCATGAAGCACGTTAAGATACTTATCTTGGTGCTAGGCCTTCTCGGGACGCTGATCGTTGGCGGCGGCGTGGCAGCTGGCCGGAACATCTTCACCATGAGCCACACGCAGGAGTTCGGCACCATCGACCCAGCTCGTGGGACGGACTACACCGAGTCGTATGCGATGTTGAACCTGTACGATGGTTTGGTGTTCCCGTCTTCAACAGGCGCGATTGAGCCCAAGCTCGCTGAGAGCTGGACAATCACCCCCGATGGGCTGGCATATACGTTCAATCTGCGGCGGGGCGTGAAGTTCCACGACGGCACTGAGTTGACCGCCGAGGACGTCAAGTTCTCCTTGGAGCGAGTGCTCGCCCTGAAGGAGGGCTACTCCTTCCTGTGGGCGGGGATCGTTTCAGGCGTCACAGTGGATAGCCCCTACGTTGTTACGTTCCACCTGAGCAAGGTGTATGCCCCGTTCCTGGCTACGCTCCCCTGGTTGTTCATCGTGAACAAAGACCAGATCCTCGCCCACAAGGCACCCGGCAAGTTCGGCGAGTTCGGCGACTACGGTGCCGAATGGCTAGCGGTCACACAGAATGAGGACGCTGGGTCCGGTCCCTACACGCTCAAGTCGAACGACAAGATCCAGGAGATCGTCTTCGAACGCTTCCTCGACTACTGGGAAGGTTGGCCGCACGGCGACAAGTCGATCGACGAGGCGCACAGTATCTTCCTCGTAGAGACAGCGACCTGCAAGGCGATGCTGCGCACCGGCGAGCTGACCATGGTCGAGCATTGGCGCACCTACGAAGACTATGTGGAAATGGACGCCATCCCCGGCGTTACCGTGCTCAGCTACTTGTCTCCTGAGGAGCTGTGCTACAAGATCAACACCAAGAAAGCACCCACCGACGACGTCCACATTCGAAGGATGTTGGCCTGGGCGTTTGACTACGATACCATGCTCAACGTGATTGAGCCCATGTCAGGGCCTGCGAGAGGGCCGATCCCCCCTGCGATTCCAGGCCACAACCCTAGGGCATTCCAATACTACCAGGATCTGGACAAGGCCCGCGAAGAACTAAAGCTCAGCAAGTACTACCCGAACGTTCCAACCATCCAGATCGTGACCCCTGCAGGGCTTGAGGCCCGCCGCAGGGTGGCGGTCCAGTTCAAGGAGACCTTGGCGACGCTCGGCGTGAACGCGGAGATCAGTGTAGAGCAGTGGGGGCGAATGACCGATCTGGCGGCGACAAAGGAGACCACCCCGAACATCATGATCATCTCGGTCTCCTCGAACTACCCCGATGCGGACACCTACCTCCAGTTCATGTATGCCTCTTCGGCAGTCGGTACCTGGGGATCCTGTGAGTGGCTCCTCGATCCCCTCGTCGACCAGTTGATCGAGCAGGAGCGGACCACCCTCGACCCTGAAGAGCGAGCGCACATCCTGAACGTCATTCAAGACGTCATCGTGGAGCGCTGCCCCGACATCTTCGTAAACGTCATAGCGTTGCCTGTCGCTACCCAAGACTACCTGAAGGGCTTCACCTACAGGCCGGTGATGAGCTTCTACTACTACTTCCACGACTGGTGGTTCGAGAAGTAGGCGAGTCTAGTGGCTGAGGGAGGGGAGGTTGACTCCCCTCCCTCTTTGTGCTACGAATAGAGGCTGAACATGCGGTTTTCTTCCTTTCTGCTTCGGCGGGGCGTTCATACGATTTTGGTCTTGTTTGGACTATCGATTCTCATCTTCCTTATCTCGCGCACTCTCCCGGGTGATCCGGCGCGGTTGGCGCTGGGGCCGTTCGCTTCCAAAGAACAGGTACAGAACTTGCGCCACACCATGGGGATGGACAAGCCGTTGCCGCTTCAGTACTGGACGTTTCTTGCGGGAATCGTCCGGGGCGACTTTGGCCTCTCCTTCCAGACCCGCCGAAACGTCGCGCTGGACATCGCCCAGTTTCTTCCCGCCACGGTTGAATTGGTGCTCTGGGCGATCGTGTGGGTCGTGATCCTGGGAGTCCCCCTCGGGGTATTCGCCGCGCGGTACAAGGATCGTTGGCCGGACAACCTCGTGCGGGTGATCGCCTTTGTCGGAGTTGCCGTCCCGCCATTTGTCGTCGGTCTCATTCTCCAGCTCACCTTTTCCTATCTCATTGGCGTTCTGCCGATCACGGGGAGACTCAACTTGATGACGCCCGTGCCTCCTACCCACACAGGTTTTCTCATCATCGACAGCCTGATCGCCGGGAATTTTAGCGCGCTTGGGGATGCACTGAAGCATATCCTCCTTCCTTCATTCGCCATCGCCATGACGGGCATAGGGCAGATCGCTCGACTGACACGGGGAAGCATGAGCGATGTGGCGAGCCAGGACTACATCGAGGCATCCCGCGGATTCGGAATACCCAATCGCGTCATCGCGTTCAAGTACATGTTGAAGCCCGCCTTCATTCCACCTCTCACGATCCTTGGGCTGACGTTTGCCTCCGAGCTGAGCAACGCGTTTCTCGTCGAAACAGTCTTCTCCTGGCCGGGGATAGCCGGCTACGGAATCCGCTCCATCCTCCGGAAGGATTTCAATGCTGTGATGGGCGTTGTCCTTGTCATTGGTCTCGCCTTCGTTGTTGTGAACCTCATCGTGGACATCTTGGCTGGCTACGTCGATCCTCGCATCCGCGTGCGGAAGGAGGAATGATGCGATCCAATGAGCAAGTGCCTATCGCGGCAGAGGAAACACGGTGGACGGCCATTCGCGATCGCTTGGGAAGGGGTTGGTACAAGTTCAGGCGCAACCGCATCTCTCTCGTCGGGGGCGCGATGGTCCTCCTGTTCGCGTTCTTGGCGGCGTTCGCCCCGTTTGTGACTCCGTATCCCAAGCACGCTGGGGCCTACACGGACTTCAGACACGCCTTCCAGCCGCCGAGCGCAGCACATTGGTTTGGAACAGACGCATTGGGTGCCGATATCCTCACGCGGGTCCTCTTTGGGTCTCAAATCTCTTTCATGCTGGCGGCTGTCGTATTGGTGATCAGCGTGCCGTTTGGAGTGTTCCTTGGCCTTGTGTCTGGGTATATCGGGGGAAGGACGGAAGCGGTCATCATGCGATTGACTGACATCTTCCTGGCTCTGCCCGCTCTCGTGATGGCTCTAGCCATCTGCGCCGCGTTCACCCCGAGCATCGACAAGGCGATGCTCGCTGTGTCCTCTATCTGGTGGACGTGGCATTGCCGCTTGGTGAACGGGATCACTCGGTCCATCAAAACCGAGGAGTTCGTCCAAGCAAGCCGAGTATTGGGCGCGAGTCACTTTCGGATCATCTTCAAAGATATTCTCCCTAATTGCGCCTCGCCGATCATCGTCAAGATCACGCTGGATGCTGGGTTCGTCATTCTGGTGGGCGCCGGCCTGAGCTTCCTGGGATTGGGCGCTCAGCCCCCCGCAGAGGACCTCGGCACGATGATCTCGATCGGCGCCAAGTATCTCCCGGAACGGTGGTGGATGACCGTGTTCCCCAGCCTGGCCATCTTCCTCATTATCTTGGGGTTCAATCTCCTGGGCGATGGGTTGCGAGATGCTTTGGCCGTGGAAGAAGGGGTTTAGCAGATGACCGGGGAGAGAGCCATCCTGGATATTCGCGACTTGCACGTATGGTTTCGCGTCTACGAGGGCCTCTCTCGGGTCCTGGATGGCGTGAGCCTCCAGGTCCAAGAAGGTGAGCGGGTGGGCCTGGTGGGGGAAACCGGATGCGGGAAGACGATCGCGATGAAGACGGCCATGGGCATTCTGAAGTCCCCTCCCGCCCAGTTTCCTCAGGGAGAAGTCTTCTTGGCCGGTCATGATGTGTTGAAGATGTCCCCTGCGGAGATCCTCAAGATGAAGGGCAGAACGGTCTCCATGATCTTCCAAGATCCACTCAGCTCACTCAATCCTGTGTTCACCATCGGGCAACAGCTGTTCGACGTGATCCGCTACGGTCAACGTTGGGCTGCAAACGGTGGTCGGCTGAGCAAGGCGAGGCTGGCGAGGGCCGCTGCGGAGGCACTGACCACTGTGCGACTGCCGGATCCGGAGCGCATCCTCAATCTCTATCCGCTCGAGCTGAGCGGGGGCATGCGTCAGCGGGCGCTCATCGCGATGGCCCTCGCGAACAAACCGAGACTCCTGATCGCAGATGAGCCTGGAACCGCGCTAGACGTGACCATTCAAGCCCAGATCCTCGATCTTCTGAGAAGTCTGGTGAAGGAAGCGGGCATCGCGGTCCTGCTGATCACCCACGATCTTGGCGTCGTGCGCGAGATGGCAGAGAGGGTCTATATCATGTATGCAGGACAGGTCGCCGAAGAGGGACCGGCGGCGAGTCTCTTTGATGACCCAAAACACCCCTACAGCCAAGGGTTGCTCGCGTCAGTGCCCCGCCTCACGGGGAGACTGTTGCCCCAGGGAATACCTGGGACCGTTCCTGACTATACGGAAGCTCCACCTGGGTGCCGATTCCACCCAAGATGCGCTCACGCAATGGAGAGGTGCGCCCAACAGAAGCCTCCTTTGGTGAATGTGTCCGCGCAGCGCCTCGTAGCCTGTTACCTGTACGGCGGAGCAACGAATGACTGAGCCCATTTTGAGGGTCGACAATCTCGCGAAGTACTTCCCCATTCGCTCCGGCCTCTTTCGCAAGGTCGTCGGTCACGTCAGGGCCGTGGATCAGGTTTCTTTCGGCGTAGAAGAGGGTGAGATCTTTGGGCTGGTGGGGGAGTCTGGATCCGGGAAGTCGACAGTGGCAAAGACCATCGTGCAACTGTACAAGCCGACCGCCGGAACGATCCGCTTCAAAGGGAAGGACTTGGCAGGCGCCACGAAAGAGACCATGCGCTGGTTTCGCGCGCAAGTGCAGATGGTCTTTCAGGATCCCAAGTCCTCACTGAACCCACGGCGGAGCATCGCGAGCATCTTGGAAGACCCCCTCATCATCTATAGAATCGGGAAATCGCGCAGAGAGCGGGAACAGATGATCCGCGGACTGCTCGAGCAGGTCGAGATGCCCAGCCGCTACATGTACAAGTACCCCTCTGCACTCAGCGGCGGACAACGACAGAGAATCGCTATCGCTCGGGCCTTAGCGGTCAACCCGTCCTTCGTCGCCCTGGATGAGCCGACCTCCGCGCTTGATGTCTCTGTGCAGGCGAAGCTCATCAGTCTTTTCCTGGGGCTCAAGGACGAGTTGGACCTATCGTATCTCTTCATCACTCATAATCTGAGCCTGCTGCGGACGATCGCTGGCCGCGCAGCGGTGATGTACGTTGGAAGGATCTATGAACTAGGTCCTACCGACCTGCTTTTTCGTCATCCTGTTCACCCCTATACAAGGACCCTGATCGCCGCTGCGCCGGTCGTCACTGGGGAAGAGGAGCGAATCAGACCACAACAAATGAGCAAGGGAGGCGAGATTCCCAGCCCGGCGAACCCGCCGAGCGGGTGCGCCTTCCACCCGAGGTGCTCTGTAGCAACATCCGGATGCTCCGAGGAGTTGCCTGCCTCACTCGAGGTGGAGCCTGGACACTGGGTTCGGTGTCATCAAGCGATGAGACTCGCGGACGTCCAATCAGTCAGCGTGGAGGCGCTGTAGGTTCGCTTGGGGGCGAGGTCTTAGAGGAAGGGGCGATCTGACACGGGGCGGATCCGAGGGTCATGCGCGGGGAGTCTAGGCTATGGAAAGGAGGACAGTGTGGTAAAGATCCAAAGCGATCGCGATATTGAAGATTTCGTGCGAGGGTGCACGTTCATGGGGACCGGCGGCGGGGGGGATCCGAAGGATGGCGTGGCATGGCTTAAGGCGACCCGCGACGAGAAGAAGGAGATCACGTGGGTCGACCACACGGAGATCAGGGATGATGCCTGGACCGTGTGTCCGTTCCTCATGGGGTCCATTGCTCCGTTGTCGGAGGACGCCAAGCAGCGCATGAAGCGGCTGGGACTGACCAAAGAGGTGTACAAGAGCATTCAGGCGGAATCGGTTCGCTTGCTAGAACAGTACATGGACGTGAAGATCGGTGCCATCGTCGCGATCGAACTCGGTGGCTCCAATACCCCCGGCGCCGTCGCCGCTGCAGCGAGGTTGGGCATCCCAGCCGTCGACGGCGACTACACCGGCCGCGCCATCCCCGAGATCCCTCAGACCACCCCCTACCTCAACGACCTTCCACTCTGGCCCATTTCCAGCGTGGACAGATTCGGCAATCTCTGTGTCATCAAGGAAAGCACCGGCTACGAGATGGCGGAGCGAATCGGGAAGTTCCTCGCCGCCGCCTCCTTCGGCGTGGCCGCTCAGGCCGGGTTTCTGTTCAAGGGAAGCGACATGAAGCGGGTTGTCATCCCGGGTACCCTGTCCAAGTGCTTGGCCATTGGGCGAACCATTCGAGAGGCAAGGGAGGCCGGGAAGGATCCAGTGAGTAAGATCGTTGAAGAACTGGATGGCTGGCTTCTTTTCGAAGGCATAGTCTCCAAGAAGGAGTGGGAGGACAAGGAAGGGTATTACTGGGGCACGCACACGGTCACGGGCAGCGAAGCGTTCAGGGGGAAGAAGCTCAAGATCTGGTTCAAGAATGAGAATCACGTCTCGTGGCTAGACGACAAGCCCTACGTGACCAGTCCGGACATGTTGATCGTCGTCGCCCGCGAGACGGGCGAACCGTACGCCAATTCAGCCGTTGCTGAAGGCCAACGCGTCGCGGTGATTGGGCTGCGGGCGATCGCACAGTTCCGTCGAGCAAAGGGCCTAGCCATTCTCGGGCCAGGGCATTTCGGCTTCGACATTGCCTACACACCCATCGAGGACCGTGTGAGATAAGGAAAGAACCGCAAGCAGGGGAGTCCGAGCGAGGAGTAGCCGATGCCGCAGATGTACGAATTGGAATTGGGGAAGGCGGGACATGTCATCGCTTGGGACATGTGCCGGATCAAGAAGGGAGAATCCATCCTCATCACGGTGGATTCGGCCATGGACTTCATGCCCGTCGAGGAAGTGGCCAAGGCGGCCGAAGCGGCCGGCGGCAAGGTCTTGGTGGCGTGGCACTCCACCCCTAGAGGATATGGGAAGGTAGCCGATCCGCAACTGCCCGAACCACTGAAGAAGGCAATCCCGGCAGCCGATGTCTGGATCGAGTTCAATAACCAATGGCTCTTGTACTCCACCCCGTGGATCGAAGCCATGGCAAACGGCCGCACCCGCTACCTCTTCCTGGGCGGGTTGGATCGAGAACGCGTGGTCCGCTGCATTTCCCGCCTGGATATGGATCTTCAGGAGAGATTTCAGAACAAGGTCGTAGAACTCACAGGTAGGGCATTGAAGATGCGCGTGACGAACCCTGCGGGGACGGACGTCTCCTTCGAGAACGTTCCCACTCGTCCGATCACCAATGAACTGAGGGCAGATCTCCCGGGTCCGCACTTCTTGGTCGGACAGATCGGCTGGGCGCCACTTGAAGAAAGCATCAACGGCACGATCGTCTTCGACGGCTCGTTCTCCGGCGGGGGCGAGGCCGATCTCGGCATTCTGACCGAACCGATTACGCTGACCGTCGAGAAGGGACGGATCAAGGCCATCACGGGCGGGGAGCTGGCCAAGAAGATGAGCGATTGGCTGAAGAAACTCGGCGACCCCAACATGTACAACCTCGCCCACATCTGCTATGGCTTCAATCCCGGCGCTATCCTCACCGGGCTCTGCACGGAGGACGAACGAGTCTGGGGATCGACGGAATGGGGAAATGGCTATCAAGGGACGATGTTCAAGGGGAAGCTGCCCGCAGCCGTGTCTCACGCGGACGGGATCTGTCTCGATTCCACGGTCTGGCTGGACAACACCTTGCTCCTCAAGGAGGGAAAGGTCGTTCATCCAGAACTGACTGAGCTCGCGACAGCCATGGGCAAGTAGGCCAGGATTCCTCCTCGAAGGACGGGGTAAGGCACAGAGTCCGGGTGCGGCGGCCCGGTAAGCACCGGCAAGCGAATGCTGACCGCGTCGCTATTCTGGCGCGGAATACGATGGGCAGCGGCTCTCTCGCCTGAGAGCCTTGACTCCGCGGCGGTCGGAGAAGCATGACATCGAACGGAACGGACAGGAAGAACAAGGAGGAGCGCCGATCATGAGGATCAAGGCGATACTGGCAAGTTCGTCACAAGACCTTGCCCGAAACCAAATGGCAAACCGTCAGGCGGCCTTAGCGCCTGGCACGGAGCTCACGATCGTCGCGCCGCACGATTGTCCGCCGTCGACCGAAAGCGAACGGGATGAACTCGTCTCTGCCCCGGCCGTCTTCTCCGAGGCCGTTAGGGCCGAGGAAGAAGGGTTCGACGCCGTGACGATCGACTGCACGCTGGACCCCGGTCTAAGAGCGGCTCAACACGCCTGCCACATCCCGGTCGTGGGGGCTGGCGAGGCTGCGCTTTGCCTGGCCTTGCTCCTCGGAGAGCGGTTCTCCGTCATCATGCCGATCCGGGAAAGCATCAGTCCAATGGTCGCCAAGATCCGCCGGATGGGGCTGTGGGAGCGCGCGGCATCGGTTCGAGCCGTCAACCTGCACGTGCTGGATCTCGGGGACCACCACAGGACGCTCGAAGCCGTCGAACAAGAGGCCCGCCGGGCGGTTGAGGAAGACGGTGCGGAGGTCATTGTGTTGGGCTGCACCGCGATGGGACCCATCGCGAGTGTCCTCGCTCAGGCCCTGGGGATTCCAGTTGTCGAGCCTGGAACCGCTGCCTTGAAGCTCGCTGAGGCGTTTGCCGCGCCCACCTGGCGCTCCTGCCTTTTCCCTCGATCCACAGGGCCCAGGAGGGCTGCCTGAGCGACGGGGCACGACCGGTCAAAGGAGACGGCAGCAGCGGCCTTCAGGAGGCGTGGCGACTTGGCTGCGCATGGCCCATTCGAGGAACGAGAACCGTACGGTCAGATAACCGGTGCACAGGGGAGGAAAGATGGAATTGATGATCGGTACAGAGTCGCGCCCTGAGTACTACGCTTTCGAAGTCGCCGCCGCTGCTCACAAGATCCTTGACACCATCATGCTGGTCAAACCCGGCGAGAGTGTCGTAATCACCGCGGACACTCAGAGTGACTGGCGAGTGGTTGAGGCGACGGCGCAGGCGGCGTTGATCCTCGGGGCTCATCCGACAGTGATCTGGTATGAGACCCGCCCACATGCCCAGATGGAGCCGTTTCCGCCGGTCGCTGCCGCCGTGCAGGCAGCCGACGTGTGGATTGAGTACGCTGTGCAGTACCTCCTCTACACCAACGCCCGCAGGGCGGCTTCCGCAAAGGGATGCCGCTATGCCGCCTTCTGCGGGCTGGATGCGGATGCGCTGGTGCGTACGATCGGCCGGGTCGACTACCCGACTATGCTGGGCATGGGAGATGAACTAGTTGCTCTAACCCAGAACACAGGGGAATACCGCATCACCACCGCCCGAGGAACGGACATCCGTCTCAGCAATCAGGGGGCCAAGGTATGGCAGTCCGGCTGCCTGGGCGACAAGCCAGGAGTAGAGGTCATGTTGGGGGGGCAGGTCGTCTGGCTCCCTCAAGAGAGCTCCATGAACGGCACCATCGTCGTCGATGGCAGTGTCTGGCCCCCGGATACTGTCGGCATCGTACGGGAACCTGTCACGCTGCACATCAAGGCCGGTCGCATCACGTCGATCGAGGGGGCGGGAGAGGCGAGGATTCTCAAGGCGTGGCTGGACTCGCTGCAGGACCCCACGATGATGCGGATTGCCCACTGCAACTACGGTTTCAACCCAGGGGTGACTCGACTGACGGGACGAGTGAACGAAGACGAGCGGGTCTTCGGCGTGTTCGTCTTCGGCTTTGGTGGGTGGATGGATCGACCGGCCGCCTCTCACTTCGACGTCGTGATCACCGCTCCGACGATCGTAGCCGACGGAGTGGAGCTCGAACGGGACGGCAAGTTCACACACCAGGAACTCGCGAACTTCTGCCGACGAATGCGCGTCGCCGGCTACTGAAATCTCCGGAGAAGCAGTGGCCGCTCTCCGCGGCTATCCGCCCTTACGGGTGCGGGGCAGGCCCGTCGCCATGCCAGATCTGCATGTGCGCTCGATCCATCTCGTCCAGATAGTCGGGGAAGTGCTTCTCATAGAAACCGAGATCCAGATGATGCACCTGCATCAGGATCGGGATGAAGAGAGCGTTCTGGTATTTGGGGAATCGGCCGTACGTGTCATAGATGTAGCGGCAGAAGGCCTTGGCCGCATCGACGAGATCATCGAAGAACTTCGCTTTGGGAAGGTTGTAGCCGTTCACTCCGTAGATACCCGACGAACCCCACTTACGATCGGCGATGTCATCGACCGCTCGCTCCATGTCACGATAGGGAGGACAGTACCCTTCCACCAGCCCGTCGATGCCTACTGGGTTCGGAACACCCTGCGGATAACCTTTCCCTTTCACGGTTTCAAACCGCACGCCGAGGAGCCGCATGACCGTGTTGAGATCAACGGTGTGCATCATGAACGCTCCCAATCCCATGGCTTGAGCGGCGAGCGACATGTTCTGCATCGCCATGCCCGCCTCCAAGTTGCAGATCCATGGGAGCAGCGATTCGTAGTGATAGACGCTCACTCGGTCCCCGTCGAGCACCCCCTTGTCGATCCACCGATCCACCCCGGCCGGCTGATCCTTCACCTCGTCCCACAGTTGCCACCTAAACTGAGCCAAACAGATCAACAACATGTTGATGTACTCGCGCGTCGTTTCCGCAAGCGGGATGAAGAGCGTGGTTCCCGGCAGATCGACCATGCTTTCGAAAGCTGATCCGATAGTCTCTCGCGGGATGGGCAACCGACCATCCTGGATCTTGACCGTGTTGTTGCGGTAGTCTTCGAGGATCTTCACGCGATCGGAGAGCGTTTCGATTCTCACGCGCTTCTTCGGGATCACTTCTTCAAAGGGGGGCGTCCTGTAATAGAAAACCCCGTCGTCGTTACTGAAGAAGAGTTCCAGAGTCAAGGACGCGCAGGGACTTGCCGCCGTTCGGCCGGTTACGGTCAAGTGTCCCATCAGATGCCGGACCTCCTCGACAGTAACTCCGGTTGTTCCCGAAGCCGCAAAGCAAAGCAAGGCGGTCTCCCACTCGTTCAATGGAACGGGCTCCTCCCTCGACCTGTAGTTGAGCCCGGCACGTCGCGATGGCAGGTCCCCTCCTAGGGGAAACCGCCGGGTCCGTCGGCGAAACAGAGTACGAAACAACGGCGCATCAAAGGCCAATGACATAAGCAATCCCACCTCCTATGCACTCCATCCTAGGCAATCGTGCGGGATCAAGTCAACTGACTTGGCCTTCCCTCAAACCGGTCCGCGGTGGAAGCTACTGAGAGGAGGAGAGACGAGGACGTGCGCATCTACGTGATGAACGGCGACGGCACGAACCAGACACGGGTAATTGGCGAGACAAGCTCCCGCTCCGTTTCCGCCCAGTCGCGCTGGATCCCGCCACTCTAAACCCCCATCAGAAGGGCATCTCTCCATGGCCTGTGCGGAGCGGAGCCGACGGGAGTCGAATCGGGAAGAGCGCCGAGCGATGATGAAGATAGGAATGGACTTTCCTTGGTTGCTCCCCGTGGTGGGTGGGCTTCGAACTCGCCCTCATCTGGACCCCGAGACC
>CAYHEK010000018.1:0-23140 GCA_964355545.1 uncultured Thermotogae bacterium | reverse complement strand
AGAGACCGCCACTCGGCGTCTACAAGCTTAGGGCCGTGTTTTAGCTTCGGTCAGCGCCCTCCCGCGACCAGGATGGCGCATCCCTAGCCTTCAGGGTCTCGCCGCGCTTCCGGAAGGCGCGGAGCGCGGCATACCCGCCTAGTCGGCGCCTGTGTGGAGCCAGCGGGGAACTCCACCAGACGTCCCTACCTTAGTTGAGGCAGGGAGTTGCGAATGCGTAATCCGCAGTTGTTGTTTGGTTCGCCGGTTTTAGGAGATGGCGAACACTCCGCTTGCAGCCTCGCTTAGATATCCCCGTCGAAGCCGTTTCACCCCCATGTCAAAGAACCACCGTCATTATAGCCCTTGCGGCCGCGGTTGGCAATGGCCGGTCGACATCCGTTATCCTGTATGCACAGATGACCTATTCACTTGTCGGCATGACCGCGGCCTTCGGGGGAGGGATCCTTCTCGCGAGGCTCCTCCCGGCTGGCATCGGCCCAGTCGTTCTCTTTGGCCTTGCCGCAGGAGTGGCGGTCGGCTCGTTCCTTCTCTCCCGCGTGTGCCGTCCTTTCCTCGTCGGCTTGCTTCTTTCGGTCGCACTTCTCGGCGTCCTGCGCGCCCGGACCGCGGAGCCTGCACTCGAGGCACTCTACCGTCGCGCCCCGCATCTAGAAGAGGTCACGGGGACGGTCGTCTCCTACCCCGACCTGGAGGAGGGGAGGACCGCGTTCCTCCTCGCGCCGGACGAGATCCCGGCGCGGCTGCGCGTCACGGTCTTCTGGAACAAGGGCGCAAGGGAGGCGATCCACTACGGGGACCGACTGCGCCTTGGGGGATCGGTCGAGGTCCCGGCGAGGGGGCCGGACTTCGACTACCGCGCCTACCTCGCGCGGCAGGGAGTCTTCGCCCTGATGGACGTCGACGGGAGCGAAGGGATCGAGCGGGTCGGGGTGGGCGGGAGCCGCCTCCTGCGCCTGGGCGATCACCTCCGTCAGCGCCTCCTCGAACGCCTCGATCGGGCCCTCCCGGCCGGTGTGGCCGGCCTTGGCCACGGGCTCCTCTTCGGCGAGCGCGCGAACCTCTCGCCAAAGATCGAGGAGGCGTTCCGCCGCACCGGCCTCACGCACCTCCTGGCGATCTCGGGGATGAACCTTGCGATCTTCCTCGCGGGTCTCTGGTTCCTCCTGCGCCTGGTCGGCCTGCGCCCGGCGATCGCCTACCCGCTCGTCGGGGTCGCCGTCCTCGCGATCCTTTGGCTCGTCGGCCTTCCGGTGAGCCTCGCGCGCGCCGCGGCGATGTTCGGCTTCCTCGCCCTGGGGAGCGTCCTTGCCGATCTTGGGATCCTCCTCCGCCGTTCGGTGAGCGTCACCCAGGGGCTCGCCGCCGCGGCGTTGGCAATCCTCGCTGTCCGGCCGGCTGCTCTCTTCGACATCGGCTTCCAATTGAGCTTCGGCGCGACCGCGGCGATCGCCGCCGCCTTCTCGCCGTCCCTCGGCCTTGAGGAGGGGATGGAGGCCCTCGCCGCGCGCTCTTTCCTTCCGACGCGGCTCCTCCGCTACGTGCTCACCCTCGTCCTCGTCTCTCTCGCCGCTCAGGCCGGGACCGCGCCCTTCCTCGCCTGGCACTTCGGGACGCTCTACCCCCTTGGCCTCTTCGCGAACCTCCTCGTCGTCCCGCTCGCCACCCTCGCCCAGTGGACGGGTGTGATCGCGCTCTTCGCGAGCGCGACGCCCCTCTTTCCTACCGCGGCGCGCGCCTTCGGAGGGCTCCTTGAGGCGACGATCACATGCGTGGACCACCTGTCCCGGCTTCCCTTCACTTGTCTTGCGGTCCCCGGCTGGATGGGGGTCTGGATTGGCGGCCTTGCGCTCTACGTCTTTGTGGTTTCTTTCTACCTAGGCAAAGAGGGTGTGGGAGGGCTCCGGCCGCGATGACAGAGCGAACTCCAAGTCAGTACCTCGTCGGCCTCAACCTCGTCCCCGCGCTCACCCCGCGCCGGATGGCGATCCTCCTCGATCGCTTTGCCTCGCCCGAGGCGATCTGGCGCGCCACGGAGGAAGACTTCGCCGCCCTCCCCGAATTCGCGGCCGTTGCGGGGAAGGTCGCCTCCGGCCGTAGCGAGGAGGGGCTCGACCGCGAGCTCGAGCGGGCGGAGGTCGAGGGAATCCGGCTCGTCACCCTGCTCGACCCCGACTACCCGCCCCTCCTGCGCACGATCGAGACTCCGCCGGCCGTCCTCTACCTGAAAGGAGAGAGGGCGATCGACACGGCGCGCACGATCGCGATCGTCGGGACGCGGCGGGCGAGTCGCTACGGCCGGTCGGTGGCGGAGCGGCTCGGAGAGGACCTCGGCCGCGTTGGGATCACCGTCGTAAGCGGACTTGCCCTGGGGATCGATAGCGCCGCCCACCGCGGCGCCCTGAAGGCGCAGGGCACGACGGTCGCCGTCCTTGGCTCCGGCCTCCTCCGTCTCTACCCGGCGAGCAACCGCTCGCTCGCCGAGGAGATCGCCGCGCGGGGGCTCCTTGTGAGCGAGTACCCTCTCGAGACCCCTCCGGCGAAGTGGACCTTCCCGCAGCGGAACCGCGTCCTGTCCGGGATCGCGCGCGGGGTGGTCGTGGTCGAGGCCCCAAAGCGAAGCGGGGCCCTGATCACGGCTCGCCTCGCCCTGGAAGAGGGCCGCGAGGTCTTCGCCGTCCCCGGCAACGTGACGAGCCTGGCGAGCGTCGGCACGAACCGCCTGATCAAGGACGGGGCGAAGCTCGTGGAAGGGGGAGCCGACATCCTCGCCGAGTTCCCCGACCTTGCGACCCTGATCCGGACGACCGCAACGGAGAGGGAGAGAAAGGTGGCCTCCCTCACCCCCGCCGAGCGGAGAATCTACGATCTCGTTAGTCTTGAACCGATCCACATGGACGATATCATTGCCCGCGGGGAGCTTACCCCAAGCGAAGTCGCGCACGCCCTCCTTGTTCTCCAGATGGAGGACCTGATCCAGGAGGCGGAGGGGCGCCGCTACATCCGAACGCCGTAGGGAGGCAAGCGATGAGCACGGAGCGCACGCTAGTCCTGTGCAAGCCGGACGCCGTACAGCGGGGGCTCGTGGGGAGAGTCATCTCGCGTCTCGAGGAGAAGGGCGTCAAGATCGTCGGCCTGAAGATGATGGAGGTCGACGAGGCCCTCGCCCGGCGCCACTACCAGGAGCACGTCCAGAAGCCCTTCTTTTCGGACCTCGTCTCGTTCATCACCTCCTCTCCGGTCGTGGCTCTCGCGGTCGAGGGGGAGAACGCAGTCGAGGTCGTGCGCTCTCTCATGGGCGCCACGAACCCGCAGAAGGCGGTGCCAGGGACGATCCGCGGCGACTTCGGCCTTAGCCTCACGAAGAACCTCGTGCACGGGTCGGACTCCCTCGCCTCGGCCGAGCGCGAGCTTGCGCTCTTCTTCTCGGCCGAGGAGCTCTGCGCCTATCCGCTCGCCGTCGGGCCCTGGGTCGAGTAGGGCCAAGGACAATGCGGATTGTTCCGGCTTGAGCGACTCACTATGATCACGTAAAGACAAGAGGAGAGGTATGGAGCTTTCCAAGCGCTACGACCCTATCTCGACGGAGAGAGCCCTTTACCGGTTCTGGGAGGAGGGCAACTGCTTCCGCGCCAAGGTCGATCTCCGGAGGAGAGGGAAGGCCTTCTCCATCGTCATCCCGCCTCCGAACATCACCGGCCGCCTGCACATCGGTCACGCCCTGAACAACATCCTGCAGGACGTCGTCATCCGCTACAAGCGGATGGACGGCCGTGCGGCCTGCTGGTTCCCCGGGACCGACCACGCCGGGATCGCGACGCAGAACGTGGTGGAACGGGAGCTCGAGAGCGCCGGGACGTCGCGCCACGCGCTCGGCCGCGAGGCGTTCGTGGAGCGCGTCTGGGAGTGGAAGGGAAAGTACGGCTCGGAGATCATCGACCAACTGAAGGCCCTCGGCTGTTCCTGCGACTGGTCCCGCCTGCGCTTCACATTGGACGAGGGTCTCTCGCGTGCGGTGCGCCAGGCGTTCGTCGCACTCTACGATGAGGGCCTGATCTACCGCGGCTCCTACCTCATCAACTGGTGCCCGCGCTGCGAGACGGCCCTCTCCGACATCGAGGTCGAGCACGAGGAGAAGGACGGGAACCTCTTCTTCGTCCGCTACGCCCTTGCGGACGGCGGTTCGGTGACGATCGCGACGACGCGGCCGGAGACGATGCTCGGGGACACCGGCCTCGCCGTGAACCCCAAGGATGAGCGGCACCGGAACCTGATCGGGAAGACCGCGTTCCTCCCCCTCCTCGGCCGGCCCCTCCCCATCGTGGAGGCGGCGGAGGTGGACCCGGAGTTTGGGACGGGGATCCTCAAGGTCACCCCCGGTCACGACCCGATCGACTTCGAGATCGGCAAGCGCCACGGCCTTGCGGTCGTGAACATCCTGAACGGAGACGGGACGATCAACGAGAACGGAGGCCCGTTCGCCGGGATGGACCGCGACCGGGCGCGAGAGGCGATCGTGGAGCGCCTCCGCGCCGAGGGGCTCCTGGAGAAGGTCGTCCCCTACCGTCATTCCGTGGGGCACTGCGAGCGGTGCGGGACGGCGGTCGAGCCGCTCATCTCGAACCAGTGGTTCGTGCGGATGGGCCCCCTCGCCGGGCCGGCGATCGCCGCGGTCGAGGACGGCCGGATCCGCTTCGTCCCCGAGCGCTGGGCGAAGCTCTACATCGACTGGCTCTCAAACATCCGCGACTGGTGCATCTCCAGGCAACTGTGGTGGGGGCACCGCATCCCGGTGTGGTACGGGCCGGACGAGACCCCCTTCGCCGCGGAGAACGAGGAGGGGGCCCGCGCCCGCGCGAGGGCCCACTACGGCCGGGACGTCGACCTCTGCCAGGAGGAGGATGTCCTCGACACCTGGTTCTCCTCGTCCCTGTGGCCATTCTCGGTCATGGGCTGGCCGGAGGAGACGAAGGACCTCGCCTACTTCTACCCCACCTCCCTCCTCGTGACCGCCTTCGACATCCTCTTCTTCTGGGTGGCGCGGATGGTGATGATGGGCCTTCACTTCACGGGCGAGATCCCGTTCCACGAGGTGTACATCACGCCGCTCGTCGTGGACGCGCAGGGCCAGAAGATGAGTAAGTCGCGCGGGAACAGCATCGACCCCCTCGAGGTGAAAAAGACCCACGGGGTGGACGCCCTGCGCTTCGCCCTCGCCCAATCGACCTCCAAGGGCCGCTCGCTCCGGCTCTCCCCGGCGCAGCTCGACGAGGCGCGGAACTTCCTGAACAAGGTCTGGAACATGGCGCGCTTCGTCCTCATGAGCGTGGGTGAGGACCGGCCTCCACTCCCAGAGAAGGTGACCGAGCTTGCGGACCGGTTCATCCTCTCCCGCCTTGCCGCGACGACCGCGGCCGTGCGCGAGCATCTGGAGGCGTACAGTTTCAACCTTGCCTGCGAGGCCCTCTACGCCTTCACCTGGCACGACTTCTGCGACTGGTACTTGGAGCTTGCGAAGGGGAGGCTCGCCCGGGCGGACGACGCCGCGGCGAAGGGGATCCTCTACCACGTCCTCAAGGAGATCCTGAAGCTCCTCCACCCGTTCGTCCCGTTCGCGAGCGAGGGGATCTGGCAGGCCCTGGGGGAGGAGCCCTCCTCCCTCTGTGTCGCCGCCTTCCCGCGGGCCGGCGTGCGGGACGAGGAGGCGGAGAGAGAGATGGCGCGCTTCCAGGAGGTCGTCTCTGCCGTGCGCACGATCCGCGCGGAGCTCTGCGTCCCCAAGGGCGCGCGCCTCCTGGCCCTCGTGCGGACCTCCGACCCGGCGTTCGCGGCGCTCCTCCGCGAGAGGGAGGAGGCGCTTGGTCTCCTCGCGGGCGTCGAGCGCCTAACGGTGGGAGAGGCGATCGTTCCGCCCTCCGGCTCTGCCCGCCAGGTCCTCACCACAGGCGACCTCTTCCTCCCGCTCACCGAGTGGATCGACGTCGACGCCGAGCGTTCGCGCCTGCGCCGGGAGCTCGATCAGGTGCTCGTTGACCTCGAAAAGACAGAGCGGAACCTCACGAACCACTCGTTCCTCGAGCGGGCACCCAGCGAGGTCGTGGCCAAAGAGCGGCGCAAGCAGGAGGAGTTCGCTACGAGGCGGGAGCGCCTCGAGGCGAACCTCGCGGTTCTCGGAGGGTAGGGTGGACTACGCGGAGGCCCGTCGCGTCCTTTCGACTCTCCCTTCCCTCGAAGTGAAGCCGGGCCTTGCGCGGATCCTCCGCCTCCTCGTCGCCCTGGAGCACCCGGAGCGCTCCTTCCCGGCCATACACGTTGCGGGGACGAACGGGAAGGGATCGGTCACGGCGATGCTCGCCTCGATCCTCGCGGAGGCGGGGTATCGCGTCGGGCGCTACACCTCCCCCGACCTCCTCGACTTCCGCGACCGCATCAGCGTAGATGGCCGCTGGATCTCGGAGGAGGAGCTTGCAGGCGCGGTGGAGCGGCTCCACCCTCACCTTGTGGGAGCACAGGACCCGCCGACCCTGTTCGAGACCCTCACCGCGATCGCCTTCGATCACTTCGCCGCCTCCCGCGTCGAGATCGCCGTGGTCGAGGTCGGCTTGGGCGGCCGCTTCGACGCGACGAACGTCGTCTCTCCCCTCCTCACCGTCCTGGTGAACGTCGGCCGCGATCATCTCGCGCTCCTCGGCCCGACCCTCGCCGACGTCGCCTGGGAGAAGGCGGGGATCGCGAAGTGCGGCGTTCCCCTCCTCGTGGGGGATCTCTCCCCCGAGGTGGAACCGGTCATCGCGGAGGAGTGTCGCAACGTCGGGGCGGATCTCGTCCGCGCAGATCCTGTGGACGTGGAGCGAATCGCCTTCGACTGGGAGCGCGCGACCTACCGCATTCGGGGAGAGGACCTTCCGCCGGCGGTCGATCTTCCCCTCCTCGGCGGCTACCAGCGCGAGAACCTGAGGCTCGCCCTGCGCGCGGTCGGGTTCCTGCGCGAGCGCGGAGTCCGCCTCCCGGCCGAGGCCGTCGCCCGCGGGCTCTCCGTGGTCCGTTGGCCCGGTCGGTTCGAGGTGATGCGGCGCTCGCCCACGATCGTCCTCGACGGCGCGCACAACCTTCCCGGCGCCCTCGCCCTCGCCGCGGACGTCGAGCGCTACGTTCCGAAGCGGGAGGATCGCCGCCTTCTCTTTGGGATCCTCGCGGACAAGGAAGTGGAGAAGGTTTGCGGCGCCCTCCTCCCTCTCTTCTCGCACGTCACTCTCACCCGCTCGCGGAGCCCGCGCGCCCTTTCCGTGGAGCGGCTGGCGGAGGTCGCTCGTTCTTTCCACCCAAGGATTGAGCGGTCCGAGAGCGTGGAGGAGGGGCTTGCGCGCGCCTCCTCGTCGCTTGGTCCCTCGGACGCCCTCTTCGTCACGGGGTCACTCACGGTCGTCCAGGAGGCGAGGCCCCTTCTCTTGGAGGTGACGTGTCGACCCTGATCGAACGGGTGAGAGAGGCGGGCCTCCCGCCTCACGTCGCGCTCGTCATGGACGGGAACGGCCGCTGGGCGGCGGCGCGAGGCCTCCCGCGCACCGCTGGGCACCACGCCGGTGCCCAGGCCGCGGAGCGGCTGATCCGCTTCGTCGGGCGCCGCCTCGGCCTTCGACACCTCACTCTTTATGCCTTCTCCACGGAGAACTGGGCTCGGCCGCCGGCGGAGGTCGAGTTCCTCTTCGACCTCCTCCGGCGGTTCATCGCGGAGAGGCTTGCGGAGTTCATGACGGAAGGGGTGAGGCTGACGGTCTCGGGGGAGGTGGCGGAGCTCCCCTCCGCGCTCCGGGACGAGGTCAGCCGGGCGGTCTCCGCCACGGCGGGGAACGATCGCCTCTGGCTGAACGTGGCTCTGAACTACGGCGCCCGACGGGAGATCCTTCGTGCCTGCCAAGGCGCGATGCGCGCCGCAGCCGAGGGCTCCCTCGCCCCTGAGTCCCTGGACGAGGCGGCGTTCTCTCGGCTCCTCTACACGCGCGGGATGCCCGACCCGGACCTCGTCATCCGCACGAGTGGGGAGATGCGGCTCTCGAACTTTCTCCTCTGGCAGGGAGCGTACGCTGAGCTGTACTTCACGCAGACCCTGTGGCCGGACTTCACCCCTGTCGAGTTCCTCGCGGCCATCGCGGACTATCAGGCGCGGGAGCGGCGGTTCGGAGGGCTTGTTGGAGGGGGGACATGAACGCCTTGAAGCGCGTGGCGAGCGGGCTCGTCGGTGGGGCGATCGTCTTCACCATCCTCTACCTCGGGGCGCGGTTCAACGTCCAGTGGATCGTCGGGATCCTCATCCTCGTCGTCGCCTACCCCGCTGCGATTGAGTACCTCCAGTTGATGAAGCGCCTCGAGATCCCGCTCGCCGCGCCGGAGTTTTTGATCTGGATCCCGGTCCTCGTCTTCAGCTACGTGATCTTCGAGGGTCGCTACGGCGACGTGGCGCTGCTCCTCGCGATCGTCTACCAGGTCCTTCGCTACCTCGGGAGCCTCCCCCACCGGACGGGGTTCCTCCAGGCGGTAGCCGGCGTCTTCGGCCTCCTCTACATCCCGTGGCTCCTTCACTTCTTCTACGCGATCTACATCAGTGGGCTGGTCGACAAGCCCCGCGTCGGCGCGATCCACGCCATCGTCGTCCTCCTCATGGTGTGGGGGTACGACACGGGCGCCTACTCTATTGGGAGTCTATTCGGCCGGCACAAGGCCTTCCCGAGCGTCAGCCCGAGCAAGACGTGGGAGGGAATCCTCGGCGGGTTCGCCTTCACGATCGCCGGGGCGTTGGTCGGGATCTCGTTCTCCCCGGTGTGGAGGGAGTTTGCCCTGTGGGAGGGGGTCCCGCACATCGTCGCCTCCTCCATCCTCGTGGGGCTCGCGGCCCAGCTCGGCGACGTGTTCGAATCGAAGTTGAAGCGAGCGGCGGAGGTCAAGGACTCAGGGACCTTCCTCCCCGGGCACGGCGGGACCCTCGACCGGATCGACGGGCTTCTCTTCGCCCTGCCCGTCTTCTTCTTCTACTACCACTACGTGCTGCACTTCCTGTAGAGAAGGCTCCCCCGCGGTCGTCCGCTCCTCCCTGCGGTCGTTGCCTCCGAGCTAGAAATGTAAGGGCGGTCAAGCAGATTGCTTGACCGCCCTCTCCGGGTGGTGAAAAAGATGAGGGGGTTTTACGCCCCAACTATAGCACAGCGGGAGGCGTTTGTCGGTAATGTACATCACACCCAAACGAAAAGGTAAAGGCGCCGTCCTCACAAATCCCCTTCTCGAACGAGCTTAGCCGGCGGGGAGTCCTTCCGGCGGTCGGCCTTGGGCCTCCCGGGTTGCGGAGCGAGGAAATCGCGTAGGGAAATGGAGTCCAGGAGTTCCTTGAACCGCCGGTCGGCCCGCTCCCAGGCCTGCTTGGTCGGACAGGTCGGCACGAGGTGACAGGCGGGCTCCGGCCCGAGGCAGCCGACGAGGTCGAGCGACTCGCCGAGGGCTTCCAGGATCCGCCGGACGGACAGGGTGGCCGGGTCCGCGGTCAGGGTATACCCGCCGCCGCGTCCCTTCTGGCCGGCGACGAGGCCGGAGGCCTTCAGCTCGTGGAGGATCTTCCCCACAAACGGCGAGGGAAGAGCGTACTTTTCTGCGATCGAGCCGGCGGAGACCGGTCGAGATGCGCCCCGGTTCGCCAGTTCCAAGGCCGCGATCAGGCCGTAGCTCGACTTGCGCGTCAGGTGCATGCGCCACCTTGATCCTTGGGAGATGAGGCTGCGTCCTTCTTCAGGAAGGCCTCGTACCGCTTCTCGATCGCCGCCATCTCCCGGCCGATCCGCTCGTGCCGCCGTGCGAGGGCCGGCGGAATCTCGCGGCCCGAGTCACTCAAGTAGGCGTAGATTGCCTCGTTCAGCGCGTCGGCCGCGAGGGCGGAGCAGTGCATCTTCACGGGTGGAAGGCCGCCCAGCTCCTGGGCCACATCGCGGTTCGTGATCGCGATCGCCTCCTCAAGCGTCTTCCCCTTGGCGAGGTCGGAGACCATGGAGGAGGTGGCGATCGCCGCCGTGCAGCCGAAGGTCTCCCAGGAGATGTCGGCGATCGTCTCGCGGCCCTGGGGGTCCTTCTCCACCTTGATATAGAGCCACATCACGTCCCCGCACACGATGTTTCCCACCTTGCCGATCGAGGAATAGTCCTTAAGCCTCCCCATGTTGTGGGGGTGGCGGAAGTGCTCGATCACCCTGTCGGTATACACGCTTCGTCACCTACCTTGAACGGAGACATGGCGCGCAGCTCCTCCACGACCTGGGGCAGGACGTCGAGGAGCGCATCCACATCGGCGTCGGTCGTCTGGCGGCCGGTGCTGATCCGCAGGCTTCCGTGGGCCATGGAGAGGGGGACGCCGATCGCGACGAGGACGTGGCTCGGCTCGAGGTCGGGCGAGGAGCAGGCCGAGCCGGTCGACGTCGCAATCCCGTGCTCGTCGAGTTTCATGACCAGGCTCTCCCCCTCGATCCCCTGGAAGCTGAAGTTTGAGATGTGAGGGAGGCTCTCCGTCGCGTGGCCGTTCAGCCGCGCGGCGGGGATCGCCGCAATCGCCTCGATCAGTCGTTGCCGCAGCCGGCGCATCCTCTCCGGAACGGAGGAAAACTCGGCGAACGCGAGGGTAGCCGCCCTGGCCAGGCCGACGATCCCCGGCGTGTTCTCCGTCCCGCTCCGGCGTCCTCCCTCGTGCCCCCCTCCGTGGAGGAGCGGGGCAAGTTCGATCCCGCGGCGAACGTAGAGGAACCCAACCCCCTTGGGGCCGTGCAGCTTGTGGCCGGAGGCGGAGAGGAGGTCGATCCCCTCCCTGGGGAGGGGGACCTTCCCGTACGCCTGGACCGCGTCCGTGTGGAAGGCGACCCCCCGTTCTTGACAGAGGGCGGCGAGCTCCTCCAGGGGTTCGAGCGTCCCGATCTCGTTATTCCCCGCCATGATCGAGACGAGGAAGGTGTCGTCCCGCAGCGCCGCCCGAAGCTCCTGCGGATCGACCCGGCCCGTTCCGTCGACGCCGAGCACGGCCAGCTCGTAGCCCTGCGCCGCGAGCCACTGGCAGGTGCGCAGGACCGCCGGGTGCTCGATCGAGGATGTGATGAGATGGCGCTTTGCGCGCTGGGCGAACGCCATCCCCTTGATCGCGAGGTTGTTCGCCTCCGTCGCCCCGGAGGTGAAGACGATCTCCGTGGGGGAGGCTCCCAGGGTCTCTGCGATCCTGGCGCGCGCCTCCTCGACCGCGCGGCGCGCCGAGCGGCCGAAGGCGTGCAGGCTGGAGGGGTTTCCGTACTCCTCTCCGAGGTAGGGAGCCATCGCCTCGAGGACCTCAGAGGCGAGCGGCGTGGTCGCGCTGTTATCTAGATAAATCCTCTTTTTCATCCGGGGTCACCGGCTAAAATCTTACCACGGAAGTCTGATTTTTCAAGGGTGGAGGGATTCGCGATCCGTCAAAGAGAAAAGGGCCTCCCGATGGCCACTTGGCCGTGGAAGCCCTCGATGCTCCGTTTCGATCGGAGACTAAACCATCTCGAACATCTCTTTCCCCGCCCCGCAGTCCGGGCAGGTCCATCCCGCCGGGAGGTCCTCGAACGCCGTCCCCGCCTCCACTCCGGTGGTCGGGTCGCCTACCGCGGGGTCGTAGATGTAGCCACAAACGGTGCACTCCCACTTTTCCATCGCGCGCCACCTCCTTGGGGGTCCATTATAGCCCGTCACTCCTCGGGGGGCGCTGCCGCGTGGAAGCGGAACTCCTCTACGCTCTCCAGGCCAAAGTAGCGGAGGAACTCGTCCGTGACGTAGAGGAGGAGGGTGCGGCCCTTCTCCTCCGCGCGGACGAGGCCGCGCTCGACGAGCTCCTGCACGTGGGCGTAGGCCTTGTTTCCGCGCGCCTTCACCAAGTCGGACTGGGTCATGGGATGGTTGTAGGCGATCATGGCGAGGCTGCGCAGGACCGGGCGAGGGATGTCCTGATGGGGGGCGAGCGGTGCCACGGCGTCGATGTAGGCCCGCTTCACCTGGAGTTGGACGTTCTCCCCCTGGAGAAGGAGCTCGAGCCCGCGGTGGGGCGCTGCGAGCTCGCAAGCGAGTTCGGCGAGGAGTTCGTCGAGGTAGCTCGATGAGGCGCCACCGAGGAGCGCGGCGAGTCTCCGTCGCGCGAGGGGCTTCTCTGCCAGGAAGAGAGCGGCCTCAAGAACCGCTTGATCCCTCGTCTTTCCGCCCTCTTCGCTCATTGCCTCTTCTTGCTCGACGACGGTCAGCCCTCTTTCTCCCAGCTGATCAGGATGTCGCCCAGGAACTCTTGCTGGGTGCAGCGGATCTCTCCCTGGCCGGCGAGGTGGAGGAGCTCGATGAAGCGGCGCACGCGCTCCTCCTTATCTCCCCGCTCAAGGAGACGGAAGAAGCTCACCGCGCGGGTCCTCTTGAGGAAGCGCTTAATCTTATCGAACAGGACGTGCAGGCGGTCCGCGATGTCCTCTCCTCCGATCTCGAAGCGCGCGAAGGGGTCGTTTTCCTCCTCGACGGCCGAGCGGATGAGGCGCTCGGCGCGGCGGCGGCTGACCGTCATCGCGCCGGCGAGGGCGGCCCGCAGCTCCTCCAGGGTCACCCGGCGCCGCGGCCGGCGCAAGAGCGGGAGGGAGAACCCCTCCGGCTCGATCGGTCCCTCTCGTGCGACGCTTTCCTCCTCCACGGCCGCCTCGAGCTCGCTCAAGAGCCCCTCCTGGTCGCTCGACGGGCGATCGACGGCGAGGAGGTCCGACTTCATCCGCAAGAGGATCGAGCAGGTGAGGACCATCCGGCCGGGGATGGCGAAGGAGAGCTCTTGAAGGGCGGCAAGGTAGCTGCGGTAGCGGCGGGCGAGGAGGGCGACGTCGATGTCCCAGGGGTCCATGTCCGCGGTAAGGCGGCGGAGTGTTCCCTCCCAGCTCTCGCCGATGAGGTCCTCGAGGAGGATCGTGCCGATCTGGGTCGATTCCATCGTGTCCTTCATTGCTAGTTGAGGTTGAGGGCCAGCACTTGGGAGGCCCCGTTCTTCATTGTCACCCCGTAGGCCCGATCCGCGTGGCGAACTGTTTCCTCGTTGTGCGAGACAACGATCACCTGCAGGCGCTTTGCGTACTCGCGGAGCATGCGCGCGAGGCGGGTCACGTTCACGACGTCCAGGGCCGCGTCGACCTCGTCCAGGATGAAGAACGGCGCCTGTTGGTACTCCTGGAGCGCGAAGATGAACGCGGTGGCGACGAGCGTCTGCTCCCCACCGGAGAGGGAATCGAGGAGGTGGGGCTCCTTCTCCGGAGGGTTCGCCTTGATCAATAGCCCAGAGGAGATGTCCCCGGGGACCTCGAGTTCGAGCGAGGCGCTCCCGCCCTGGAAGAGCTCCTTGAAGATGCGATCGAACTGGGACCTCACCGCGGCCAGGGTTTCCAAGAACCGTTCGCGCTTTCGTTCTTCAATATCGCCGATCAGAAGCTCAATCTCGTGTTTCTCATTCTCGAGGGCATTCACCCGCTCCTGGAACAGGTTGAACTCCTGCTCGTAGGTGGCGTACTCCTCGATCGCGCGCATGTTCACTGGCTCGAGGCGTCGAATGTGTCTCTTGTTCTCCTCGATCCGCCGCTCGAGCTCCGCGATCGACCCCTCGATGTAGTAGGTCGGGTCGTGCTCGTCCTTCCCGAGCGCCGCGAGTTCCGCCTGGGCCTCCGCCTCCTCGCGCTCGTAGCGGCCGAGGGCGCGGCGGAGGGTCTCAAGCTCCTGATAGGTCTGGCGTCGCTTCTCGCGCAGGGCGTGCAGCTCGTCGCCGCGCGCGGTCGCCGTGCCCTTCGCCCGGGTCCCTTCCTCCTCCTGCGCGCGAAGCTCGCGCTCCTTCTCCTCGAGGAGGGTCCGTCGCTCCACGATCTCCTCCGCGATACGCTCGATCTCCCGCTCGAGCTTCAGGATTTCGTGGCGCTTCTTCGCCGTGTCGAACCCCGTGTCGTGCGGCTTGGCCGGAGCGCTCGTCGATCGAGAATCGGCCCGCGAACCGCCCGTGAGGGCGCCTCCCCGGCTCTGAAGGTCTCCGTCGAGGGTCACCACGCGGACGCCGTCGACGTCGCGGACTGCATCGAGATTCTCGGCGACGACCGTGTCCGAGAGGACGTACTCGAAGGCGCGCTGGTACTTGGGGTCGAACTCGACAAGGTTGATGGCGTAGTCGACGAGGCCGGGGAGCCTAAGGGCGTCGGCCGCGGCGAGGCTCTTCTTGGGAGCGACGAGGCGGCCGAGGGGGAGGAAGCGGGCGCGACCGAGGCGGTTCTGCTTCAAGTAGTTGATGCAGGCGATCGCCGTCTCACGGGAGTCGACGACCACGTCGTTCAAGCTTGCCCCGGCCGCGGTCTCGAACGCGACCTCGAACCCCGGCCGCGGCGTGGCGAGGGAGGCGATCGTCCCGTAGACCCCTGCGCGCTTGCGCTCAAGGAGTGCCTGCACCGTCCGGTTCGCTCCGGCCGTGGTCTTGGCTCGCTCCGCCTCCACGGCTTTGATCCGGGCGACCTCGTCGATCATCTCCGCGAGGTTCTTCGCCTGCTCGCGCTTTAAGTTCGCCTCTCCCTCTTTGTGCAGGATCTCCGCGCGCAGACGCTCCACCTCTTTCACGAGAGCGATCGGGCTCTCTCCATGGGCTTCCTCTTGTATCCCCTCGATCTCCCACTCTTTGTTCTCAACCGCAAGGTCGAGGGTCGCCACCTCCGCCTCGAGGCTCTTTGTCTTCTCTGCCATCCCGGTGCGCTCCCCTTGCGCGCGGCGGAGCCTCTCCTTGGCCTTCTCCCGCCTTGTGTGGCGGATCGACTCCTCGAGGCGAGCCTGCTCGGCCGTCAGGCGCTCGTGCTCCTGCGCCGCGTCGCGCTCCCGGCCGAGGGCGACCAGGCGGCGGCGGCGTTCGGCGAGGATGACGCGGTGCGTGTTCAGCTTCGACTTCACTTCCTTCAGCTCGCCGATCGCCTCCCGCCTCTTCTCGTCGTAGGCGGCGATCCCGCTCACCTCGTCGAGGATCTCGCGGCGCCGGACGGGGTTTCGCTTGATCACGTCGGTGATCATCCCCTGCGCGATCAGCTGCTGGCCGTCGGGGTCGATCTTCGCCTCTTCCAGGATCTCGTCAATGAGAGAGCGCGGGCAGGCCTTCCCCATGAAGGTGTAGGTGGAGGAGGAGCGGGTGATGCGGCGGCCGAGCACGATCTCCGGCGACCGGTTCCCGTTCTCCAGGAATCGGTTGAAGACGCCGTCCTGGTTGTCGAGGTGGAGGATCACGTCGGCCTCGTCGGCGGGGGAATGCCGTTCCCCTCCGTTGAAGATCAGCTGCTCGAGACGATCGGCCCGCAGTTGGGAGGATCTCCGCCCCATGACGAAGCTGATCGCGTCGAACAGGTTCGACTTCCCGGCCCCGTTCTCTCCCACGATCGTCGTCAGGCCGTCGAAGAACGGGATCGTGGTCTTCTTCTGGAAGGACTTGAACCCGACGAGGACGACCTTGTTGATCTTGGTCACCGGTCGCCCCCTTTACGCCCCTCGTTCGGGAAGAGGGCGAGTTCGAACTCATCGGATCGGGGCGGGATGGGAGGGCGGGCCGTCGCAGTCCCTTCTTCCAGGAGCCGCTCGATCTTGTAGCGGTTGTAGTCGTTCGGCTCGGCGACCCCCTCTTCCCAGCGGATAATGGAGGGAATCGAGACACCGAGCCTCTGCGCCACCCCCCGTTTGCTCCAGCCATTCACCAGTCGGACGCGCTGCAAGCGCCTTCCCAACTGCTCCACCCTTCACCACCCCTCGGCGATCGGTTTACTACTATAACTTCTGTTACGCGCGCTCGCAAAAGAACGGGAGGGATCGGTCATCCCTCCCGCGGGTGGACCCAAGGTCCCCCTCATCGTGCGGAGTTTACGTCCCCATGAATCCCCAGATCAGTGCCCCGATTCCCGCGAGGAGTCCGACGATCGAGATGAAGTACAGGGTGTTCACCTGCTCCTGCAGCTGGGCGACCGCCGTGCCGTCCTCTAGGGCCTTCAACCGCGTCTCGTGATCCTCGAGGAGGCTCGTGTTCGCTTGAATCCCGCTCTGGGTCGCCTCGATGTCGGCGGCGAGGCTTGCGATCACGCCGTCGAACCCCTCGAGCTTAGCGCGGTTGTTGTCGATCTTGATCGAAAGGGCGCTCATCGCCCGCTCAAGCTCGATCACCTTCTTCTTGAAGGTCCCTACGTCCTCGTCCTCGAGCTTCTGCACGCGGCTCGAAAGGTCTTCGACGCCCTTCTTGAGCGCGGAGATGTCGGCGAGGGTCGCCGTCTTGAATGCGTCATAGTCGGTCGCCAAGGCAGCAACCGCCTGACTCAGTGTCGCGAGGTCGTCGCGCGTCACCTGGAGGGTTATCTGAAGCTTGTCACACAGCTGCGCAAGCTCAGAAAGACGCGCTTCGAGCGAGGCCAGGCGCGCCTTGAATTCCTCCTGGACGCCGGCCATCTTGTTCACGTCCTCACGCAGTCCAATGATCTTCCCATCCGCGGCCTTGACCTCTCCCGCGATGACCGTCACCGTGTTGCGCAGGTTGCCGAGGTCGGCACCGAGCTGAGTGGTCGCCGCCATGTTCCCCTTGAGTTCGCTGATCAACTCGCCCATGAACGACTCCAGGCCATTGAACACGGCCTCCATCGTCGCGAGTTCCTGTTGAAGCGGATCGGGCGGCGTCTGGGCGTGGCCGACCCCAAGGAAAAGGATAAGCGATAAGGCGGCCAGTAGAGCTACAGAAACGACTCTCTTCATTGTCTTCCTCCTCTCCTCCTTTGCACGTTGGACGCCCTGGAGGGTAGCGAGGGAGGATTCGTGCGCTAAGGAACGGTGCCTCCGCACGGACAACCATTTGTCAGGGTCTTTGTGGACAGATGTCCTCGCGCGGCGATGATGAGGAGTCCCCTCCGCCTTGTTGCAGCGGCTTGCCAAACTACCTGGCCACGGTACCATGAAACGCGGCGCATGGACTCGTTTGGGTCGAAATGGAGGGATGGTGCAGCTCCCGTTCTGGAGTGATGAAGATCGCCTGTTCGTCATCTGGCCGTTGGGGGTCACGCTCAACGCGAAGTGGCTCGCCCGGCGCCTCGGCTTCCTAAAGGAGCGCGCGGGGCCGCGCGCTGCGCGCGCCGAGGACTCCTCGTCTCCTGCGGAGCGAACGGCCGAGGAGTGCCTCCGCGAGCGGATCGAGGCCTCGAAGTACGAGGAACAGAAGTGATTCACGTAGAGGGCTTGACGCGGCGGTTCGGCAACCTCGTCGCGGTGGAAGACCTCGACCTTGAGGTCGAGAAAGGGGAGATCTTCGGGTTCCTCGGCCCGAACGGCGCCGGCAAGACGACGACCGTGCGCCTCCTCGCCGCCCTGATCGCCCCCAACGCCGGGACCGGCACCGTCGCCGGCTTCGCTCTCGGTCGGGAGAACCGCTCGATCCGCGAGCACGTCGGCGTCCTCACCGAGACCCCTGGCCTGTACAAGCGCCTCTCCGCCCGCGACAACCTCCTCTTCTTCGCCAGGCTCTATGGCATTCGAGATCCCGCGGGCCGGGTGGAGCGCCTCCTGCGTCTCTTCGACCTCTGGGACCGGAAGGGCGACCTCGCCGGGAGCCTGTCCAAGGGGATGCGGCAGAAGGTCGCGATCGCGCGGGCCCTCCTCCACGATCCCGACGTCCTCTTCCTCGACGAGCCGACGGCGAGCCTCGACCCCGAGGCAGCGAAGGTCGTGCGCGATCTCATCGAGACGCTCCGCACGAAGGAGCGGACGATCTTCCTGTGCACCCACAACCTTGATGAGGCGGACCGCCTCTGCGATCGCGTCGCCCTGTTCAAGAGGCGGCTCGTCGCCGTGGGAAGGCCGCAGGAGCTCAAGGAGCGGATGTACGGCCGGCGGACCGTGGTTCACCTGGCGAGCCCGCGTCCGGGGATCGAGAAGGCGTTGGGGCTTCCCTTCGTCAAGAAGGCGGAGTGGGTGGACGGGAAGCTCCTCGTCTCCCTGGCCGACCCGGAGCGGGAGAACCCCCTCCTCGTGCGGCGGCTCGTCGAGCTGGGCGGCGAGGTCCAGTTCGTGACCGAACTTCGCTACTCTCTGGAAGACCTGTACCTCGACCTGATGGAGGGAGCACATGCGTCGCATTAGGGTGATCCTCGTCAAGGAGTGGTTGGAGTCCCTGCACAACCGGATGATCCTCCTGGGGGGGATCTTCCTGCCCCTGTTCATGGTCGGCGCCTCGGTCGTGATGGTCTACCAGGGACGCAGCGTCGACATTCCGGGCGCCCAAGCGGCTCTCTTCAACACGGCGCTCATGTACTTCCTCATTCTCCCGGCGATCGTCCCCATGGCGATCGCCGTCTACTCGATCGTGGGAGAGAAGGAACAGGGAAGCCTCGAGCCGCTCCTGGCGACACCGGTCTCCGACCTCGAGCTCTTCCTGGGAAAGATGCTGGCGAGCGTCCTCCCTGCTCTTGGTCTCGCGTGGGGGAGCTTTGGCCTCTTCCTTGGCGTCTCGAGGGTCCTCTTGGGCGGGATTCCGCCGCACGTCTTGACCCCGCCGTGGATCGCCGCGATCTTCGGCCTCTCCCCGCTCCTCGCCCTCTTCACCGTGGGGGTGACGATGCTCGTCTCCTCGCGGGCGAGCGACGCCCGTGCCGCGTACCAGTTCTCAAGCTTCGCCATCCTGCCCGGGCTCATTCCTCTCATCGTCTACTCGAGCCGCAAGACGCTCGTCAGCCTCTTCCTCGTGGGGGTGGAGGGGCTCGTCTTGCTTCTCGCAAGCCTTGCCGTGCTGTACTTCGCGATCAAGGTCTTCCGCCGCGAGGAGATCCTGACGCGCTGGAAGTGAGGAGAAACGTTGGAGAAAGGGCTCCTCATCGTCTTGGCCGTGGTCGGCGTGATCCTCCTCTTCTTGCTTGTCATTCCGCAGGAGGGGTCGCGGGTGGAGGCCCCGAGCGTCGAGCGGCTCGTGGAGAGCGGGCACTTCCTCCTGGAGGAGGGCGAGGCGCTGGTCGCCCAGGAGGAGTACACGCTCCTCTATTCCGAAAGCGAGGGGTACATGCTCCTCTCGCAGGGAACCCTCACGACCCAGAGCGCGTCGATCTCGCTCGCGCAGCAGTTCCAATTCGATCGTAACTTCATGCCCATCCTCTACAACCTCGGGGCGGAGACGCCCTCCGGCTCGCAGCTTGTCTCCGCCCAGATGGGGGTCACGGGAATGCACGTGGAGGTCCGCGTCGGCCTCGGCCG
Organism: uncultured Thermotogae bacterium; assembly: GCA_964355545.1. Taxonomy (GTDB): domain Bacteria; phylum Bipolaricaulota; class Bipolaricaulia; order UBA7950; family UBA9294; genus JAPLGE01. Next base: position 3,859 of record CAYHEK010000018.1, on the reverse strand, counting down.
GCGAGTGGCGGACGTCCCGGCCGGCCGGAACACGATCCTTCTGGACAGCCACCTCGTTAGCCACTACGTGGTCCTGTGGAGGGGCGCAAGCCAAGGAGCGATCGGCCGCGACTTCACCATCCTCGTCCCCCAGGAGCTCCTTGTCCTCCCCGGGCACCTCGAGGAGCCGGTCCCGACCGAGTTTCTATCCGCGGGGACGAGCTACGCGGGCGAGCTCGTCGGAGTGATGGTCGGGGAGAGGAGGGCGAACCTCTTGATCTACGGGAGGCGGGTCGCGGGGCTCTTCCTCCCCGCGCAGGGTGGACACGCGTACAACACGGACCTCTTTCCGGGAGGGATCTCCCTCGTTGAGCCAGGCGGCTCAACCGACGATCTCCGAGGCGCGGTGAGTGAGCACGAGGTGAGCTCCCGAAGCGCTGAGCTTTTGCTCACGCGAATCTCGGGGAGGGACGCGCGCCGTGGTCTCTGAGGACCTCACCTCGCGCAGGGTCGTCACTTCGCTCTTGCGCTCGGCCGGGATCCGACCGAGCAGGGGCCTCGGCCAGAACTTCCTCGTCGATCGCTCGGTCCTCGACGCGATCGCGAGCGAGGTCGCGCAAGCGAAACCTGAAGGGATCCTCGAGATCGGCCCCGGCTTGGGGACGGTCACGCGCGAGCTCGCTCGGATTGCCGCTCGCGTAGTCGCCGTCGAGATCGACGGTAGGCTCGTGCGGATCCTCGGGGAGACGGTCGGTACCCTGGTGAATGTCGAGATCGAGCACCGCGACTTTCTGGAGTTCGATCTCGCCCGCGCCTTCGCCGGCCGTCCGGTCTTCGTGGTGGGGAACATCCCCTACCGCATCACCGCCCCGATCCTGGAACGCCTCGTGGAGAGCCGAAAGTTGGTCACGGGCGCCCTCCTTCTCTCCCAAGCCGAGGTTGTCGAGAAGATCGCGGCGAGCCCGGGTCGCGACGGGTCGGCTCTCGGGGTGTTGGTCCGTGCCTACGGCGACCTCCACCTCCTGCGGAAGGTCTCCCGAGCGGCCTTCTGGCCTCCACCTGAGGTCGAGTCGATCCTGTGGCGCCTCTCGTTTCGGGAGGGGCCGCGCTTCTTGGCTCCCGCGGAGGTCTTCTTCGCGGTCGTGCGGGCCCTCTACGGCAAGAGGCGCAAGATGATCCGCGCGGTGCTGCGCGATCTCCTTCCCAATGAGGAGATCGGCCGTGTCCTTGTTGAAGCGGGGATTAGCCCTACGGCTCGCGGGGAGACCCTCTCGTTCGCTGAGCTCGACCGACTCGCGCTCTGCCTCGCGCGCACCCCGCGTGACGCTCGCCGTTCCAGGGGCTCCCCGGCTGGTTGACAGACGGGCGCTCTCTAGGTACAGTTCCCTCGTTCGGGCGCCCCGAGCTTGACAGGTTGGGAACGGGGTGCTAGAATGATAAGTTGGCGTGGCGCAAGCCGCGCTTGGTCCTTGACAAGTGAATAGAGTGTGTGTCACACAAGCGGAGTAAGGGCAGACGGTGGACATCTTGGCAGCTGGAAGCGATGAAGGACGTGGCTAGCTGCGATAAGCCTCGGGGAGCCGCTAAGCAGGCTTTGATCCGGGGATCTCCGAATGGGAGTACCTGCCATGGTGAAGCCATGGCAGAGCGCGCCGAAACCAAAGTAGGCGCGCTCGGCGAACCCGGCGAAGTGAAACATCTCAGTACCCGGAGGAAGAGAAATCAACCGAGATTCCCCTAGTAGCGGCGAGCGAAGCGGGAAGAGCCTAAACCGAGGGAGTGTAAGGCTGCATCCGTTGCTCTCTCGGGGTTGCAAGTCGACGTCATCTCACCGTTGCAGAGGTGGGCAGGGTTACAGGCAAGGTCTAGCCGAACAGTCCGCAAAGTCTCTGGAAAGGACGACCGCAGAGGGTGATAGTCCCGTAGGCGGAAGGCCAAACCACCTTGGATGTCGACTTAAGTAGCGTCGGGCACGTGAAATCCGGCGTGAATCTGGGAGGACCACCTTCCAAGGCTAAACATTACCAGCTGACCGATAGTGAACTAGTACCGCGAGGGAAAGATGAAAAGCACCCCGGGAGGGGAGTGAAATAGAACTTGAAACCGTCTGCTCACAGACAGTGGGAGCACCCACCAAACGCCTTCGGGCAAGAACTGGGTGTGACCGCATGCCTTTTGCAGTATGATCCGGCGAGTTACGTTACGTGGCAAGGTTAAGCCGAGCAAGGCGAAGCCGCAGCGAAAGCGAGTCTGAATAGGGCGCCAGTCACGTGATGTAGACCCGAAGCTAGGTGATCTAACCATGGGCAGGGTGAAGTATACTTGATCGTATATGGAGGCCCGAACCCACTATCGTTGAAAAGCTAGGGGATGACCTGTGGTTAGGGGCGAAAAACCAATCGAACCTAGTGATATCTGGCTCTCCCCGAAATAGTTTTAGGACTAGCCTCGTGCCATAGACAGCCGGGGGTAGAGCACTGGTCGGGGAAGGGGGGAAACTCTCGACCCTAATCAAACTCCGAATACCGGCCTGTTGTTACACGGGAGTCAGACTGTGGGGGATAACCTTCATAGTCGAGAGGGAAACAACCCAGACCGCCAGCTAAGGTCCCTAAATCCAGGCTAAGTGAGAAAGGATGTGTTGTTGCCGAAACAGCTGGGAGGTTGGCTCAGAAGCAGCCATCCTTTAAAGAGTGCGTAATAGCTCACCAGTCTAGCGGCGATGCGCCGAAGATTTATCGGGACTAAGCCTGGTACCGAAGCTGCGGGATGGTGCTCTTTGAGCGCCATCGGTAGGGGAGCATTCCGTTAACGGCTGAAGCTGGACCGGAAGGTCCGGTGGACGAGACGGAAGAGAGAATGCCGGAATGAGTAACGCGAGCAATGCGAGAATCGTTGCCACCGAATGCCTAAGGTTTCCTGGGCAAGGCTGATCCACCCAGGGTTAGGCGGACCCTAAGCTGAACCCGAAAGGGGTAGGCGATGGACAGCAGGTTAATATTCCTGCGCCTCTAACCTTGCGCTTGAGCGATGGGGTGACCCCGAGGGGTCCCCTCCGCATGCGGACGGAAGTGCATGTCCAAGCACCAAGGTAGGGGGAATAGGAAAATCCGTTCCCCCGTTTAAGCCGAGGTGTGATGGCGAGCCCGTTTTAGGGCGAAGGGAGGCGGAGTCATCGGGCGAGAAAAACCTCTAGCGAGCAAGGAAGAGTCCGTACCACAAACCGACACAGGTAGGCGGGTAGAGAATACCAAGGTGGACGAGTGAAACTCAGTCAAGGAACTCGGCAAAATGACCCCGTAACTTCGGGATAAGGGGGGCCACCTTCGGGTGGCCGCAGAGAATCGGCCTGAGCGACTGTTTAGCAAAAACACAGGACTCTGCTAACTCGAAAGAGGATGTATAGAGTCTGAAACCTGCCCACTGCTGGAAGGTTAAGGGGAGGTGTGAAAGCGCCAAACTGAAGCCCCAGTGAAGGGCGGCGGTAACTATAACCGTCCTAAGGTAGCGAAGTTCCTTGTCAGGTAAGTTCTGACGCGCATGAAAGGCACAACGACTTGGGCGCTGTCTTGACTGAGTGCTCGGTGAAGCTGAAGCACGGGTGAAAACGCCCGTGACCCGCGGTAAGACAAAAAGACCCCGTGGAGCTTTACTATAGCTTGGCACTGGGCTTTGACATTCATTGTGTAGGATAGGTGGGAGGCGATGAAGCTGGGGCGCCAGCCTCGGTGGAGCCGTCCTTGGAATACCACCCTGCGGATGTTGAAGCTCTAACCGTTGGCCGTTAGCAGCGGTCGCGGGACCGTGTTAAGTGGGTAGTTTGACTGGGGCGGTCGCCTCCCAAAGAGGAACGGAGGCGCGCGAAGGTCTCCTCAGGCTG
>CAYHEK010000017.1:0-23623 GCA_964355545.1 uncultured Thermotogae bacterium | reverse complement strand
GCGGAAGGACGGGAGTGACGTTCACGTGGAGATGAACGCCGGGACCATCACGCACAACGGACGGCCCGCCGATCTCGTGATCGTCCGTGACATCACCGAGCGTAGAGAGAGGGAAGAGGCCCTGCGAGAGAGCGAGGCGAAGTACCGTGAGCTCGTCGAGGACGTGAATGCGATCATCCTCCGCATGGACGCGTGCGGCAACGTCACCTTCTTCAACCCCTTTGCGGAGAAGTTCTTTCAGTACACGGAAGAGGAGATCCTCGGCAAGAACGTCGTCGGCACCATTGTGCCGTGCGCGGAGACAAGCGGCCGCGACCTCTCGGACATGCTCCTCCACGCGGAACGAGAGCCCGAAGGGTATCACGAAAATGAAAACGAGAACATGCGCTGCAGCGGAGAACGGGTGTGGGTCGCCTGGAAGAACAAACCTCTCCGCGATGAGTCGGGCCGCCTGACCGGCTGGCTGTGCATCGGAACAGACTCAAGCGTGCGTAAACGGGCGGAGGAGGCGTTACGCAGCCGCGCGCGCGAACTCGCGACCCTCAATGCCTTGGGAGAGCGGGTCAGCCGCAGCCTCGAGTTGCATCAGGTGGCGGAAGCGATCCTCGAAGAGGCCACCGCCTCCGTCTTGCCGGACCTCGCGCTCCTCTACGTGCGGGAGGGAGAAGAGCTCCACCTCCAGGGGGTACACTCCCGCGATCCAAAGTTCCATCCAGAAGGGTCTTGCGTGAAGTACTTGGGCGAGTGTCTGTGCGGGCTTGCCGCCTCGCGTACCCGGCCCATCTACTCAGCGGACATCACTCGAGACCCTCGCTGTACGCTCGATCTCTGCAAGAACGCCGGACTCCGCTCCTTCGCCGCCCTCCCCTTGCAGAGTTCCGACGGCCTCCTCGGCGTGTTGGGCCTCGGGTGGGCTCGGGAAAAGAGCCTCCTTGAGGCGACGACGTTCCTTGAGACCTTCGCCAATCAGTCGGCCGTAGGCCTGCAGAACGCGCTCCTCTACCAAACGATCCGCAACTACGCCACCCAGCTCGAGGAACGGGTCGCCGAGCGCACGGCCGAGCTCACTCTCGCCAAGGAGCGGGCGGAGGAGGCCGATCGGGTCAAGTCCAACTTCCTCGCCATCGTGTCGCACGAGCTGCGCACCCCGCTCACCTCCATCATGGGCTTCACGGAGATCCTTCTCAAAGGTCTGACTGGCCCCTTGAGCAGCCGGCAGGCGAGGCACCTGTCCGCGATCCGGGACAGCGCCCATCACCTGCTTGGCCTTATCAACGACATCCTGGACATCTCCACCATCGAAGCCGGCCGGATCATCCTCACCACAGCGCCCTTCGACGTGCGAAAGCTGATCGATCGGGTGATCCGCGAGGTGAGTCCTCTTGCAGAGACCAAGGGCCTGACGCTCGTCGCTCATGTGGCGCCACAAGTAGGCCGCCTCACGAGCGACGAGAGGCGGATCGAACAGGTCCTCATCAACCTCCTTCACAACGCGGTCAAGTCGACGGAGGGAGGACAGGTGCGACTGGAGTGTGAAGCAAAGGACGACCAGTTGGTCATCCGCGTTGCCGACACAGGGATCGGCATTCACCCCGAGGACCTCGATAGGCTGTTTGCGCCCTTCGGGCAGATCGGGAGGGACTCCGCCGGGCGAGAGCGGGGAACCGGCCTTGGCCTATCGATCTGTAAGAGCTTGGTGGAAGCCATGGGCGGGGAGATCAGGGCAAAGAGCCCCGGACCCGGGCAGGGGAGCACGTTCACCTTCACGCTCCCGATGATGAAGGGACAAAAGGAACCCTCTTCGAGCGACGGCCAGAAGGTGCGCGGGTCATTCTTCAGCCCCGACGCGCGCTGAGCCCTAGCCTGACTAAGGATACCTTTGGGCCTCCGCGATCGTCTCCACGACGCGCAGAGCGGCCAGGGCCATTCGGCCGTCTGGATCGCAGCAGGGGTCGTACGCGGTGACCGCAGCCGCCCGCACGTCGAAGCGCGCGAAGATCGCCCCGATTCCTTCCTCGAGCTCTGTTAGCCTCAGGCCACCCGGTGCCGCGTACGGGTTCGCCCTCCCTTCGGAGGGGTCGAGGGAGTCAAGGTCGACGTGCAGGTAGAGGTCGCTCGTTCGCCTCCGCAGGTCGTCCAGGGCCGGCAGGAGAGACTCCTTGAGCCCCCGGCGGCGGATCTCTTCTCCGGATACGACGTGGAGCGCGGAGGTCTCGAGGCGGCTGCGCTGGTAGGGAAGAAGGTCACGGACGCTGACTAAGACGACGTTTTGCTCCTCGACCGGTCGAAAGCCGGGGATCGACTCGCGCATGGCCTTCCAGCACGCCCCTGTCAGGATCGAAAGGCCCATGACGTCGAAGAAGCCGGAGAGGTTGTCCTCTGGGGTGTCGAAGTCGGCGTGGGCGTCGAACCAGGCGACACCGAGCTTGTGGCTAGGGATCCCGGCGCACGTCCCCAGGGAGCTTGTGCAGTTCCCGGCGAGGACGAGGGGAAATTCCCCGCGCTCGATCCCCTCCCGGACCCCTCGCGCCAGCCGGCGATCGAGCTCGACGACCCGCGCGATCTCGGGCTCGGATCCGTTCGCGAGATCGATCTGCTCCAACGTCACCTCGCACCCTGTCCGCTCCAGGATGCGTGGAAGATCGAGCCCCTCGACGAGCGCCGTCGGCCCGCGCCCCATGCCGACCTCGCGCTCGCCTGAGTGGTAGGGCACGGAGAAGAGGCGTACAGCGCGAATCCTCTTCGAGTTCGCCATGGCTTCCCTCTTTAGCTCACCGCGGTTGACAGTCGATCACACCAACTCTGTCCCGACGGGCGATCCTATGATGCGCCTCTCGTCGTTTCAACGTCCATGACGCAGCGCGTCCTCTCCGCGAGCGGCTCCTGCGCCTCTCGATCGGCCTTCCCCTTTGCGATCTGGCGCGCTATAATGCCGTCACCATGCCCGTTGTCAACAAGATTGGCAAGGTGATGAAGCGAAATCACGCCCTGGTCACCTTCGACGAGGGAAGGATCGTCCGCGCGGTCGCGCGGGCGGCGGCCTCGATCGGCGGCTTTGAGCAGGATCGCCTCCCCGGGGTGAACGACTGCCTCTTCCAGGCCTGCTCAAGCGACGAGGAGATCGCCCGCGCTCTCTCCGACCTCGTCGTCGTCTGCCTGAACGCCGACCCTAGGCGCCTTGTCTCCAACTTCCCGCCCACCGTCGAGGAGATCCAGGACACGGTCCTCCACGTCCTCGCAAGCTACGGGTTCACCGTGACCGCGGACGCCTACGCCTGTTTCCGCTGGGGGCACCACTGGGTGCGCGAAGGGGCGATCCAGGATGATCAGTTTGTGCGGAACGGCTACCCGCCGGCGCATATGGACCCTCTCCTTGTCTGGAATCAAGAGCATGGCTGCGAGACGGTCGAAGGCTTAAACGAGATTGTCCGCCGGGGGAGGGTGAAGCCCCTGATCGACGACGCGCTCTCGGCCTACGAGGCCTCCCTGGACGAAGCCGCGGCGAAGGTCCTGCGTCGCATCGAGCGCGGGGACGCGATCGCGATGATCTGGGTGAGCGGGCCCTCGTCCTCGGGAAAGACGACGACGACGGTGAAGCTCACGGAGCGCTTGAGGAAGAAGGGTCTGCACTTCCTCATGCTCAATCTCGACGACTACTTCTGGCCCCTGATCGAGCACCCGACCGACTGGATCAACGACCGAAACTACGAGACCCCCGAGGCGATCGACATCCAGCTCCTGAACAGCCAGCTGCGTGCCCTCCTCGCCGGGGAGACGGTCGAAAAGCCCGTCTACAGCTTCAAGGAGGGTCGGCGGATCGGGACGAAGCGCGTCCGGCGCGCGAAGGACGAGATCCTCCTCCTTGATTGCCTGCACGGCTTCTACCCGCCGATGACGGAGGGGATCGCCCCCTCGCGGATCTTCCGCCTGTACGTCGAGGCGATGAACCCCCTCTACGAAGGGGAGGGGGCGAGCCGTCGCCTGACCCGCTTCGAGGACGTCCGCTTCCTGCGCCGGACCCTGCGCGACGCCAAGCACCGCAATCACCCACCCCTCTCCACCCTCCTTCACTGGCACTACGTCCGCACAGGAGAGCTCTTCAGCATCATCCCCCTGAAAGGCCTCGCCGACCACGTCTTAAACGGCGGGATGCCCTTCGACCTCCCGGCCCTGAAGCCCTTCTTCAACGGCGAGGGGAGCCTGTGGCCCAAGCAAAGCGACCTCGACCAGTACGCCTCGTTCATCGACGCGCGGATCCGCTATGAGCGGATCGGGACGCTCCTTGCGTCGGTCGTGGGCCTGACGCCCGACGAGGTCGACGACCTCCGTCTCATCCCTGGCGACGCCGTCGTCCGCGAGTTCATCGGAAAGAGCACCGTCAAGATCCCGCACAACGAGTGATCAGCCTCTCTCCGCGGCGCTGTTGAAGCCGCGCCGCTTTGCCCTTACCCTAGGGAAGGAGAAAAGATGCCGGCCAATCTGACGCCCGAGTTTCTGAAGGCGCGCGAGTGGTTCCAGACCGCGGAGACGACGGAGGAGAAGCTCGCCGCCCTCGAGCGGATGCTTGCCACCATCCCCAAGCACAAGGGGACGGACCACATGCAGGCGGACATCAAGCGCCGGATCGCGAAGCTGCGTGAGATGCAGTCGCAGCGCAAGCACACGAAGGGCGCGGCGCCTGAGCACATCGACCGCGAGGGCGCAGGGCAGGTCGTTCTCGTCGGGACGCCGAACAGCGGGAAGTCGAGCCTCCTCGCCGCGCTGACGAACGCGCACCCCGAGATCGCTGACTACCCCTACTCGACCGTCCACCCCCTCCCCGGGATGATGGCGTTCGAGGACGTCGCCATTCAGCTCGTCGACCTCCCTCCGCTCGCGCCCGACTACACGGAGCCCTGGGTGTACAACCTCGTCCGCTCGTGCGACCTCGCCCTCCTCGTCCTCGACGGGACGAGGGGAGAGAGTCTCGTCCAGGAAGCGAGAGGGGTCTTCTCCCTTCTGGAAGGTCGTCGCATCTGCCTTGCAAACGACGGTCTCGATGTCGACGACCCGCGCATGAAGATCCTCCCCTGCCGGATCGTCGTCACGAAGGGAGACCTTGGCACCCCGGCTGGCGCGATCGACGACCTTTCCTCGCTCTTCCCCACTCTCCTTGTCTCCGCCAAGACGGGAAACGGACTCGACGCCCTGCGCAAAGAGGTTTTCCAAGCCCTGCACATCATCCGCGTCTACACCAAGCTCCCGGGGAAGGCACCCGACCTCGCGCAGCCTTACACCTTCCTGGCCGGGAGCACCGTCCGCGACGCGGTCCGGACCGTGCACCGCGAGTTCGTGGAGCGGCTTAAGTACGTACGGATATGGGGCTCAGGGAAGTTCGACGGCCAGCAAGTTCCCGCGGACCACGTCCTCGCGGACCGGGACATCATCGAGATCCACCTCGCCTAGAACCAAGACGGATCGAGGTCGACCTCGGCCCGCGGGAGTCCCCCCCGCACGGCGGTGCAGGCGGCGCGCAGCACATCCTCGTCTTTCCCCTTGAGGAGGAAGGACGAGAAGCCGCGACGCCCGACTGAAGGCGACGGTCCGAGGAGCTCGACGTCGAAGGAGGAGACGATCGTAGAGAGCCTCTTCCCACCCGGATCGCTGCGCGCGGGGAGGAGGAGGCGCGCGAGGTGAACGAAGGGCGGGTAGGAGAGCTCCGCTCTCTCCGCACTCTCTCGCGCGTAGAACCCGTCGTAGTCGCCGGATGCGGCCGCTTGGATCGCGTAGTGTTCTGGGTAGTGGGTCTCGACGATCGCCTCCCCTTCGAGAAGCCTCCCTGTGAGCCCCACGAGGTACTGATACGTCCACTCCGCGGCGCGGAAGTCGGGGAGGGCGAGGAGGGCATCGACCCCGACCGCGGCGACGAGGCCGACCCGCGGGAGCGGCGGCCCCTTGGCGATCATCGGCGTCGCGACGAGAATATCGACCTCCTCCGCTAAGAGACGTGCGCCAGCCCGCTCCTCGCGCGCTGTGCGCAGGACCTCAACGTCGATGCGGGCGACGCGCGCCCCCGGGAACCGTTCGCGCACCTCCGCCTCCACCCGCTCGCTCCCCATCCCCACAAAGCGAAGCGACTTCGACCCGCACTCTGGGCAGGAATGGCGCGGGTAGGCCCGCCCGCAGACCCGGCAGAAAAGCTGCCCCGTTGCTGGGCGATAGGCGAGGTTGACCCCGCAGCGCGGGCAACCAAGCGACCTCCCGCAGTCACGACACAGGACGGCCCGGAAGTAGCCGAGCCGATTCACGCCGAGAAGGACTTCTCGGCCTGCGGCGAGGGTCTCCTCGATCGCGGCGACGAGGTGTTCGCTGAGCGGAATCCTTTCCCCCTTGAGATCGACGAGGTGCACCTTGGGCCGAGGGGCAACCTGGGGCGGGCGGAGGAGCGCGAGGTCCCCCTCGCGCGCGGCGTGGAATGACTCAAGCGATGGAGCGTTCGATCCGTAGAGGACGAGGCCTTCTTTTCCCCGCTCCCGCGCCGCCCACCGCGCCTGGTAGTAGGGGAGCATCTCGTCCTGCTTGTAGGAGCGGTCCTGCTCCTCGTCGAGGACGAGGAGCCCAAGAGACGGAAGGGGCAGGAAGAGAGCGGAACGGGTCCCGACAACCACGCGCGCCTTCCCCTGTCGCGCTCTCTCCCAGACGTCGCCTCGCTCGCCCTCGCTCCGCGCGCTGTGGTAGAGGGCGACTCCTTCGCTCAGCCGCTTGGTAAGGTGAGCGTGGAGCTCCCGCGCGAGGAGGATCTCCGGGGCGAGGACGAGGGCGCTCGACCCTCGAGCGAGGGTCCTTTCGACCAAGCCCGCGTAGACATCGAAGCGATCCTCGGCGAAGAAGAGGGCTTGCGCAACCTCGGGGAGCAAAGCGGCCACTCCTTGATCCGCGGGACGAACCGGCAAGGGACGACGATCTGGAGCCGCGACCTCCCGCACGAGACCCACCGCGAGGAGCCGCTCGAGGGGGGCGCGAACGGAGCCGAGCGCCGCTCGCAGCGCTCCTTCCGAATAGGGCCCAGGCGTAGCAAGGAGGAGGCGGAGGACCGCGGCCTGGCGCGGCGCCCGGCGCGAGAGCCGCTCGAGGTGCTCAACCGTCTCTCCCAAGTTCTCCGCGGCGGTGAAGAGGCGGTCCTCCCTAGCGGCCGCCCGCGCAGGAAGGATCCGATTCAAGACGGGGCCGCGCGGAGCGAGGTAGTGCTCCGCAACGAACGAGGCGAACGAGAGCGCCTCGAGCGAGAAGGCGGGCCCAGAGGAGACCTCGACGACCTCTTCGAGAGGCCCTTCGTGCGCGCTCTCTTCGGCGAGACCAAGGACGATCCCCCAGCGCTCTCCGTCACGAAATCGCACGCGCACCCGCTTCCCGACTGCGATCGCGCCGACGAGTTCCTCGGGAACGAGGAAGTCAAACGTGACATCGAGGGGGAGGGGGAGGAGAACGCGCGCGATCATCCCACCTTCCTCCCGCGCTCGATCACCCTACATGATCCCCCACGCCATGGCGAGGGCGAGCCCGACGCTCGCAACCGCCAGGGTGGTGAGGGTGGCCGCGGTCCCGCTTGGGAGCCACTCTCGGAAGCCGATCCTCTTTCCCATCTTCTCCGACATCCGAACGACCACGACGTTCGCCGCCGCCGCGATCGGCGTCAGGTTCGCCCCAAGCCCAACCCCCAGCGCGAGGGCCCAGAAGAGAGGCGCCACGTCCACCCCGTACCCCCTGAGGCTGATGAGGACCGGGCTCAGCGCGATGGTGAGCGGAACGTTGCTGACCACGCCCGCGAGAAGGGCTCCGCCCCACAGGAGAACGAGCGCGACGAGGAGCATCCCGTGGCTCGTGAAGCCGAGGACCCCCCGCCCCACAAGAGAGAGCAGCCCTGCCGCCTCGAGGCCGCCCACCACGATGAACAGCGCGGCGAAGAAGAGGAGAACGTCCCACTCCACGGCCTTGAGGACCTGATCGAAGTCCGGCCGGACCCAGAGGAGGCCGACGCAGGCGCCGAGGAGCGCGATCCACCCGGGGTCAAGCCCGATCCGCCTCTGCAGGAAGAAAAGGAGGATCGTCCCGCCGAGGACGACGAGCATCCGCCGCATCGTCCTGCGGTCGACGATCGCGCTTCGCTCGTCCATCGCCATGAGACGGTCGACGTTCTCCGGCTTTCCCCGTAGGGACGAACGAAAGACAAGGAGGAGGACTCCCTGCGCGACGATCCACGCGACGATCACGATCGGCGTGATGTGGGTCAGGAAGTCGTTGAAGCTGAAGTGAGCCGCCGAGCCGATCAGGATGTTGGGCGGATCCCCGATCAGGGTCGCCGTCCCTCCGATGTTCGAGGAGAGGACCTCGCCGAGCAGGAAGGGGACGACCGGAAGGCCGAGGATCTCGGTCACGGAGACCGTGACCGGGACGAGGATCAGAACCGTGGTCACGTTGTCGAGCACTGCGGACAAGACGGCGGTCACGAGCCCCAAGTACACGAAGAGGAGCCAAGGCTTCCCCCGCGCGAGCTTCGCCGCCTTGATCGCCAGGTACTGGAAGAACCCCGTCCCCTGGAACATCGCCACGACGATCATCATCCCTAAGAGGAGCGAGATCGTGTTCGAGTCGATCTTGCCGACGGCCGCGGAGGCCGGGTAGAAGGAGAACCAGTGCCCCACGCCGACCATCGCCACGGCCCCGAACAGGGCGACCACGGTGCGGCGGCCCCACCCGGCGAGGATGACGGTGTAGGTGATGAGGAAGATGACGAGTGCGACTGTGGCAGGGACCAGCTTTACCTCTTCCATGGCGCGCGGAGTCTACCCAAACGCCCCCTCCGGGACAATGAAACGACGCAGAAAAGGCTCCCCCGGTGCCCGTTTCCGCGAGGACGAGCCCACGCGCGGCACGAGGAGAAGAGGACATCGCGAGGAGGGTGCGAAAAGAGGCGCGCCTCTCGGCACCCGCCGGGAGGCGCGGAGAAAAGCGCGCGCGAATCCCGCTACTTCGCCGTAGGCGCCCGCTCCCTGGCCCCGCGGCGGGAGTACCAGACGGAGAAGACGACCGCCACGGCGCCCACGGCGATGATCACGATCGAGGCCGGGGACATCGCCGTCTGCGTCACGATGATCGGCGCGGCGATCAGCGAGACGAGGTTGATCACCTTGATCATCGGGTTCAAGGCCGGGCCAGCCGTGTCCTTCAGCGGGTCCCCGACGGTATCCCCGACGACCGACGCCTTGTGCCGCTCCGACCCCTTCCCGGTGTTCTTGGCCGGATCGGACGGCTCGTCCTCGATCATCTTCTTCGCGTTGTCCCACGCCCCGCCGGCGTTCGCCATGAACACGGCGAGGAGCTGGCCGGAGAGGATCACGCCGGCGAGGAACCCACCCAGGGCCTCGACGCCCAGGGCGAACCCGACGATGAGCGGCATGAGCACGGCGAGCACGGCGAGCGGAACGAGCTCGCGCTGCGCCGCTTTCGTGCAGATTCCGACCGCCTGTCGGTAGTCCGCCGGCACCCTCCCCTCCATCAGGCCCGGGATCCTAAACTGGCGCCGGACCTCTTCCACGATCAGGCTTGCCGAGCGGCCCACGGCGCTGATGGTGAGCGAGCTGAACAGCCACGGAAGCGCGCCGCCGATCAGGAAGCCGATGAACACGATGGGGAGGTTGATGCGGATCCCGAACTCGAGCGCGGCCGGGTCGATCTTCATGACGTCGGTGATGTACGAGCCAAAGAGGGAGACCGCCGCGATGACCGCCGAACCGATGGCCACGCCCTTGGTGATCGCCTTGGTCGTGTTTCCGACCGCGTCGAGGTCGGCCATGACCTGGCGCGACTTCTTGTCCAGGCCGGCCATCTCACCGATCCCGTTGGCGTTGTCGGCAATCGGACCGAAGGAGTCCATGGCCACGTTGTTCCCGGTGAGGGTCAGCATCCCGATACCGGTCATGGCCACGCCGTAGAGCACGTACTGAATCGGCATGCCCCAGTAGATGAAGACCGCGGCGAGGATGGTCGCCGCAATGACGAGCACGGCGTACACTGACGACTCGTAGCCGACGCCGAGGCCTCTTAGAATCAACGTGGCCGAGCCGGTCCTCGCCGAGCCGGCGATGTCCTTCACCGGCTTGTGGTGGGTGTCCGTGAAGTACTTGGTCAGCTCGTCGATGACGATCGCCAGGATGATTCCCACTCCAACGGAGAAGAAGGCACGCCACTCCTGCATGTAGAAGTGGGCGAGCACGGCGAACCCGGCGAGGCAGATCGCGGCCGAGGTGTAGAACCCCCGGTTGATCGCGGTCATGGCGTTCCCCTTCGTGCCCTTGCCGCGGACCAAGTAGGTCCCGATGATCGACGCGAAGACGCCGATCCCGCGAACGAGGAGCGGGAAGACGATCCACTTGAGCTCACCGGTGATGGCCACGAGAGAGAGCCCGAGGATCAGGCCGGACACGATCGTGACCTCGTAGCTTTCGAAGATGTCGGCCGCCATCCCGGCGCAGTCTCCCACGTTGTCGCCGACCTGATCGGCGATGACCGCGGCGTTGCGCGGGTCGTCCTCAGGAATCCCCGCCTCGACCTTGCCGACGAGGTCCGCGCCGACGTCGGCGGCCTTGGTGAAGATCCCGCCGCCGACGCGCATGAAGAGCGCCAGGAGCGTTCCGCCGAACCCAAACCCCAACAGAGCGTCCGGGGCAGCCTTCCCCATGAGGATGAAGATGACCGTGCCCCCAAAGAGGCCCAGGCCATCGGTCAGCATGCCGGTGATGGTCCCGGAGCGGTAGGCGATCTTGACGGCCCTCTCAAAGCTCGATCGCGCGGCCGAGGCGACGCGGACGTTGCCCTGAACCGCCATCCGCATGCCGAACTGCCCGACCATGAGCGAGAAGAGAGCCCCCATGATGAACGCCGCCGCCCGCGCCAGTCCAACGAGCAGCTTCACCTGGCTTTCGCCCATGCCGCTGAACCGCTCGGCGGCCTCCGGGCTCGGAGTCACGATGTAGACGCTGAAGAAAAGGACCACCGTGAGCAGGATGATCAAGGGCAGGATGGTCTTGAGTTGGCGATTCAGGTAGGCGTCTGCCCCACTCCGAATCGCATTCCAGACCTCCTGCATCTTCTCGGTGCCCTTGTCCTCCCGCATCACCTGCCGGCGCAGGAAGAGGGCGTACAGAAGCCCGATGATCGCGATCCCAAGGACCGTCCACAGCGCGTAGGTCTCAAACAACGATGCTCCGTGCATCCATCCTCCTTTCCGATAAGACAGGCGAGAGATATGCGCTCGCTACGAGGCTGAGCGCCTTTGTGCAGAAGTTAAGCCGAGCACAACATCCTCGCCTTCACACCCCCATCCTTGTGCCCACCCGAAACGCCCAAAGATCGTTCGGCGCAGCGCCTCGCTCGAAAGGACGAAGCTCAAGGACGCGGCGAACAGCAGCTGACCTCAGACGTTTCATCGGCCGCGAATCCTACTCCCAGAAAGCCCTCCCCGCAACCGGAAAAGAGCGCGGGCCCCTACGGCTAGGCCCGGGGCCCGCGGAACGAGGTACCCGAAGGAGGGCTGCTTTGATCCTCGCTATCTTGTGCGCGGCGCGAGGGGGTCACCCCTCACTCTCTGATTCCGTGCGCCACCCCTCGCGCCGCCTCGCGGCTCACCTCCCTGTCCCCACCCCCGGAGAAGTGGTGCGTGGATCGGTGGGTGCGCTCCTCGCCGCAATGCCTTCGTCTTTCGAGGAAAAGGAGAGACGACCCGCACGAGAAGAGAAGACCCTTGGAGAAGAAGGACGTCCGCGTCGCTCGAAAAAGGAAATAGAAAAGAAACAAGCGCCGCCACGGCGCCCCGCTTCGCCTTCGGCAGTCCGGCGACCATCGGAATCCCTTCCCCTTAGGCCCGTAACTTTACGCCCCCGGCTTTCGCCGGGTTTGCCTTTATCGAGGAGCCGGTCTATCATACTAAGAACAGATCGCGAGGTCAACTCAAGTGATCGTTCTGTGGTCGATCCCCTGGTCCTCTGGATTTCTGCCGCTTTCACCCTGAGAATCAACAGGATGATTGAAGGCACGGACGTGCTCGACCTCTTTCACCCGGCGGTCGCGCGGTGGTTCGCCGAGAGCTTCGCCGGACCCACGCCGGCGCAGCGCCTCGGTTGGCCGCCGATCCACCGCGGCGAGAACACCCTCATCCTCGCTCCGACCGGTTCGGGGAAGACGCTCGCCGCCTTCCTCATCGCCATCCACGAGCTCCTTCTCGCGCTCGCACGTGGGGAGACCCCGGCCGGAGTGCACACCCTCTACCTCTCCCCACTCAAGGCCCTGGCAGCCGACATTGAAAGGAACCTCGAGGCGCCCCTCGCCGGGATCCGGAGCGCCGCTTGTGCCCTCGGGACCCCTCTTCCCGAAGTGACGGTCGGCGTCCGCACCGGCGACACCCCCCCGGCGGCACGGGAGAGGATGCGGCGCAAGCCACCGCAGATCCTGATCACGACGCCGGAGTCGCTCCACCTCCTTCTCACATCGCTGTGGGCCGAAGAGGGCCTCCGGCCGGTCCGCTACGTGATCGTCGACGAGATCCACGCCGTGTGCGAGAACAAGCGCGGTACCTTCCTTACGCTCCTCCTTGAGCGACTAGAGGAGCTCGTGGAAAGGCCGTTCGTCCGGATCGGCCTCTCGGCGACGCAGCGGCCCCTCGACGCGGTCGCTCGCTTCCTTGGCGGCTGCGACGCACGCGGAGAGCCGCGGCCGGTCACGATCGTCGACGCCGGAATGCGCAAGGAGCTCGACCTTGAGATCATCTCGCCGGTCGAGGACATGACCGATCTCCCGCGCGGGGTGGACGGGACGTTCTCGAGCTCGCCCGCGATCTACAGTGACCTGTCGCACGGACAGGAGGGAGCGGTCTCGATCTGGCCGGCGATCTACGAGCGACTCCTCGAACTCGTCGAATCGCACCGCTCCACTCTCATCTTCGCTAACAATCGGCGCAGCGTGGAGCGGATCGCGGCGGAGTTGAACCGGCGTGCCGGCCACCCCTTCGTCCGCGCCCACCACGGGAGCGTCGACAAGGAACGCCGCCAGGAGATCGAGGAGGACCTCAAGGCCGGTCGCCTCCCCGCCCTCGTGGCGACCGGGTCCTTGGAACTCGGGATCGACATGGGGGCGATCGACCTCGTCTGCCAGGTGGAGTCGCCCCACTCCGTGGCGCGCGCCCTGCAGCGCGTCGGCCGCGCCGGCCACCTCTATCGCGCCTCAAGCGTGGGCCGTCTCATCCCCAAGACCCGCGCCGACCTCTTGGAGATGGCCGCCCTCGCCCGCGCGATGCGCCGTGGCGAGATCTCGCCGGTCCACATTCCGAAAAACCCCCTCGACGTCCTCGCCCAACAGGTGGTCGCCCTGGTGGCGGTGCGGGAGCGCCGCGTGGACGACGTCTTCGCCCTCGTCCGCCGCGCCGCCCCCTACCGCGACCTCCCGCGGGAGGCCTTCCTCCGCGTCCTCGACATGCTCGCCGGTGGCTACTCGACGCCCGACCTCCACGGTGTCCGACCGCGGATCTCCTGGGATCGCGCGAAAGACGTCCTCTACCCGCTCCCCGGGAGCCGTCACCTCGCAGTCGTAAACGGCGGAGCGATCCCCGACACCGGCCAGTACGCGATGGTCCTCGAGGACGGGAAGACCCGCCTGGGCGAACTGGACGAGGAGTTCGTCTACGAGCGGCGCGAGGGGGAGACGATCCTCCTTGGGACCGGCCGCTGGCGGATCGTCGAGATCGGAAGCGATCGCGTGGTCGTCGCCCCGTCGGAAGAGATAGCGGCGCAGGTCCCGTTCTGGCGCGGGGAGGGACTCGGCCGCGACGTCGAGTTCGGCCGCTCTCTTGGCGAGTTCGCACGAGAGTGTGCGGAGCGCCTGGACGATGAAGACTTCGAGGGGTGGCTCCGGGCGGAGTGTTCACTCGACGCGGCGGCCGCCCGCAATCTGCGCGCGTACCTCACCGACCAGCTCACCCGCGCCGGCGCCATCCCGACCGATCGGTTGATCCTCCTCGACGCCTTTCCCGATGACCTCGGGCGACCGCGGCTCGCCCTCCTCTCGCCCTTTGGGCGGGCCTTTCACCTCGCGTTCCTCTTCGCCGCGCTCGCCGCCTTCCGCCGTGAGGGCGGGCCGATCCCCCACGCCGTCCACTCGGATGCCGGCATCCTGTTCGACCTCGGTAGCCTTTCGGTCGAACGCGCCGTGCGAACCCTGCGCTCGATCCGGTCCGAAGAGGTGAGGGAGCTCGCCGCAGAGGAGCTTGAGGGATCGGCCTTCTTCGGCGCCCGCTTCCGCCAGGCCGCCGGCCGCGCCCTTCTCCTTCCGCGTCTGCGGTCGGGGAAGAGGACGCCGCTTTGGCTCCAGCGCCTGCGGGCGCGCGACCTCCTCGAACTCGCCCGTTCCTTCCCCTCCTTCCCGATCGTGGTCGAGGCCTACCGCGAGGCCCTCGAGGATCACCTCCCAATCCGCGAGCTCGCCGGTTTCCTCCGGGCGGTGGAAGACGGAGACGCCGAGTTCCGCCTGCGGCGCGGTGAGAGTCCTTCGCCGTTTTCCTCCTCGCTCCTCTTCGACTTCACCGCCGTCTACCTCTACGAGTGGGACGAGCCCAAGCCCCCTGCCGGCGAGAGCAGGGTCGACCGCGAGGACGTGGAGGCCCTCTTCAAAGGGGAGACGACGAGGCCCATCGACCCGGAGGCGATCGCGGCGATGGAGGAGCGCCTCCAGGGGCTCGGTCCGTTCGACCGGGCGCGCGACGGGACGGAACTCGTCGAACTCCTGCGGCGGATCGGCGACCTGACCGAGGAAGAGCTCGCCGCGCGCGCAGAGGAGAAGGCACTCGAGGCCCTTCCCGAACTCCTCGCCGACGGCCGCGTCGGCCGCGTCCACCTCGCAGGCGCCGCGCCGCCGGACCGCCTGATCGCTCGAGAGGACCTTCCCCGCTACCAGCGCCTCGACGAGGAGGACCTCCGCCACGTCATCGCGCGCGCCCTCGCCGCGCACGCGGCCCTCGCGCCGGAGGGGATCCGCGGCCGCTACGGCCTCTCGCCGGATGTGCTCGATCGAGTCCTTCCCAAGATCGAGTCCGTGAAGGTCACCCTCCCGGACGGGTCCCAGGCCCTCTCTCACCCCCGCGTCGCCGCCGGGATCCGCCGGCTGACCCTGTCACTGAGGCGGCGGCGCGTCGAGCCGGTGACCCAAGAGGCCTTCTCCCGCTTCCTCCTTTCCTTCCAGCACGTCCGCGCTCCGCTCGCCGGCCTCGGTGGCCTGGCCGAGGTCCTCGAGCAGCTTTCCTTCCTCTACCTGCCCCTTGAGACCTGGCCGCGCGTCCTTGCCCATCGCGTTCAGGGCTACCGAAGCGACTCGCTCGACCGGCTCCTCACCGCGGGCGAGTTCGTCTGGCGCGGGCTCGCGCACGGCGAGGGACCCAAACGAATCGCGTTCTGCCCACGCGAGGAGAGGCAGGCCTTCCTGCGCCTCTCCCCGCCGGGAGAGGGCGCCCCTGCGGGCCTTCCCGAGCGGCTCTCTCAGTACCTGCGCGAGCGCGGGGCGAGCTTCCTCGGCGAGATCGCGTCCGGCCTCGATCTCGCTCCCTCGCAGGTCGCCCTCCTTCTGTGGGACCTCGTGTGGAGAGGGGAGGTGACGAACGACTCCCTCGCCTCGGTCCGCAGAGGAAGGCCACATCCCGACCTGTGGCGGCCGGGTAGACCGCGACTGGGGACCTGGCCCGGCGGCTCCGGCCGCTGGTCGCTCCTCGTCCCAGAGCCGGGAAGGCCGACCGCCGAGGAGATGGAAGGGCTCGCCCACCGCCTCCTTGCTCGCTATGGTCTCCTCTCCCGAGAGATCCTCGACCTCGAATCGCTCGCCGTCCCCTGGTCGGAGGTCTATCCCGTTCTCGCGCGTCTTGAGTGGCAGGGCGCGGTCGAGCGCGGCCTCTTCATCTTTGGCCTCTCGGGGACCCAGTTCGCGACTCAAGAGGCAGTGGAGGGCCTCACAGCCCCTCGAGAGGAGGCCCTCGTCCTCTTGAACACGTGCGATCCCGCGAACGTGTACGGCCCCTCCTCGCCCTTCCCCCTACGGCACCTCGACCGGCCGGAGTTCGCCCTGCGCCGCCATCCGCGGAACTTCCTCGTCCTGCGAAGCGGGCTCCCCGTCCTCGCGATCGAGAACCGCGGGGAACGCCTCACCCCGCTCGCCGACCTGGGGGAGAAAGAGAGGCGTGCCGCCCTCGCCCTCCTGCCGGAGGTCCTCCGCCACGAGGCGCGGCCCCGGCCGATCCGCGTCGCCTCCTGGGACGGCCGACCCATCGTCTCCGCGAGCGCCGCGGCCGATCTTGAGGAGGTCGGATTTCAACGCGAAGATGAGAAATTCTTCTACTACCGCACCTTTGCAGGCTCATCCGCCCCGTGAGGACGCACTTTGCCGTGGCCGCCCCGGTGGGCGAAGATCACGGACGGGTTTATCTCGAAGAGAGGTGTGCCGATGGATGAAGGAGGATGGACAGATCGCGCGAGGGACGTCCTCGAGCACGCAGAGGCGATCCTCCACGCCGGTCCGATCTGCGACGACTGCTTGGGCCGCGCCTTCGGCCGGCTCGGCCACGGCCTCGAAAACCGCGAGCGCGGAAGGGCCCTGCGCGTGCTCCTCTCCATGCTCGGTATATCCGGAGAGGGTGGAGGTTGCTGGGTCTGCGAGGGACTCTTTGACCGCATCGAGGAGTGGGGTCTCCGCGCCGCCCTCCTCGCCGAAGGGATCGAGTACGAGACCTACCTCGTCGGTGTGAAACTCTCCCCCAGGCTGCGCGAGGTAGAGCGGTTCTTCGACGAGCGATTCAAGACCGGCCTCTCCGAGCCGCTCAAGCACGCCTTCGACCGGGAGGTCGGTAAGGGCTTCGAGGTGCGCACGGGCCGGGGGACCCTTGCCCTGCGCCACCCTCACCTCTCCTTCACCGTCGACCTCGCCACAAGCGAGATCTCCCTCCACGTCCTCCCCCTCACCCTCTACGGTCGCTACCGCAAGCTCGTGCGCGGTATCCCGCAGACCCACTGGCCCTGCCGCCGCTGCCGCGGCCGCGGGTGCCCCTCGTGCGGCCACACCGGAAAGCAGTACCCGGAGTCGGTCGAGGAACTGGTCGCCCCGCCGTTCCTCGCCGCGGCGCAGGCGCGCGCGGGACACCTCCACGGTGCCGGCCGGGAGGACATCGACGCGCGCATGCTCGGGAGAGGCCGGCCGTTCGTCCTTGAACTCGTCTCTCCCCGGAGGCGGCGGCTCGATCTCGTACGCCTCGAGGAGGAGGTGAACCGGACGGCCGCCGGGAAGGTCGAGGTCGCGGGCCTTGTCTTCGTCTCCCCGGAGACGGTCGGCGAGATCAAGGAGGCACAGGCGCAGAAGGTTTACCGCGCCCTCGTCGAGTTCGACGCCGACGTCACAAAAGAAGCCCTCGCGGAGGGCCTCTTGGGGCTCCTGGGGACGATCGAACAGCGCACGCCCCGCCGCGTCGCCCACCGCCGCGCCGACCTCGTGCGCGGCCGCCGCCTCCTCGAGGCGCGTGGAGAACTCCTCTCCCCCCGCCGCGCGGAGCTTACGTTGCGCAGCGAAGGGGGCCTCTACATCAAGGAGCTCGTCACCGGTGACGAGGGCCGCACCCGCCCCAGCCTCACCGAGCGGCTGGGCGCCCCCTCACGCGTCGCCGAACTTGACGTGCTCGACGTCTCCTCGCCCGCCTTCCCCGACTGACCTTGGCAAAGTCCTCCTTGCTTGCGTACAGTTATTGCGATCACGGAAATGCGCGATACGCTGGACGAGGAAGAGATCGAGGAGGCCTCAAGCACCGACACGGTCAACATCTTGCGGATCTACTTCCGTGAGATCTCCCACTTCCCGCTCCTCTCGGTCGAGGAGGAGCGGAAAGTGGCGAGGGACGTGGTCGCTGAGGTGGCGGGGGCACGGGAAAAGCTGATCACCTCGAACCTTCGCCTCGTCGTGAAGATCGCCCAGGAGTACGCCGACGCCGGCCTTCCCGTGATCGACCTTATCCAGGAGGGGAACATCGGCCTGATCGAGGCGGTCGACCGATTCGACGTCGAGCGCGGCTACAAGCTCTCCACCTACGCCTCCTGGTGGATCCGCCGCGCCATCCTCGCTGCGATCACCGAGTACTCGCGTCTCATCCGCATCCCGGACTATCTCTTCCGCGCCGTGCGCCGCCTCGAGCAGTTCCGAGAGCGAGCGGGGGGCGAAGACGAGGAAGAGCTCACGGCGGCTCTCGGGGTCTCCGCGGAGAGGCTCCGCCGAATCGAGGCCGAGGTGGGTGAGACCGTCTCCCTCGATCAGGTCGCAAGCGAGGACGGCCAGGAGACGCTCGAGGACCTGATCGAGGATCCGACCGCGCCCTCCCTGGAGAGGGAGGCGCTCCGACTCCTCTTCCACGACGACCTCGAAGGCGTCCTTGAGCGCGTCCCCGCGCGTGAGGCGCTCGCCATCCGTCTCCACTACGGGATCGAGGACGGACGCCCGTACTCGCTCGCCGAGGTGGGGAGAATCATGAAGGTGAGCCGCGAGCGTGCCCGCCAGCTCGTGAAGCAGGGCCTCGATCACCTAACCGACAGCTGGGGCGAGCGCGCCCTCGACTTCTACCGCGGCCTCCTTTAGCGACTGACCGCCGCCGTCCCCGCCGCGGCGCGGCCGCGCAACTGACCGCAGCCGGCCTCAATCTCAATCCCGCGTCCGCGGCGGAGCGTGACGGGGATCCCCGCCCCACGCAATTCTCGTGCGAAGGCCGCGCGCCGGCCAGGTGGGCTCGGCCGCAGGGGGGAGCCGGGGACGGGGTTCAGGGGAATCAAGTTGACGTGCGCGAGGAGCCCCTCAAGGAGCCGAGCGATCTCGCGCGCCTGGGAGAGAGAGTCGTTCACGCCCTCGATCAGGGCGACCTCGAACGTGACGCGGCGCCGGGTCCGCGCGACGTAGACGCGGCAGGCGTGGATGACCTCGGAGAGGAGGTAGCGGCTATTCACCGGGACGAGCGCGTTGCGCAGGCGATCGCGCCCCGCGTGGAGGGAGACGGCCAGGTTCACCTCAACGTCCTCGCTCGCGAGGCGCTCGATCCCAGGGACGATCCCGGCCGTCGAGACGGTGAACCCGCGCGCCCGCAGGCCAAATCCTTCCGGGTCGTTCAGGAGGCGGATCGACTTCATCGTCGCCTCGTAATTCAGGAATGGCTCTCCCATTCCCATGTAGACGACGTTCGTTGGACGCTCCCCTCCCACCCGCAGCTCGCGCGCGAAGTGGAGGACTTGGGAGACGATCTCACCGGCTGTGAGGTCTCGGCGGAACCCTGCCCTTCCGGTCGCGCAGAATGGGCAGCCGATCGCGCAGCCGACCTGGGTCGACAGACACACGGTCCGTCGCGCGTCGTAGCGCATGAGGACCGCCTCGATCGTCTCCCCGTCGGCGAGGCGGAAGAGGACCTTCTCCGTTGTCTTGTCTGCGCTCTCGAGTCGCTCGGCCGCCTGGAGCGGATCGAGCGGGAGCTCCGCGGCGAGCCGCGCCCGGAGCGGCCGGGGGAGCGTGGTGATGGCATCGTAGGAGGAAACGAGCTCTTGGTAGACCGCGCGCCAGATCTGGCCCACGCGGAAGGCCGGTTCATTCCAACCGGCCAAGAGAAGGGCAAGTTCCTCGCGGTCAAGGTCGGGGAGGCTCCGCCTAGGCATGCTCTTCCAGGAGGGCGAGGAACTCGTCCTCCGTGAGGGTCCTTACCCCTAAGGCGCGGGCCTCGCCGGCCTTCGATCCCGGATTCTCGCCGACGACCACGTAGTCCGTCCGGCCGCTGACGGAGGAGGAGACCGTCCCGGAAAGCCGCTTCACCCGCTCGCCGGCCTCCTCGCGGGTCATGGTGGAGAGGGTCCCCGTGAAGACGAATCGCCTTCCTTCAAGGGCGGTCGAGCCCCCGCGCGGGCCGGCACGGGGCACCACGCCTGCCGTGATGAGCTCGTTGATCAGGGAGCGATTCTCGGGGTTTGAGAAGAAGTCGCGGATCGCCTCGGCCGTGCGCGGGCCGATCTCCGGAATGGCGACGAGCTCCTCTTCGCTTGCGTCGATGAGCCGCCGAAGCTCGGGGAAGGCCGCGGCGAGGAGCTCGGCCGTGTGCTCGCCGACCTCGGGGATCCCCAAGGCGAAGAGGAACTTCGGAAGGGATACCGACTTGCTCTTCGCGAGGGCGGTGAGGAGGTTCCCTGCCGACTTCTCTCCCATCCGCTCGAGGCCGAGGAGGCTCTCCCGGTCCAGACGAAAGAGGTCGTCGAGCCGCCGCACGATCCCACGCTCCACTAGCTGGTCCACGAGCCTCGGGCCAAACCCCTCGACGTCAAGTCCCCCCTTGGAGACAAAGTGCAGGATCGACTCCTTGATCCGCGCCGGACAAGAGAGGTTGAGACAACGGTGAGCGACCTCCCCCTCGAGACGGACAATCGGACCCCCGCAGACCGGGCAGGCGGTCGGCATCACAAACGGCCGCTCCTCTCCGCTCCGACGCTCGACAAGGGGTCGGACGACCTCGGGAATGACGTCGCCCGCCCTCTGGACAAGGACGATGTCGCCTGCGCGAATGTCCTTCCGCTTCACCTCATCCTCGTTGTGAAGCGTAGCGCGGGAGATCTCCACCCCGCGCACGCGGACCGGCTCGAGGATCGCAACCGGGGTGAGGATCCCCGTGCGGCCGACCTGGACGAGGATCTCCTTGAGCCTCGTCGTCCCCTGCTCGGCGGGGAACTTCGCCGCGACCGCCCAGCGCGGGCTGCGCGAGATCTCGCCCAAGATCCGACGCGCCGCGAAGTCGTCCACCTTGATCACGACGCCGTCGGCCTCGTAGGGGAGGGCCTCCCTCTCTTCCGCGAGCCGTTCGTAGAAGGCGATCGCCTCCTCGATCCCCTGGCAAGGGGCGTAGAGAGGATTGACGCGAATCCCGAGCTCGACGAGCGTCTCCAGAAGCTCCACCTGCGTCTCGATTCTCACCCCGTCCACGCGGCCGACGTCGTAACAGAAGATCCGAAGCGGCCGCGCGCCTGTGATGCGTGGCTCGAGCTGGCGCAGCGAGCCGGCGGCGAGGTTGCGCGGATTGGCGAAGGGGAGAAGTCCCTCCTCCTCCCGCTCGCGGTTCAAGCGGAGGAGGTCTTCCTTGTCGATGTATACCTCGCCGCGCACCTCGAGGAGAGCGGGTGCCCTCCCGCCGCGCCGGCGCAGGCGGAGGGGGACGCTCCGGATCGTGCGCAGGTTCGCCGTCACGTCCTCCCCGTTCACGCCGTCCCCGCGCGTCGAGCCCTGGACGAACAGGCCGTCACGGTAGACGAGTTCGACCGATAGGCCATCGAGCTTCGGCTCGGCGACGTAGGCGACGTCATCCCGGCCGAGGAGTTTCTTCACGCGGCGGTCGAAGTCGCGGGCCTCCTCGACGCTGAAGGCGTTCGCGAGACTCATCATGGGAACGGCGTGCACCGCTGTGGCGAACCCTTCGGCCGGCGTGGCACCGACGCGCTGGGTGGGGGAGTCGGGAGTGACAAGCTCGGGGTGCGCCGCCTCGAGCTTCACTAGGCGGCGGAAGAGAAGGTCATACTCGCTATCGGAGATCTCGGGCCGGTCGAGCACGTGATAGAGGTAGTTGTGGCGCTCGATCTCCTCGCGCAGGCGCCCGATCTCGCTTCGCACGTCCTTTCCCATCGAGGCTATAGGGTCTCAGGGAGAGCGAGCCTTGTCAACCCCGAAAGAAAACCAGAGGGGGCCCACACTCTGGCTTCCCAACGCAGGTCTTGGTTACAGCTGTGAGGCGATCTCGCTCCGGACGAGGTCCGTGATGTCGAAGAGTCGACCGGTGCTCCCGTTCACGAGGATGTC
Source organism: uncultured Thermotogae bacterium (assembly GCA_964355545.1). Lineage (GTDB taxonomy): Bacteria > Bipolaricaulota > Bipolaricaulia > UBA7950 > UBA9294 > JAPLGE01. Next base: position 1,708 of record CAYHEK010000017.1, on the reverse strand, counting down.
CTCGCGCCGAAGGACGAGGTCGTAGCCCTTCTCGCGCGCGACCCTCTCCGCGATCTCGAGGACCTTCGTCCACCCAAGCTCCGACAGGCGGCCGTCGAGCGCGGCGAGGCGCGCCTCAAGCGCGTTCTTCTCGTCCGCGAATGCCGTGGAGTCGATCGCTTGGGCACTCACTCGCTCGACGAAGCGGGCGATGTCCTCGGCCAAGGGCGCCGCTTTCTCCTTGAGCGCCCCAAGGTCCGCGGCGAGGTCGGCGAAGCCGGGCGAGGCGGCGAGCTTCTCGAGCAAGCCGAGGTCGACGGCGAACTGCGCCTGGAGGATCCAAGCGCCGAGCTCCTTCACCTTCTTCTCGTAGTCCGTCTCCGTGATCGCGCCGGAGGTGAACCCCTCGTTCAGCATGGCGAGCTCCGCCTCTTTCGCCGCCTGCGTCTGGAGGAGGTCGGCCACCGTGTCGGTGAAGACGGAGAAGGCCCCCTGCGGCTCAAGGTAGGCGACCTTGAACGACGACACGGCAAGGGCCTCGACTTGGGCTGCAACCTCGTCAAGCCTCGCCTTGAGGTCGCCAACCTCGGCGCTTTGCTCCGCGATCTGGGCTGGGTAGGTTTGGACTTCTTCTTCCAGGCGGGCGAGCCTCAGGGTGCTCGCTTCGATGAGGGCGGGATAGGTCTCCAATCTGGTCGCGAGCTCGCTCACCCTGTCTTCCTGGAGAGCGATCCGAGCCGCGCTCTTGTCGACCAAGGCCGGGAACGCTGCCACCTGGGCCTCGAGGGCCGCGACCTTCGCCGCCTGGGCCTGGGTCAGGGCCTGGAGGGCGTCCACCTGGCGCCCGAGCTCGGCGAGCTGTGCCGCGCTATTCACGATGAGGGCTGTGTTGCTCATGGTCATCGAGGCTTGGCTATCCACCTGCCTCTTGAGGTCGGCAAGCTGCGCCGCGCTCCCCGCGATCTGGGCCGAGTAGTTAGCGATCTCGCGCTCCAGCTCGACAATGTCCTTCGCGTTCGCGTCGATCAGGGCCGGGTAGCCCTCGATCCGTTTTTCGATCGCGGCGATTTGGGTCGCGTTGCTCGCGATCATCGCCGGGTAGGTGGCGATCTGCCTCTCGAGGTCGGCGATCCGCGTCGAGTTCCCCGCGATCAGTGGCGAGTAGCCCTCGATCTCCCTCTTGAGGTCAGCGATCTGCGTCGTGTTCACCGCGATGAGCGCCGGGTAGCTCTCCACCTTCCCTTTCAGCTCGGCGATCTGCACCGCCTGGTTCCCCGTCTTCGTCTCGAGGTCCACGAGCCGCTTCGAGCTGCCGCACCCGGCGACGAGAAGCGCGAGCGCGCCCACTGCTAGAATGCACAGAACCTTCTTCATCGTTCCTCCTCGTCTCATAGCCAAGGCGTCCCCTCCCCGTCAGTCACTGTCTAATCATATACTACTTAGCCGCCCTGTCTGCCACCGCGCTCGAAGAGGGGTATCATCTCCCAGTGCGTGTGGGTTGCGGCGGGGAATGAGGCTGCGGCCGTGCGCCGCATGATGCATACCGAAGATTCCAGCTCCAAAAGGAGGACCCGATGGGGAAGGTCAGGGTGAAGGTGAAGAGGGCGAGGGTGAGGACAAAGGCAAAGACGAAGGCGCGCGCCAAGGCAAAAATCCGGCAGGAGCGAAGAGCGAAAGCTCGGGCGTAGTCAGCCATGCCGCACAGGGCTTCGGCTTTCACTCCCGAAGA